>WHUE01000169.1 GCA_009377375.1 Alphaproteobacteria bacterium | reverse complement strand
GGAAAGTCGCGGCCGGGATGACACTGGAAATATTCTAATTGAGTCCAGACCCTAGAGGTCGTTTTTGTTTCCCGTCAGAAGTTGATTGTTCGTTTTTATCCCTTCGGTCCCCAGGGGACAAGAATCGTTCTAATTTTGTTCCACGTGGAACGTTGTTGAGACGCCGTCTCAAGTCGGGCGCCGGTCAGAACCGCGAGAAGTCGTAGCCTTCCTTGGCCATCACCTCGATCAGCGCGGGCGTGCCGTCCTGCGTGGCCTCGATGGCGGCGGCGAGGGACTGGCGGAAGGCGTCGGCGGTTTCCACCCGCCGCGCCTCGACGCCCAGCGCGCGGGCGACGTCGCAGTAATGCCCGCCCTGGGCCAGCGTGCCGAAGGCGTCGTTGGAGAGCTTCATCACGTCGCGCTCGGCGGCCATCACCCCGTTGTTGAACACGATGGTGAGGATGCCGATTTTCGCCCGCGCCGCCGTCTCCAGGTCCATCCCCACCATGCCGATGGCGGCGTCGCCCATGACGTTGATGCAGAGCTTCTCCGGCTCCGCCAGCTTCGCCCCCATGATGAGGCCGAGCCCGTGGCCGAGCTGGGTGGACTTGCCCCAGCCGATATAGCTGCGCGGCCGCGTCGCCACCCAGAACGGCATGAGCTGCTCGCGCGGGCTGCCCGAATCGTGGGTGATGACGACGTTGTCGGGATCGACCGCGTTCATCAGGTCGCGGATCACGCGGTACTGGTTGACCGGCGTCTCGTCGGAGCCGAGCTGTTTCTCCCACCCCGCCAGCCAGTCGCGCTTCAGCCCTGCGATCTCCGTCCGCAGCCCGTCGTCGGTGGCGGCCCGGCCGAGCTCGGCGGCCAGCGCCTCGCAGGTCAGGGCGGCGTCGCCGATAATGGCGTGGTCGACGCGGTAGTCCTTATTGATGTCGTCGGCCTCGTTGGTGGCGTGGATGATCTTCGGCCCCGCGGGCAGGACCGGGCCGAAATTGGTGCGCGACAGCGAGGTGCCGATGGCGATCACCAGGTCGGCCGAATGCATGAAGTCCTGCGCCATCGCCGGGCGCGACCGCCCCAATGAGGCGCCGAGCGCCAGCGCGTGGTCCTCGGGGAAGGCGCTCTTGCCGGGGTTGGTGGTCATCACCGGCAGGTTCGCCGCCTCGGCCAGCGCGACCAGCGCGGCGCTCGCCTCCGCCCACAGCACGCCCTGGCCGGCGAGGATCATCGGCCGCTTCGCCGCGCGGATCATCTTTGCCGCGCGGGTCACGTCCGCCGGGTCCGGCGCGCTGCGATGGCGGGGGACGGGGGCGTAGTCGATCTCGCCCGCCAGCTCGTCGTCCCAGGCGTCGCGCAGGATCTCCAGCAGCACCGGGCCCGGCCTGCCGTTGCGCATCAGGTGATAGGCGCGGCGCATCAGGTCGGGGATGCGGGCGGCGGAGGGTACCTGCGCCGACCACTTGGTGACGGTGCGGTAGCTGTCGGCGGCGCTGAAGACGGGGCGGGAATACTGCCGGTCCACCCCGTCGCCGCCGGGCAGGAACAGCACCGGCACGTTCTCGGCGAAGGCCTGGGCCGCGCCGGCGAAGGCGTTCTCCGCCCCCGGCCCGTGCTGGCTGACGAACACGCCGTTGCGCTTCCCGTTGGTCTGGCGCGTGTAGCCGTCGGCGATGGAGGCGCCGACCCGCTCCTGCCTTGCCAGCACCGGGCGGATGCCCAGCGCGGCGCAGGATTCGATGACCGGGGTGCGGGGGAAGCCGGTGATGAATTCCGTCCCCTCGCGCCTCAGGATCTCCGCGATGACATCCGCACCCTTCATGCCGCGCCTCCCTGCAACAAGGCCACTCTAGGGTCTGATCCACCTAAATAGAAGCACCTGCGTTGCGCGCAGACGAGACGATCCGCGAGGCGCGGCCCGCAGGGCGATGCCTTCGCATCGG
>WHUE01000168.1 GCA_009377375.1 Alphaproteobacteria bacterium | reverse complement strand
ACCTGCAGGAATTCCTGCTGCGGGTGCTTGCGGCCGCCCTGCGGCGGCACGCTGGCGACCGTGCCTTCCATGATCTTCAGCAACGCCTGCTGCACGCCCTCGCCCGACACGTCGCGGGTGATCGACGGGTTGTCGGACTTGCGCGATATCTTGTCGACCTCGTCGATATAGACGATGCCGCGCTGGGCCCGCTCCACATTGTAATCGGCGGCCTGCAGCAGCTTGAGGATGATGTTCTCGACGTCCTCGCCGACATAGCCGGCCTCCGTCAGCGTGGTGGCGTCGGCCATGGTGAACGGCACGTCCAGGATGCGGGCCAGCGTCTGCGCCAGTAGCGTCTTGCCGCAACCGGTGGGACCGATCAGGATGATATTGGATTTCGCCAGCTCGACTTCGCTGTTCTTGGAGCTGTGGCCGAGGCGCTTGTAATGGTTGTGGACCGCGACCGACAGCACGCGCTTGGCATGAAACTGCCCGATCACGTAATCGTCCAGCACGCTGCAGATGTCCTGCGGCGTGGGCACGCCGTCGCGGGACTTGACCAGCGTGGTCTTGTGCTCCTCGCGGATGATATCCATGCACAGCTCGACGCACTCGTCGCAGATGAACACGGTCGGACCCGCAATGAGCTTGCGCACCTCATGCTGGCTCTTGCCGCAGAAGGAGCAGTACAAGACATTCTTGGCGTCGCCGCCACCGGACTTATTCATGGGTACCCCATAGAACTCGGCCTCACTCAGGCATGTTAGCGGAGCATACCGTGGCCGTCCATTGACAATAAACAGCCATGAACGCCCCGGAAAACCGGCCTTCGGAGGGACAGGACGCCCACCGAAAAAACGAATCGCAGACGTTGCGACAGGATGAACCGGTAGGTTTCAATAAACCATTAATCCGCCGAATTCCGGGGCTCCGCTCAGCCCGCCTTCGACTCCGCGTCGGCATCGGGCCGGGGCCGGGAATGCACGACGTCGTCAATCAGCCCGAATTCCTTCGCCTGTTCCGGCGACAGGAAACGGTCACGCTCGATTCCATCCTCGATGACCTTGAGCGGCTGTCCCGTGTGATGGACATAAATATCGTTGAGCCGCGCCTTCAGGCTTAGGATCTCCCGGGCGTGGATTTCGATATCCGTCGCCTGGCCCTGAAAACCGCCCGAAGGCTGATGCATCATCACCCGCGCGTTCGGCAGCGCAAATCGCTTGCCCTTGGCGCCGGCCGTCAGCAGCAGCGAGCCCATGCTCGCGGCCTGGCCGAAGCACACGGTCGAAACGTCGGGGCGGATGTATTGCATCGTGTCGTATATGGCCAGGCCCGAGCTCACAACGCCGCCGGGGGAATTGATATAGAACGCGATGTCCTTGGACGGGTTCTCCGATTCCAGGAACAGAAGCTGGGCGCAGATCACGCTGGCGACCGCGTCGTGTACGGGGCCCGTCAGAAAGATGATCCGCTCCTTCAGCAGGCGCGAGTAGATGTCATAGGCCCGTTCGCCCCGGTTGGTCTGCTCGACCACCATCGGGATGAGGGCGTTCATTCTGGGATCTTCCATGGTCGTCATGCCTCGTCGGACGATTTGCTCTTGGCGGAGGCGCGCGGCTTGCGCTTGGCTCCGCCGGACGATTTCGCCTTGGGCTTGACCTCGCCCGCAGCCTCGGACTCCCCGTCCGCATCCGGGTCGCTGAACAGCTCCTCCGGCGTGACCTCCCGGTCCGTCACCTTCGCCATCTCGACGATGAAGTCGACGACCTTCTCTTCATAGATCGGCGCCTGGATATCCCGCAGCGCTTCGGGGTTCTTCTGGAAGTACTCGATGATCCGGGCCTCCTGCCCGGGGAAGCGCGATGCCTCCTGGTGCATCGCCCGGTTCAGGTCATCCTGGCTGACCGTGATGTTGTTGCTCCGGCCGATCTCTGACAGCGCAAGGCCCAGCCGCACGCGGCGCTCCGCGATCCCGCGATAGCGCCCCTTCAGCTCGTCCTCGCTCTTGCCCTTGTCGTCCTCGTCGAGCTGGTCCTTCTCGCGGGCCTCCTCGACCTGCTTCCATATGGTTTCGAACTCGCCGTCGACAATGCCGGCAGGCACCTCGAAATCGTAGGCGTCGGCCAGCTTGTCCAGCAGCTCGCGTTTGAGCCGGT
>WHUE01000167.1 GCA_009377375.1 Alphaproteobacteria bacterium | reverse complement strand
CCGTCATGGGCTGCATCGTCAACGGGCCGGGCGAATCGAAGCACGCCAATATCGGCATCTCCCTGCCCGGCACCGGCGAGGAGCCTGCGGCTCCGGTCTTCATCGACGGGAAGAAGGCGATGACGCTGCGCGGCCCCGCCATAGCCGAGGACTTCCAGAAGATCGTCGACGACTATGTCGACACCCATTACGAGAAGAAGCGCGTCGACGCCTGATCGCCCGCCGGGTGCGGGTGTCGCTCTGGCGCGTTCCGGGGCGGCAGCGTAATCTGCGAGGTACGATGCATGTCGAGAACCGGTACAGGATACTGAAGGCGGCCAACCTCGTCTTCGTGGAGCGGTCGGGAGAGTTCGTTCTCGGCAACTTCGCGGAGTTCATGGCCGGGTTTCTCGACGGCCCCGATTTCGTCCCGGGCATTAATTTCCTGATCGACCAGCGCCGGGTGACCTTTCCGAACGTCCGTTATGCCGACGTGGCGACGATGACGCCCGTCTGGGAGCGGCTGCACGAGCGTATGGGGTCGTGCCGCATGGCGTTCGTTCATACCGAGGACGGCCCCTTCGGGACCGGCCGGATGAGCGCGGCGGTGCTGGGCGGCGGGCCGGTCGAACGGGCGCCGTTCAGGGAGATCGGCCCCGCCCTGGAATGGCTGGGCCTGCCGGCCGATACCGAGCTGCCGGAGCTGTTCTGAGCGCTATGGCGCAGACGGGCGAGGAGAAGCCGTGACGAGACCCTGCCCCGGGCCGGACTACGCGACCCGCCCGCCGAAGGTCGCGCCTCCGCCGGGCGCGTGCGACACCATGGCCCACGTCTTCGGTCCCTCCGACCGGTTCCCCTACGCCGATGGGCGCGGCTACACCCCGCCGGACTGCCCCGTCGAATCCTATGTCCGGTTGCTGGACACGCTGGGCATCGACCGCGGGGTCATCGTCCACGGCAGCGCGCACGGCGCCGACAACCGCGCCTCGCTGGACGCCATCGCGCGCTATCCGGACCGGTTGCGCGGAGTCGCCGTGGTGCGGCCGGAGGCGACGGAGGACGCGGTCGCGGCGTTGGCGGCGGCGGGGATGCGCGGCTTCAGGCTCTCCAACAATCTGGTCGGCGCGGTGCGGACGGAGTTCCTGGAGCCGATGGCCGATCGCGTGGCGCCGTTCGGCTGGCACGTGCTGATCCATGTCGACGCGGCGGCGGAGTTCGTGGAACTCGCTCCCCGACTGCGGCGGCTGAAGATCGACGTGATGATCGACCATATGGGGCGCACCCGCGGCGGCGACGGGGCGGACAGCCCGGGGTTCAAGGCGGTGCTGGCGCTGCTGCGCGAGACCGATCATTGCTGGGTGAAGCTGGCGAGCTGGTACCGGCTGTCGGATGCGGGCGCGCCGTACGGCGACATGACCCCGCTCGCCCGTGCGCTGATCGAGACGCGGCCGGACCGGGTGGTCTGGGGCAGCAACTGGCCGCACCCGATCCTTTGGGACCGGCCGATGCCGAACGACGGAGACCTGCTGGACCAGGTCATGGGCTGGGCCGGCGACGAGGCGCCGCTGCGGCGGATCCTGGTCGACAACCCGGCGAGGCTTTACGGCTTCCCGCCCGCCCCCTAGAAATAGGGGAAGGGCGGACGGGGCAGGGAGCGACTTCATGACGGAAACGGCGACGCAGGACTGGCCGAAGCTGATCTTCGACCGGCTGGTGGAGGCCGGGGTGTCGCTGTTCGCCTACGTCCCCGATTTCGGCAACGCGAAGATCATCGAGATGGCGGACGAGCGCAACGACACCCGTTCGGTGCTGCTGAGCACCGAGGAGGAGGGGGTGGCGCTCTGCTGCGGCGCCGACCTGGTGGGCGAGCGTGCCGTGCTGTGCATGCAGTCCTCCGGCGTCGGCAACGTGCCCAACTTCCTGTCGCTGGTGAAGGGGGGCCGCTTCCCGATGCTGATGATCGTCACCATGCGCGGCGATTACGGCGAGGAGAACCCGTGGCAGTATCCGATGGGCCAGGCCGTGACGCCGGTGCTGGAAGCGATGGGCACACAGGTGATCCGGGTGGACCGGACGGACGAGCTGGATCAGGCGGTCCGCGCCGCGATCGGGGCGGCGTTCCGGGCGGAGCAGAGCGTGGCGCTGGTGCTCAGCCAGAAGTTCCTCGGCGCGAAATCGTTCTGAGACGG
>WHUE01000166.1 GCA_009377375.1 Alphaproteobacteria bacterium | reverse complement strand
TCGACGCCCATCTGATCGACCAGGGCTGGAAGCAGACCCGCGGCGCGCAGTCCTGTCCCACCGCCGCGATGAAGGTCTACTGCCTCGAGGAGTCAGAGATGCAGCGGATGGTCGCCGATGACGGGCTCGAGGTCCTGAACCCCGAGTTCGGCACGAAGCCGCGCATCTGGTACAAAAACCTGTGGCGCTACACCACCGCCTTCATCGGCGGCAGCGTCTCCGCCGAGGCCGACGGGCTGGTCGACTGCGTCGAGGGCGCGAAGGTCACGCTGACCAGGGACGGCGCGACACAGGCCGAGGCCGTCACCGACATATACGGCGACTTCAAGTTCGACCGCCTGCCCGAGGACAGCGGGGCGTACACGGTCGAGATCGAGGCCGACGGCCACCCGAAAAGGACCGTCGAGGCGACACTGGGCGAGAGCGTCTATCTCGGCGAGATCAGGTTGAACTTAGCCGACTAGAATAGATAGGGACAGGCGCGACCAGCCTGTCCCTATTACCCGTCCCCACTGCATTCAGGGTGTGCCTAGGCGTGCTGGATCAGCTGCCAGGTCACCGCCTTGTTGTTGTAGGGGGGCATACGGTTCCCCTTGGCGATGGGGGCCGTCGTCGTCGGCGTGCCGACGACCTTCCAGACACCGCTTTCCGGGCATACTTCGCCGGTCTTAGCAGTCGTGCCGACCGGGGCACGACGAGTCGTAGTGGTGGACATGGAATTTCTCCTTCTGTCCGTTTCGGGGCGTCCGGTATGGCCACCCAACAACGTAAAGATATACCTGACATTTCCCTCCGTCAAGTAATCCGCTATAATAACGTATCATTTTTTCTGACGGCGCGCCGTGCTGGGGCGCCGCCTTGATTCGAAAGGGGTATGGCGATGTCCTTGGCCGCGAAACTGAAGGAGTTGAGAATCAGAAAGGGAGAGTCGTTGCAGGAGATCGCCGACGCTATTGGCGTTTCAAAGACGCATGTGTGGGAATTAGAGACCGGTCGCAGCACAAACCCAACGTTAGAATTGATCAAAAAATATGCCGATCATTTCAAAGTGTCAGTCCAATCTTTAGTAGGAGAGGACATAAACAATCCAAATGAAGATGAAAATCTTGTTAGAATGTTTAGGCAGGCGAATCAATTAGATAATCATGGGAAGGACATTCTCGATGATATGCTTCAATCTTTATTAAAAAGGATGGAGAAACATGATAAAAATTGATAGAATGACTATAGATGACGCAGGAGGAAACCCACATCGCTTAGCCCTATCCGTTCTCAATCAAATCCCAGATTTAAAGCCACCAATTCCCGTTCGGGAAATTGCATATTCCGTGGATATACACGAAATAAAAGAAGAAAAAAATATAGGAATAGAAGGGGCCCTAGTCACAAAAGATGACAAATCTGGTGGTTTAATTCTCTTAAATTCGGAACGTCACGAGACAAGAAAAAGATTTACCATCGGCCACGAACTTGGACACTATTTAAGTCCTTGGCATCGCTCAACGAGTCCGAATGGCTTTCGTTGTGGCTCCCAAGATATGACAGCGGAGACCTTCGAATCCAGCGACCGTGCAAAACGCATGGAGGTGGAGGCAAACCAGTTTTCTGCTGAACTTCTCATGCCTTCTCGCCTCATCAACGATTATCTCAAGCGGCATCCGGGGCTGGATATCACTCACATTGTCGACATTTCGGAACGCTATAAAGTCAGCAGGGAGTCAGCAGGACGCCGTTATGTCTCGATTCACACCGAACCAGCAGCTCTGGTTTTTTCTAAGGACGGGATTGTTCGTTACGTCAAAAAAAGCCAATTTTTTCCGTCCTTACGAAGTTGGAACCGGACCCCACTTCCTGAGAAATCCATATCGAAGCGGCTGAAGATGTCTCCTGGCAACATCTCCGGTTGGGAGCAGGTAGATAGTGATGAATGGTTAAGCGGACGTAGCAAACGTCAGCTTATAGAACAAACAATGTCCCAGAGCAGCGGATTCCAAGTTACTCTCCTGACGTTCGAGGAAGACGACCACTACGACGACGATAAGGAAAATGAACCTTGGTCACCCCCCACCTTCCATCGATGACCCCGACGTCAATCATAAGATGACCGCTCAAGAACAGTCCGCTGGGGTGTATGCTTCCGCACGAATCCGGCGGTGCGTCCCGTGCAGATAGAGGAGCCCGCCCGCAGGATACCCGTCGCCTACGACGCCGACGTCGTGGTCGTCGGCGCGGGGCCGGGCGGGTTCGCGGCGGCGCTGCAGGCGGCGCGGATGGGCGCGCGGGTGGTGCTGGTCGAGCGTTTCGACATGCCAGGGGGCGTGCACACGTCCGGCCTGCAGGGTGCGGCGGGGCCGGGCGTCGGCGGCATCC
>WHUE01000165.1 GCA_009377375.1 Alphaproteobacteria bacterium | reverse complement strand
GGTTGGCGGGAGTGTCCGCGCCGGGCGGGGGCGGGTCAAGCGGCGCCGGTCGCGCCCCGTCGCGGGCGGCGGGGAATTCCGCTACTATCCCGGCCACACCGGAATCCCAGGGAGACGGACCATGCATATCGACGGCTCATGCCATTGCGGGCACATCACCTACGAGGCCGAGGCGGACCCGGAGCAGGTGGGGATGTGCCACTGCACCGACTGCCAGAAATTCTCCGGCTCGGCCTTCCGCATCGGCGTGCCGGTGCCGGAGGCGTCGTTCAGGCTCAGCTCCGGCACGCTCAGGACCTACATCAAGACGGCGGAGTCCGGGGGCAAGCGGGCGCAGGTGTTCTGCCCGGAATGCGGCACCCATATCTATTCCACCACCGCGGAGGGGGAGGGCAACCGGCTGTTCCGCATCCGCGTCCCCACCGCGAACCAGGCGGCGCAGCTGCCGCCGAAGCGCCGCGGCTGGTGCAGCTCCGCCCCCGCCTGGCTGGGCTCCATCGACGCGCTGCCGCAGCGGCCGAAGCAGTAGGCGCGGTGGACCCGGCGTTGCGGGCGTGGCATGATTGCTTAGATATCTAATCGATGCGCGCGGCGTCCGCCGCGCGGCTGAACACAAGCCGAGGACGGGATGGAAGACTACAAGCTCTATATCGACGGCAAGTTCGAGAACGCGGAAAGCGGCGACACCTACAAGTCCATCAACCCCTATAACGGCGAGGCCATAGCCACCATCCCGCAGGGTTCGGCGCGCGACGCCGACCGGGCGATCAGGGCGGCGCGCAAGGCGTTCGACGAGGGCCCGTGGCCGCGCATGGCGGGCGAGGAGCGCTCGGCGCTGATCGGCAAGGCCGCCGGGCTGCTGAAGGAGCGGATGAAGGACTACGCCCGGCTGGAATCGCTGGATTCGGGCGGCACCATCAACAAGACCGGCGCCGACGCCTTCCTCGCCGCGCGCCAGCTCGCCTTCTTCGCCGAGCAGGCCAAGCGGTTCAACGGCGAGCCGGAGGAGATTCCCGGCCTCCAGCGCGAGGGCCGCTCGTTCAACTACGTCATCCGCGAGCCGATGGGCGTGTGCGCCCAGATCATCCCGTGGAACTTCCCCTACATGATGGCGATCTGGAAGCTGGGCCCGGCGCTGGCCACCGGCAACACGGTGGTCCTCAAGCCCGCCTCGCTGACCCCGGTAATGGCGCTGGAGCTCGCCCGCGTCTGCGACGAGGTCGGTATTCCGCCCGGCGTGGTGAACATCATCACCGGGCCCGGCGGCGAGATGGGCGCGGCGATGACCGAGCATCCGCTGGTCGACAAGGTGGCCTTCACCGGCTCCACCGAGGTCGGGCGCGACATCATGGCCAAGGCCGCGGGCACGCTGAAGAAGGTGACGCTCGAATGCGGCGGCAAGGGCGCGAACATCGTGCTCGACGACGCTGACTGGGACGTCGCGGTCGACGGCTCGATCTGGGCCTCATTCTACCACCAGGGCCAGGTGTGCGAATCCGGCACGCGGCTGATGCTGTCGGCGAAGGATCATGACGGCTTCGTCGAGCAGATGGTGGACAAGCTCAACGCGATGAAGATGGGCGATCCGCTGGACAAGGAGACCCAGCTCGGCCCCGTCGTCTCCGAGGGCCAGATGAAGAGCGTGCTGGACTACGTCGCCATCGGCAAGGGCGAGGGCGCCAAGCTGATGTGCGGCGGCGCGCGCGCCACCGGCGGCGATCTGGACAAGGGGTGTTTCGTCAGGCCGACGCTGTTCACCGGCGTCACCAACGACATGCGCATCGCGCGGGAGGAAATCTTCGGCCCGGTGCTGGCGGTACTCAAATACGGCAGCGAGGACGAGGCGGTCGCGCTTGCCAACGATTCCATCTACGGCCTGTCCGGCGGGGTGTGGAGCAGGAATATCGACCGCGCCCGCAAGGTGGCGGGACGGCTGCGCACCGGCACGGTCTGGATCAACGAATGGCACATGCTGTCCGAGCGCGCGCCGTTCGGCGGCTACAAGCAGTCCGGCGTCGGCCGCGAGTTCGGCGACGAGGGGCTGGGCGAGTACTGCGAACTCAAGACGCTGTACATCGACGATGCGAAGACCCGTGAGAACAAGCCCTGGTACGACATGGTCGTCGCGCGGGGGTAGGCGCGGCGGGCGAATGAAAAAGGCGGGCTCGCGGGCCCGCCTTTTTCTTTTAGTCCGGCCAGTTCCGTCAGTGCGCGGCCTCGACGGCGATCAGGTTGCCGTCGGGATCGGCCAGGTGGTAGCTGCCGCCCGCCGAGCGCTGGTGCAGGGCGAGCCGGGCCTTGCCCTCCGCGTTGAAGTCGATGGGGCGCGGCGCGATGTGCGGGTTGAGGGTCTTCAGCTCCTCGACCCTGGTCGCGAAGGCGTTCATGTCGGGCACGCGGAAGCGGATATGGTCCATCGCCGGCTGCTCGATACCCGATCCGTTGAAGTCGGAAATCTTC
>WHUE01000164.1 GCA_009377375.1 Alphaproteobacteria bacterium | reverse complement strand
GCCTCTCCACGGCGGGCGATGTTGCCTTGGACGGCGGGACCACGCGCGTGACGCTGGCGCGGCTCACGGGGAAGCTGGTGGACACACCCCTCCGTCTTCAGCGGCCGCTTCTCGTCACGGCGAACGGCGCCAATCTGGGGCTCACCGACCTCGCGCTGGCGGTCGGTGACGGCACTGTCGAGGGCATGGTCAAGCGCGACGCCAATCGGCTCGATGTGGATCTCACGGCCCGCCAGCTGCCGGTCGGCCTAGGCGCGGCGCTCGCCGGACAACCCGAGATCGGTGGCACGATCGATCTGCAGCTCGCCCTTGCCGGACCCGCTGCGCAGCCGCGCGGACGGCTGACGCTCGGCGCGCGCGACCTGCGTGCCGGTCCGGTGCAGCGGGATCAACCTGTGATCGGCATCGATACCGTGGCCAATATCGCGCCATCTGAAGTCGACATCGAGGCCGCCGTGACGGCCGGTGGCAACCGCCTGCTCTCCGCTTCCGGCGCTGTGCCGGTGGCATTCGGGCCAGCGCCTGGGGCCGTTGCCCTGGCCGAGCACCGCCCTCTGCGCCTGCGCGTGCGCGGTGAGGGCGAGCTCGCGGCCCTCACCGATTTCCTGCCGCTCGCCGGCGATCGCGTGGCCGGGGCTTTCCGGCTGGCGCTCGATGCCGACGGACCCGTGGCGCAGCCGCAGCTTTCCGGCGAGCTGTCGCTCGACCGCGGCCATTACGAGAACCGTGCCTCGGGCCTGGTGATCGACGCCATCGCGTTGCAGATGACAGCCGATCGCGACCGCGTGGTGCTGCGTCGCCTTGAAGCCACCGACGGTGATAAAGGCACGCTCAAAGGCAAGGGCACGGTCCGCCTGAACGGCAGTCAGGCTCCGGCGGCTGACGCGACCATCACAGTCGCCGGATTCCGCGCGTTGCGGCGCAGCGATGCGACGTTGAGGGCCACCGGCAGCACGACAGTGAATGACCCGGTGGACGCTCTGACCCTCGCCGCGCGGATCACCGTGGACGAGGCGGAGTTCTTCATTCCTGATCCACCACCCACGAGCGCCAAGAAGATCCCGGTGACCGTCATCGATTCCGCAGCGGGTCGTGTCCTCGAGCGGCCCGAGGAACCAGCCCCCGCCTCCGGGGGCGTGCTGGACCTCGATGTCGCCATCCACGTCCCGGGACGAACCTTCATCCGTGGCCGTGGCTTGGACAGCGAATGGGAGGGCGACATCCATGTGCGGGGCACCTCGGCCGCCCCTGAGCTCACCGGCGCCCTTAAGGTCGCCAAAGGCAAGTTCGCCTTCTTCGGCAAGGATCTCGCGTTGACGCGCGGTACCGTGACCTTCACCGGCGGCTCCGAGATCGAGCCGGACCTCGATGTCCTGGCGGAGACCACGGATGCGGACACCACGTTCCAGGTGGGTGCCGCCGGCACACCCGACGACCTCAAGATCAAGCTTTCGTCCATTCCACCTTTGCCGGACGATGAGATCCTGTCGCGCCTGATCTTCGGCCGGGAGATGACACGCCTCACGCCCGCCCAGGGGCTGCAACTTGCTCAAGCCGCGGCAACGCTCTCCAGTGGTGGCCCGGGGATGCTCGACAAGATGCGCCAGGAATTGGGCCTCGACACGCTGAATATCGTCAGCGGTTCGGACAACGATAACCTGCAGCCGAGCGCACGCAGCGGCACGACGGGTGGCAACGGCGGAGCGGAGAATATGGGCATCTCAGCCGGCAAGTATGTCGCGGATGGTGTCTATGTCGGGGCCGAGCAGCGGTTCTCCGGAGAGACTCGCACCAAGGTTGAGATCGAAGTGCTGCCCGACGTGAGTGTGGAAACCACGGCGGGCAACCGCGGCGAAAGCGCGGGCGTCATCTGGAAGAGGGATTACTAGAGCCCCCAGTCGATGAGGGTGGTCTTCGGACAGTACATATGGCTGTATCCACGGCGACCTTGGCCCAGTAGCCGCGGCCTGGCATCGGGATACGGCACTTTTCACAGACCTTGTGCAAAGCAACATCCGAGATTCCTAACCCGGCCGCACCTTGGTTATCGGGCGGCTGCACGGCATCCCGCCGCGTTCCACCCCGCGCCATAATGCGTTAGGGTCCCCCGCCTATCGTGCGGCGGGGTGGATTCACGACATGAAGCTGCTGGTTCTGCCCGGTGACGGGATCGGGCCCGAAATCGTCGAGGCCACGGTCGCAGCGCTGGAGGCGCTGGATGACGCGCGCGGTCTCCGCCTTTCGCTGGAACACGCCGAGATCGGGCTGGCGGCGCTGGCCGCTCACGGCACCGCCGTTCCCGACGACGTGACGGCGCGCGCGTTCGAGGCGGACGGCGTGCTGCTGGGCCCGGTCTCCACTGAGCATTACCCGCCTGCGGCCGAAGGCGGAATCAACGCCTCGGCCTGGTTCCGCACCCGGATGGACCTCTACTGCAACATGCGGCCCAGCCGCACCCTGCCGGGCGTACCCGCCCGCGGCG
>WHUE01000163.1:1933-2507 GCA_009377375.1 Alphaproteobacteria bacterium | reverse complement strand
CCACGACGGCCGGCCGGACAACGTCGCGGCCCGTTTCACCGTTGGCTACGGCCACCTCGATGCGTCGTTCGACAGGGCCGCTCACGTGGTCCGCGGCGATTTCGACGTCCATCGCGGGACCGCGCATCCGATGGAGGGCCGCGCCGTCCTTGCCGAGCCGGACCCGGACCGCGGAACGCTGATGGTCTGGTCGGCCACGCAGGCTCCCCACCTGGTGAAGCAGAGCCTGGTCGACGTGCTCGGCATCGACCCCGATCGTGTTCAGGTCGTCGCGCCCCCCGACGTCGGTGGCGGCTTCGGACCAAAGCTCATCGTGTACCCGGAAGAGGTCATGGTCGCGCACGCGGCCCGCGAGCTCGGGGTGCCCGTGAAATGGACCGAGGACCGGCGCGAGCACTTCATGACGACCACCCACGAGCGCGACCAGCACTGGGATGTCGAGATGGCGCTGGACGCCGACGGCCGGATCCTCGGGATGCGCGGGCGGCTCCACCACGACACGGGCGCCTACCTGCCGTGGGGCATCATCTCGCCGTACATCTCGTCCACCACGGCGCCCGGTCCCTACGTGGTG
>WHUE01000163.1:0-1923 GCA_009377375.1 Alphaproteobacteria bacterium | reverse complement strand
GACGACGCCCGTGCGCGGCGCGGGGCGGCCGCAGGCGGTCTTCGTCATGGAGCGCCTGCTCGACCAGGCCGCGGCTGACCTGGGGATGGACCGGGCGCAGATCCGCCTCCGCAATCTGGTGCCGCCGGAGCAGATGCCCTACGAGGTGGGGCTGACGTTCCGTGACGGCTCGCCGATGGTCTACGACAGCGGGGACTACCCCGAGACGCTGCGTGCCGCGCTGGCGCGCGCCGGCTACGAGTCCTTCGACCAGCGGCAGGCGGACGCGCGGGCGCAGGGGCGGCACCGTGGCATCGGGATGGCGTGCTATGTCGAAGGGACCGGCCTCGGCCCGTTCGAGGGCGCGACGGTACGGATCCAGCAGAGTGGAGAGATCGTCGTCTACACGGGCGCGGCGCCCCAGGGGCAGTCTCACCAGACCACGCTTGCGCAGATCTGCGCCGACGAGTTGGGCGTGACCCCCGACGATGTCACGGTCGTAACGGGGGACACCCGCGTCTTCCCCCATGGGGTCGGCACGTTCGCCAGCCGGATCACCGTGAACGCCGGAAGCTCGGTGCACCTGGCGTCCGTCGAGGTTCGCCAGCGCGTACTCGATCTCGCGAGCGAGCTCCTCGAGGTGGCTCCCGACGACCTTGAGGTCGCCGGCGGGCGCGTCTCCGTGAAAGGCGACGAGTCGACCAGCTACAAGCTCTCCGAGCTCGCCCGCCTCTCCAGCGGCGTGCCCGGCTTCGCCCTCAAGGGGAGCAAAGCTCCCGGACTTGACGCCACCTCGTACTTCCTGCCCGAAGGCGCCACCTACGCCCACGGCGCGCATGTCGTTGAGGTGGAGGTCGACCCCGATACGGGCAAGGTGGACATCTGCCGCTACGTCGTGGCCCACGACTGCGGCACCGTCGTCAACCCCGTCATCGTCGAGGGACAGATCCAGGGCGGCGTCGCCCACGGCGTCGGCAACGCCCTGCTGGAGTGGATGGGCTACGACGAGAACGCCCAGCCGATCACCACGACGTTCGCCGACTACCTCATGCCCCTGGCGACCGACGTGCCGAAGGTCGAGATCGTCCACCTCGAATCCCCCACGCCCCTCAACCCGCTCGGCGTGAAGGGCGCGGGGGAGGGTGGCACCATCCCGGCTCCGGCCGCGATCGTGGCCGCCATCGAGGACGCGCTGTCGCCGTTCGGGGTGGTGCTGCGCCGCCACCCCGTGCCGCCGGGGACGCTGGTCGAGACGCTGGGCGTGCACCGGGCGCGCTGAAGGTCAGGAGACCTTTTGGGCGTCGAGCAGGCGAGCGTGCTGCTCACGCACGTTCTCCGCGATGTCCTCCAGCCTGTCGACGAGCGACGTGCTTTCGGCCACAGGAAGGCTGCCGCTCAGGTGAGCCGCGAGGATGTCGAGAGCCTGCTCGGCTTGGGCAAGGGCGGCCTTACCGGCAGCGGTGAGTGCGAGCCTGCTCGCGCGCCGGTCCCGCTCGTCGGGTTGGCGCTCCACGAGTTCCCGGCGGCACAGGGCGTCCACGCTCTCGGAGATCGCGGCCAGCGAGATGCTGGCAGCCCGGCTCATGGCGGTGGCTGAGGTCATGCCGTTGCTGATCCGCGACAGGATCCGGTACTGGCGGTGGGTGAGTTGGTGATCCAACCGGGCGAGGGCGTTCGTCTCCAGCCGCATGACACGGGGCGCCACCTCCAGCAGCAGGCGTCCGACCCGTTCGGCCTGTTCGCGTTTCACCTGTCCTGGCCCCCTCGTGAGGTGATCTTGTCACGGGTGTCGCAACAGTACTTCGGACCCTTGATGGTTTCACGCGGCTGGGCAACCCCGCCGCGGGTCTCCGCCCCCCGCCGGCTCTCAACAGGTCAGGGCTGGACGCGTTCCAGGTAGCGCTGTGCCGAGCGGGCGAGGGCGGCCTTGGCGTCGGTGGCCAC
>WHUE01000162.1 GCA_009377375.1 Alphaproteobacteria bacterium | reverse complement strand
CGCCCCGACCGGCTGGCGGCGCTGTGCCGCGCGATGACGGCGGTGTTCTTCCCGGTCACCTGGACGCTGAGCCGTTTGCGCTTCGTTCGCTACGTCAACCGCTTCTTTCCGGTCTGCGCCACGCATGACAGGGCGCTGACGGTCGGCCAGCAATACGCCTGGACGCTTCTGGACACGTTCGACTGGTACAGCCCGCGCTACGAGATCGCGCAGGATCACGAGACGGTCGCCGCGCTGCTGGCCGAAGCCGGGCTGACCGGGATCGACTCCGCCGAGGGAATCGCCCGCGCCCGCCGCCCCTGATCCCCACCGGAACGGCCTTGAAACGGCCCGCGCTCCCGAGACAGGGCGCGGGCCGTTTCTTTGGCGCCCAAAACGCGCTATAGGGAGCGTCGTAGCCGAATCGTCTGCCACATGATAGGGTGGCAGATCGTGATTTATCCGCAATCAGTGGGTGTTCTGCCGACATGAGAGGTCTTCGCCAGAAGATCGCCTTCGCCCACGACGTGACCATGGCGGCGCTGTCCTTCCCGCTGGCGCTGGCGTTGCGGCTGGGCGGAAACATCCTCAACTACGACATCGGCTTTGTCGCCCGGGGATCGCTGCTGTTCGCCCTGACCGGCGCAGTCGTCTTCGTTTCCATGCGGCTTTACGGCGGGGTCTGGCGCTACGCCTCGATCAACGACCTCGCCGCCATCACCAAGGCGGTGTCGCTGGCGGTCCTGGTGTTCCTGCCGATCATGTTCCTGCTGACCCGGCTGGAGCAGCTACCGCGCTCCACCCTCGTCATCCAGTGGTTCGTCCTCATGGCGATGCTCGGCGGGCCGCGCTTCGTCTACCGGCAGTTCAAGGACTGGCGCACCGGGCGCGAACACGAGAGCGGGACCGGCCGCCGCGTGCCGGTGCTGCTGGTCGGCGCGGGCGACGCGGCGGAGCTGTTCATCCGCGGCCTGTCCCGCAACCCGGCCGCCGCCTATGACGTCATCGGCATCGTCGACGAGAAGGGCGTCCGCGTCGGGCGCAACATCCACGGCGTGCATGTGCTGGGCGATATCGAGCAGATCCCGTCTCTGGTCGAGCGGCTGGGGCGGGAGAGCGCGCGCCCGCAGCGGCTGATCGTCACCAAGGACAATATCGACGCGCCGCTGATGCGCCGCCTGGTGGAGATCGCGGACGCGCTGGGCATTTCGCTCGCCCGGCTGCCGCGGCTGACCGATTTCCGCGCCGGCGTGCAGGACGCGGTGGAGGTACGGCCTATCGCCATCGAGGACGTTCTGGGGCGCGCGCAGCACGTGCTGGACCGCGCCAGCATGCGGGGGCTGATCCACGGCAGGCGGGTGCTGATCACCGGCGCCGGCGGCACCATCGGCGGCGAGCTGGCGCGCCAGGTGGCGGCGTTCGGCCCGGCCGCGCTGACTCTGGTCGATTCGTCCGAATATGCGCTCTATACCATCGACCTGCAGATCGGGGAGGCGGCGCCGGTGCTGGACCGGGCCGCCGTCATCGCCGACGTGCGCGACGCCCCGCGCATGCGCCGCATCGTGAACGAGGCCGCGCCCGAGATCGTCTTTCACGCCGCCGCGCTGAAGCACGTGCCCGTGGTCGAGGCGCACCCGTCGGAAGGGGTGCTGACCAATATCGAGGGCACAAGGGTGGTCGCCGATTGCTGCCGCGACGCCGGCGTGGAGGCGATGGTGCTGATCTCCACCGACAAGGCGGTCAACCCGACCAGCGTAATGGGCGCCACCAAGCGCATCGCCGAGACCTACTGCCAGGCCCTGGACCTCGCCGGCGGCAGGACCCGCTTCATCACCGTGCGCTTCGGCAACGTGCTCGGCTCCACCGGCTCGGTGGTGCCGCTGTTCCAGCGCCAGCTCGCCCAGGGCGGGCCGCTGACGGTGACCCATCCCGATATGCAGCGCTTTTTCATGACCGTGCGCGAGGCGGTGGAGCTGGTGCTGGAAGCCACCGTGCTGGGCATGCGCGAGGCGTCCAACGAGGGCAAGATATACGTCCTCGACATGGGGGAGCCGGTGCACATCCTCGACCTCGCCAAGCAGATGATCCTGCTGTCCGGGCTGCGCCCCGACCAGGACATCCGGATCGAGATCACCGGCCCGCGCCCCGGCGAGAAGCTGTTCGAGGAGATCCTGCACGATTCAGAACCGCCGACGCAGACCGAATACGCCGGAATCCTGCTGGCCGCGCCGCGCACGGCGGCGCTGGAGACGCTGAACCCGCTGATCGATTCGCTCGCCGCGTCGGCGCGGGCGGGGGACGATGCGCGGATTGCCGCATTGATCGCCCAGCACGTTCCGGAGTATCAACCGGCCGCGGGCGGGGCGCTGCGCGTCGTCGCCTCGCGGTCGTGAACGAAGAGACGGCGGACGGACCCTTGAGCAAGATTGCGCGCGCCCTGATTTCGGTTTCCGACAAAACCGGTCTGGCCGAATTCGGCCGGTTCCTGGCGGGGTGCGGCGTGGAGATACTCTCCACCGGCGGTTCCGCCAGGGCTTTGGCGGAGGCCGGCGTCCCGGTGAAGGAGGTCGGCGACCATACCGGCTTCCCGGAGATGCTGGACGGAAGGGTGAAGACGTTGCACC
>WHUE01000161.1 GCA_009377375.1 Alphaproteobacteria bacterium | reverse complement strand
GACGCCGCCCAGCGTCTCCATGATCGGATGGGTGGCGGAGCGCACGCGCCCGGCCTTGTGGACCAGCGCGAACACGGTGTCGATGGCACGCCGCGCGCGTCCGATCTCGTATTCCTCCATGCCGTAGGCGCGGACGTGGCGCGCGCCCTGGAAGGTCTCGTCGAGGATGGTGGTCAGCTCGCCCATCTGGGTCTGGGTATTGGCCGAGACCTTGCGCATGCGCTTGCCGATGCGCACGATCGGCAGCACCGCCAGCGGAAACACGACGAAGGCGATCAGCGCCAGCAGCCAGTCCTGCCAGAACATCAGCCCGATCAGGAAGGCCAGCGTCAGCGAATCCTTCACCATGCCGGTCAGCGCCGTGGACACCGCCGCGCGCAGCATGTTGGCGTCGTTGTTGAAGCGCGAGATCAGCTTGCCGGTCGAGTTCCGCTGGAAGAAGCCGAGATCGGCCCGCATCAGATGGGCGAACATGCGGAGCTGCACCGCCGAGATGATGCCCTGGCCGATATAGTTCATGCTGACAGACTGGCCGTAGCTGGCCGCGCCCTTGGCCAGCGCGATGGCGAGGATCGCCGCCGGGACCAGCCACAGCATGGTCTCGTCGCGTTTCAGGAACACGTCGTCGAGCACCGGCTGCATCAGCCAGGCGTTGGCCGCCGTCGCCCCGGCGACCACCGCCATGCAGGCCACGGCGAAGCCCAGCCGGGGCAGATGAGGCCGGATATACTGACGGACCAGCCGCCCGACCAGCGCCCGGGTGCTGCCGGCCCCGCCCTGTGTGGATCGTTGCGCGTTCAACGCTTCGCGAATCCTTGCGTTTTCAAGGGCTCGAATCATACCACGCGCCGCGAATCCGGCCAATCGCCGGGGCGCGGCGGGAGATCAGGTCCCCGCGACCGTCATCCCGTCGACGCGGATGGTGGGCGCATCGGTGCCGAAGCGGAACTCCAGGTCGCTGGCCGGCGTCAGGTGCAGGAACATGTCCTTCAGGTTGCCGGCCACGGTGATCTCGCTGACCGGGTAGGCGATCTCGCCGTTCTCGATCCAGAACCCGCCGGCCCCGCGCGAGTAGTCGCCGGTGATCATGCTGACGCCCATGCCGATCATCTCGGTCACGTAGAACCCGTTCCCGACCGCGCGGATCATGTCCTCCAGGCTGGTCTCGCCGGCCTCCATGTAGACGTTGGTCGCCGCCGGGCCCGGCGAGCCGCCGGTGCCGCGCGACGCGCTGCCGGTGCTTTCCAGCCCGAGCTGGCGGGCGGCGGAGAGGTCGAGAATCCAGGTGGTCAGACGCCCGTCCTCGATCACCGTCTTGCGCCGCGTCGCCAGCCCCTCGCCGTCGAACGGCTTGGAGCGCAGCCCGCGCCGGCGCAGCGGGTCGTCGACGATGTTTATGCCGGGGGCGAAGACCTGCTTGCCCATGCTGTCCTTGAGGAAGGACGTGCCGCGGGCGATGGCGGCGCCGTTGATCGCGCCGGACAGGCTGCGCACCAGCCCGCCCGAGATGCGGGAATCGAAGACGACGGGGACCTGCTGCGTCTTCACCTTGCGTGCGCCGAGCCGTCGCACCGCGCGCTCGCCCGCGCCGCGGCCGATCTCCGCCGGGCCGCGCAGATCCGCCCCGTGGACGGCGGTGGCGAAATCGTAGTCCCGCTCCATCGCCGTGCCCTCGCCGGCGAGCACGGAGGCGGAGAGGCTGTTGCTGGAGACGGCATAGCCCTGCGCGAAGCCGTTGGTCGCGGCCAGCGCGATCTCGGCGCGGCTCCACCCGGCCTCCGCGCCCTCGGAATTGGTGACGCCGGGCACGGCGCGGGCGGCGTCTTCGGCTTCCGCCGCCATCGCGACCAGCCGTTCCGGGCTGGGCTCGGCGTCGTCGCAGATGTCGAGATCGGGGAATTCGGTGGCGAGCTGGCCCGGCTCCGCCAGGCCGGCATAGGGGTCCTCCGGCGCGATGCGGGCCATGGCGACGGCGCGCTCCACCACCTCGCGCAGCGCGTCGTCCTTCAGATCGGTGGAGGAGACCGTCGCCTGCCGCCTGCCGACGAAGACGCGCAGGCCCAGGTCGCGCGATTCCGCGCGCTCCACCATCTCCGGATTGCCCAGCCGCTGGGCCACGGACAGCGAGGCGGATTCGAACACCAGCGCATCCGCCGCGTCCGCGCCCTCGCGCTTCGCCATGTCCAGCAGCCGGTCGAGCAGGTTCAGATAGTCGGTCTTGTCAGCCATCGGGGCTCCGGGTTGCAGGGGTTGCGCGGTTGCATAGCATAAAGCGGCGGCGGCGGGGAAACTTCACCCGGAATGTGAAGAATGTTCCACGTGGAACATTGTAACGTCCCCCGGGGACAGAAAGTTGCGGCGGCCGGGGCGTCGGCCGCAGCATACGGGCGCATGCGCCGGCGTCCTGTGCTACGGTTGCCGCCGCACGGCCGCTGTCGTGCACGCACATCGGTAAAGGGACCGAAATGACGACCGCGGATATCGACTACAACCTGGCCCTGTTCTGCGACTTCGAGAACGTGGCGCTCGGCGTGCGCGACGCGAAGATTCCGAAGTTCGACATGAAGCTGGTGCTCGAACGGCTGCTGCTGAAGGGCAGCATCGTGGTCAAGAAGGCGTATTGCGACTGGGACCGGTACAAGGAGTTCAAGTCCACCATGCACGACGCCGCCTTCGAGCTGATCGAGATTCCCCACACGCGGCAGTCGGGCAAGAACTCCGCCGACATCCGCA
>WHUE01000160.1 GCA_009377375.1 Alphaproteobacteria bacterium | reverse complement strand
GCCACGCTCCTGCCCCCGACGCAAAATGCCCGCGGCGCAGGTGCTTCTATTCAGGGGGATCAGACTCTAGCGGTCCCTTGCCGCCTCGGTGCGGCCGGGTGACGCGGCCAGCATGAAGTCGCGCCACAGCCGGGCGGGCATCCCGCCGCCGGTGATGCGCTTCATCGGCTTTGCGTCGTCGTTGCCGACCCAGACGCCGGCCACCAGCGACGGCGTGTAGCCGATGAACCAGGCGTCGCGGAAATCCTGGCTGGTGCCGGTCTTGCCGGCGGCGGCGCGGCCGAGCGCGGCGGCGCGGCCGGTGCCTTCCGCGACGACGCCTTCGAGCATGCGGCCGAGCGCGGCGGCGGTGTCCTCGGCCACCAGCCGTCCGCCGCCGGAGCCGGAGCGGCGGTAGAGCACCTTTCCGTCTGCGGCGCGGACCTCCTCGATGCCGTAGGGCCAGACGGCGCGCCCCCGGTTGGCCACCACCCCGTAGGCGGCGGTGAGGTCCAGCAGCGTCACCTCGCTGGCGCCGAGGGCGAGCGAGGGATGCTTCGTCAGCGGGCTGCCGATGCCCAGCCGCCGGGCCGCCGCCGCCACCTTGTCCCGCCCCGCCGCTTCGGCCACGCGAACCGCCGCTGTGTTGACCGATTCCGCCAGCGCGCGGGCGAGCGTGATGTCGCCGCGATAGGCGCCGCTGTTGTTGCGCGGTCGCCAGCCGCCGATGGAGATCGGCTTGTCGACGACGATGTCGTCGGGCCTCATCCCGGCCTCCAGCGCGGCGAGATAGACGAAGAGCTTGAACGCGGATCCGGGCTGGCGCAGCGCCTGGGTGGCGCGGTTGAACTGGCTGTCGCCGTAGGACCGCCCGCCGACCATGGCGCGCACCGCGCCGTCGGGCGACAGCGCCACCAGCGCCGCCTGCGTCGCACCGCCGCGCGCACCCTCGCTTTTGAGCCGCACTTCCACCCGGTCCTCGGCGAGGCGCTGCAGCCGCGTCGACAGCGTGGTGCGGATGACCAGGTCGCCGCCGTTGGGGCCGACATAGCCGGAGGCGCGCTCCAGCAGCCACTCGGCGAAGTAGCGGACCCCGGCGCCCATCGTCCGGCGCAATCCCAGCGGCTCCGCCGCCGCGGCCTCCGCGTCGGCCTTCGACAGGAACCCGGCATCGACCATGCTGGCCAGCACCTGGCGCGCGCGGTCGCGGGCCGCCGCCGGATCGCGCGACGGCGCATAGCGCGACGGCGCCTTGAGCAGCCCGGCCAGCACCGCCGCCTGGTGCAGGGAGAGGTCCCGCGCCGAGCGGTTGAAGTAACGCCGGGATGCCGCCTCCACCCCGTAGGCGCCGGCGCCGAGATACACGCGGTTCAGGTAGATCGCCAGGATCTCGTCCTTGCTGAAGGTGCGTTCCAGCCAGAATGCCAGCAGCAGCTCTTGGATCTTGCGCTCCAGGCTGCGGTCGGCGGTCAGAAACAGGTTCTTGGCAAGCTGCTGGGTCAGCGTGCTGCCGCCCTGCCGCACCGCGCCGGCACGCAGGTTGGCGGTCAGCGCGCGCAGGATGCCGAATGCATCCACCCCGAGATGGTTGAAGAACCGCCGGTCCTCGGTGGCCACGATGGCCTGGACCAGATAGGGCGGCACCTCGTCGAACCCCACCGGTCCGCCATAGAGATCGCCGAACGTCGCCAGCACCGCGCCCTCGCGATCCAGCATCGTCACCGAGGGCCGCCGCGGCGGCGTGTCCAGCGCCTCGAGGTCGGGCAGGGTATAGGCGTAATAGGCGACCAGCGCGCCGCCGAGAACCGCGACCCAGATCGCCGCCACGACCGACGCCCGCAGCACCCGGCCGGCCATCGACCGCTGGAGCCGCACGGCGCCCTTCGCCGCCGCCTTCTTCGGGGCGGCTTTCTTCGCGCCGGATTTGCGCGGCGGTTCCGTCTTCGCTTTGCGTGCCATGAAGCCCGACCATGCTGCCCGCGGGTGATTCTGATCAAGCCTGCCGATCACGGCGAGATCATGGCGGGATGCGGCGGATTCATCCTGCCTCGCCTATGCGGCGCGGTCCGCAGGCGGTTATGATCGCCGCCATGGGTCTGTTCACGCGCAAACGCAGCGAAACCGCGCCGCAGGCGGAGATCGCGGTGCGCCGCGCCGGGCGCGGCGACGCCGAGGCGGTGGCGGAACTCGCCCGCGCGCTCAGCCTCGCCGACGGCGGACGGCCGTCGCGGTTCACGGCGCAGGCTTATCTGCGCGACGGGTTCGGCGACAACCCCGCCTTTACCGTGCTGGTCGCCGAGTGCGACGGGCAGGTAGCCGGCTACGCGCTCTACTATCCCGGCTACGACACCGACCGGGCGACGCGCGGCGTCTACCTCGCCGACCTGTTCGTGCGCGAGGGATTCCGCCGGCGCGGCGTCGCCCGCGCGTTGATGCGGGCGGTGGCCCGGGCCGCGCGCGCGGCGGGCGGCAGCTGGATGTTCTGGTCGGTGATCCGCCGCAACAAGGCGGCGCGCAAGTTCTACCGCACCCTCGCCACGGAGCTGTCCGACGTGATCGTCTGCGCCGCGTTCGGCCGCGGCTTCGACGCGCTGAGCCGCGGCGACCCGCCGAAACCTGACGACTAGGCAGCCCTTCCCCTACCTGTTCCGCGCATCCCGGAGAGACCGATGAAGATCGACCTGTTCAACCACATCTTCCCGCCCGCCCTGTTCGCGCGGCTGGGCGACTACCTGCCCGCCGCCCCGGTGGCGCGCTACGCGAAGCTCGCCACCATGCACGACATCGACGCAAGGCTGCGCATGCTGGACGAGTTCGACGACGTGCAGCAGGTGCTCTCGCTGTCGCAGCCGCCGCTGGATTCCTTCGCGCCGCCCTCGGACACGCCGGCGCTCGCCCGGCTCGGCAATGACGGCATGGCCGAATGGTGCCGCGCCGCGCCCGACCGCTTCCCCGGCTTCATCGCCAGCCTGCCGATGAACAACCCGGACGCAGCGCTGGCGGAGCTGGAACGCGCCTGCGTGGAGCTCGACGCCTGCGGCGTGCAGATCTATTCGAACGTGGAAGGCAAGCCGCTGGACGCGCCCGAGTTCTGGCCGGTCTTCGAGCGCATGGCGCAACTCGGCAAGCCGATCTGGCTGCACCCGGCGCGCCCGCCGAGCCATGCCGACTATCCGACCGAGGACCGGTCGATGTTCGACATCTGGTGGGGGC
>WHUE01000015.1 GCA_009377375.1 Alphaproteobacteria bacterium | reverse complement strand
CGTCACCTTTTCGAGCGTCCTGTCGAAAAGCTCAAACAACGGAAATGTCCGGCCGGACTCAGCTGGCCGGGTCGCGGTACAGCTTGGCCCTCAGCTTCTCGGCATAATCCGACCGCTCGCCGAGCTCCTTCCAGATTTCGCCGTAGGCGATCGACAGGTATTTGTTGGCGGCCTTGCCTTCCAGGTTGACTTCCTTCACGCCGGCTGCCCTGAGGGTCTTGGTGTCCGCCTCGGCATGCTTCGCCATGAAGGCGGGCGCGACCTTCTCGTACTCCGCGATCGCCTTCATCAGCACGTCCTTCTGCTGCTGGGTCAGCGATTTCCACTTGCTGAGGTTGATCGTGGTTGCGTGATTGGTGGCATAGAAGCCCGGGTTGATCCGGTGCTTCACCAGCTTGTGCAGGCCGAGCGCCGGAACGCCGGTCTCGGGCCAGCCGAAGCCCTGCACCACGCCGCGCTCCATGCCGGTATAAATCTCGGATTCCTTCATGTTGATGGTGGATGCGCCGAGCGCCCGGAAAAGCGGGCGGTAGGTGCCGGTGGCGCGCATCTTGATGCCGGACAGGTCCGGCACGCCGTCTTTGAACTTCGGTTCGACCGACAGGTACATATTGTACTTGGTCGGCGCCTCGGCCCAGGCGATGAGTTGCGAGCCGGCCTTCTTGTTGAAGACCTCGTTCAGCAGCTCCCAGCCGCCGTTCTTGCGAACCTCCGCCACCGGCACGTTCGAGGCCAGCATGGCGTAGCCTTCCGGCACCGTGCCGATATAGTAGGACACCGGCGAGTTCAGCATATCGAACTGGCCGCGCTCCACCGCCTTGGCTGCCTTGGTCGGAGGCACCACTTCGGGGCCGCCGGCGTACCTGATGGTCACGACCCCGGCGCCCGCCTTCTTCAACGGCTCGATCAGGTTCGCCACGAAGCTCATGGTCAGCGGGTTGGTCGGCTGGAGCCCGGCCACAGCCGTGAGCTCGACGCCGTCTGCCGCGGCCTGCGGCAGCGCGGCAAAGAGCGCAATGGCTGTGCCCGCGGCGCCCGCGGCCAGCCGTGTCTTAAGATCGGTCATCCGGAAAACTCCCTTCCTGTTATCTCTTGTGAACCGAGGCGCGCCTCGCGCCCATAGCCCCATTTCCCAACATATTCTTTCCCGGGGCAAAGTGTCGCGGCCCGGGCGTATCGTGACCATTCTGTGTTGCGACCATACGGTTATGTCAACAAGATTCACCGTGCCGCGGCGTCGCCCGGCGGCGATTCGTCCTTACGGTCCGGCTGCCGGACAACCGGCGGTCGTGGCGACAGGGCGCGTTGCGCAGGCAGGCGGAATTGACTAAAGCTTTGTCCCGCGCCGCCCCCCGCTTCCGGGAAAGCCGGGGGCGCGCCGACAATCGACGGGAAGGACCATGGCCGGAGCACGGCAATGAAGGCAGCGGCATTCGACTATATCCGGGCGGACACGGTCGAGGAGGCCTGCAGGCTGCTGGCCGAGGGCGAGGGCGAAGCGCGGATCATCGCCGGCGGGCAGACGCTGGTGCCGCTGATGGCGATGCGCCTGGCGCGGCCCGAGCTGCTGGTGGACATCAACCGCATCGCCTCCCTGAAGGGCGTGACCGCCGACGGCGAGACCCTGGTGATCGGCGCCGGGACGCGCCAGGCGGACGTGCTGGCCGACGCCGAGGTGGCGGCCCGCGCGCCCCTGCTTGCCGAGGCGCTGAGCCATGTCGGACACGAGCAGACGCGCAACCGCGGCACGGTGGGCGGCAGCCTGGCCAACGCCGACCCCACCGCCGAGATCGGCCTGGTCGCGCGCACGCTGGACGCCGAGATCGTCGCCCGCAGCAGCGGCGGCGAGCGCCGCATTCCCGCCGCCGCGTTCTTCGAATCCGCGATGGTGACCACGCTGGCGCCCGAGGAACTGCTGATCGCGCTGCGCCTGCCGGTCTGGACCGCGCCGCGCACCGGCCACGGCTTCCACGAGCTCGGCATTCGCCACGGCGATTTCGCCATTGCCGCCGCCGCGGCCCAGCTCACCCTCGATTCCAACGGCAGATGCATCCGCATCCATGTCGGCGTCGGTGGCGCCTCGCCCTGTCCGGTGCGGTTGACGGCGGTGGAGGACGCGCTGGCCGGCTCCCCGCTCGACGATGCGGCGATCGCCCGCGCCACCGAAGACATATCCGACATGCTCGATCCCGAATCCGACATTCATGCCGGCGCCGAACAGCGGCAGCGCACCGCCCGCGCCATGGCGCGCCGCGCCATCGCCGACGCCCGCGACCGGGCGCAGGCAGGCGCGGCATGAGCGATCACGACATCGCGCTGACCGTCAACGGGCGCAGGATGACCTCCCGCGCGGAGGCGCGCACCACGCTGGTTGACTTCCTGCGCGACAACCTCAACCTGACCGGCACGCATGTGGGCTGCGAGCACGGCGTCTGCGGCGCCTGCTCGGTCATCATGGACGGCAGGCCTGTGCGGTCCTGCCTGATCTACGCGGTGATGGCCGATGGCGCCGAGATCACCACGGTCGAGGGGCTGGAAGGGTCGGACGGCGCGCTGAGCCCGCTGCAGGACGCGTTCTGGGAAACCCACGCGATGCAGTGCGGCTACTGCACCCCCGGCATGCTGATCGCGGCGACCGCGCTGCTGGCGCGCAACCCCGACCCGACCGAGCATGAAATCCGCGACGCCATCGGCGGCAATCTCTGCCGCTGCACCGGCTACGTGCAGATCGTCGAGGCCGTGCAGATCGCCGCGCGGGCCATGCGGGAGGCCGGATGATGGACGACGCGACCGGCTACGTCCCGCGCGAGTTCAAATACGTCTCGCACAAGCGGAGGGTGAAGGAGGACCGGCGCTTCATCACCGGGCGCGGACGCTACGCCGCCGACGTGCGCCTGCCCGGCATGAAGCATGTCGCCATGGTCTCCAGCCCCTATCCCTGCGCCTGGATCAAAGGCGTGGACGCCAGCGCGGCGCTGGCCCTGCCCGGCGTCCACTATGTGCTGACGGGCGAGGAGCTGTTCGCGCACACCAACCCGCTGCTGGCCGGAGTCGACGTGCCGGGGGTGAAGCGCACGCCGCTGGCCTATCGCAAGGCGCGCTATGCCGGCGAATGGGTGGCCGCGGTCTGCGCCGACAGCCGCGCGCTGGCCGAGGACGCCGCCGAGCTGGTCGAGGTCGAGTACGAGCCCCTGCCCTTCGTCATCGACCCGGAGGAGTCGCTGAAGCCCGACGCGCCCCGGGTGCACGAGGATCACGACAGCAACGTCTTCTTCCACAGGAAATGGGTCTGGGGCGACGTCGAGGGCGACTTCGCCAGGGCGGCCCGCGAGCTGAGCTTCCGCGCGCGCTGGAGCCGCTGCTCCACCGTGCCGATCGAGACCTTCGTCGCCGTCGCCGACTGGGATGCGGGACAGGAGGTCATGCAGATATGGGCCTCCATCCAGATGCCCAAGTATCCGGAGCAGATCGCCCGCGCGCTGCGCATTCCGGCGAACGCGGTCAACGTGCATTACGACATCGACGTCGGCGGGTCCTACGGCCAGAAGCGCGGCATCCGCCAGACCATCGTCGCGGGTTACCTGTCGCGCCGGCTGGGCTGTCCGGTGCGCTTCATCGAGGACCGGCTGGAGAACATGTCGGGCGGCGACGCCCACGGGCCGGATCGCATTTTCGACATGCAGGTGGCGTTCGACGACGACGGCACGATCCGCTCGCTGCGTATCAGGGCGACCGACGATTGCGGCTGCTATCCCGGCCGCGCCCCGCTGCAGCTCGGCAAGCCGGTGGGCGCCATCGTCGGGCCGTACCGCATCGGCTCCGCCGAGTACGAGGCGATCTCGGTCTCCACCAACAAGACCAGCCAGGAAGCGGTGCGCGGGTTCGGCCAGTCGCCGACCAACTTCGCCATCGAGACTGCGGTGGACAAGGTCGCCCGCGCGCTGGGCATGGACCGGGAAGAAATCCGTCGCCGCAACCTGATCGGGGCCGACGAGTTCCCGTGGAAGATCCCGTCAGGCTCGGAATACGATTCCGGCGACTATCTCGCCGTGCTCGACAAGGTGAAGGCGGCCTCGAACTACAAGGTCCTGGTGGCGCGGCGCGACGCGCTGCGCGCCGAGGGCAAGCTGGCCGGGATCGGGCTTTCGACCTGCCTGGAGCCGTCGGGCGGCAACTCGTCCTTCGAACCGCTGTTCAACCCGAAAAACGACACCACCACCTGGATGGAATCGGTGCAGATCCGGGTCGACATGACCGGCGCGGTCACAGCGATGATCAACACCTCCAGCTCCGGCCAGGGGCACCAGACGCTGGTCTCCCTCGTGGTCGGCGAGGAGCTGGGCCGCGACCCCGACAGCATCCGCGTGATCCATTCGGAATCGCTCGCCGCCCTGCCGTCGAACAGCCCGGTGGGATCGCGCATGGCGATCATGATGGGCGGCGCCGCCACCGGCGCGGCGAAGAAGATCCGCGACCGGGTGATGGAGATCGCGGCGCACAACTTCCAGCTGCCGGTCGAGCGGCTGGTCTATGCCGGCGGCAACGTCTCGGTGGACGGCGATCCGTCCCGCACGCTGACCTGGGAGCAGATCGTCGACACCGCGCACCGCAAGTATCACGACATGCCGCTGGGCGCCGAGCCGGGCCTTCAGTCGATCTACACCTGGGAGGTGCCGACCGGCGGCGCGCTGCCGAATGCCGACGGCACCTGCCAGATGTACCCCTGCTATTCCTTCGAGGCGCATATCCCGCTGGTCTCGGTCGATCCCGAGACCGGGCGCATCGAAATCCTGGAATACTATATCGGCCACGATTGCGGCACGGTGATCAGCCCCGACATCGTGCGCGGCATGACCTTCGGCGGCATCGCCCACGGCATCGGCGCGGCAATGTATGAGAAGTTCGAGTTCGACCCGGAATCGGGCCAGCACCTGACCGGCAGCTTCATGGACTACCTGATGCCGTCAGCGCACGAGGTGCCGGACGTGACCATGGTCAAGCATTTCACGCCGTCGCCGCTGACCCCGATGGGGCAGAAGGGTTCGGGCGAGTCGGGCTATCTCGGCGGGCCGGCCGCGCTGGCCTCCGCCGTCAACGACGCGCTGGAGCCGCTGGGGCTGGAGATCACGACACTGCCGATGCGGGTGCGCGACATGGAAGCCCTGCTGGCCGCGCGGACGAAATAGCCGGCAACCGACACACAGATCATCTGGAGAAGAATATGAGCGAAGACCTTATCCTGAAGCAGGACGGGCGCATCCTGCGGGCCACCCTCAACCGGTCCAGGGACAACATGTGCTCCGACGCGATGGCGGCCGGGCTGTCGGCCGCGCTGCGCACGGCGCACGAGACGTCGGAGATGGTGCTGGTGCGGAGCTGCGGCCCCGATTTCTGCACCGGCCGCGCCCGCAACGCCGACGCCGGCCCGCCGCACCCGGAAGCCTATACCCGCCGCGACGAGTACGATTCCATCTTCTACTGCTACAAGGCGATCCGGGACTGCAAGGTGCCCGTGGTCGGCGTGATCGAGGGCCGCTGCATGGGGTTCGGCACCGCCATCGCCTCGCTGTTCGACGTCTCCTTCGCCAGCAGCACGGCGCGGTTCAACATCCCCGAACTGGAACACAACGTCATGCCCACCATGGTCATGTCCGCCGTCTACGACCGGATGAACCGCAACGCGATCCTGTGGATGACCTATTCCTGCGATTTCATCGACGCGGAGCGCGCGCTGAGCTACGGCATCGTCAGCCAGGTGGTCGAGGCCGGCAGGCTGGACGCCGAGGTCGACCGCTTCTGCGAAACCCTGCTGAAGCGCCCGCGCCCCGCCATCCTCGGGCTGAAGGAATACCTGCACACCGCACCGCGCATGGACGAGCAGGGCGCCATCGACTATGCCCGCGCACAGCATTCGATGGTGAACACCGCCGCGGCGATGAAGAAGCCGCACTGACGGCCGCCTTCGGGAGCCGGAGGGCTCCCGCTCCACAGGAACGAAACGGCGGCCATGCGCCGCCGTTTCCCGTTCCGGCCGGGAGGAGCCCCCTCACCCGGCGCGGCGCACCGGCAGCAGCGACAGGAAGAACAGCACCGTCGCCGTCGCCGCTATGGCCGGGCCCGCCGGCGCGTCCCAGCGGGCGGAGGCGGCGAGCCCGCCGACGACCGACAGGCAGCCGAACACGGCGGCCAGCGCGGCCATCGCTTCCGGCGTGGCGGAGAACCGCCGCGCCGCGGCGGCAGGAATAATGAGGAGCGAGACGATCAGCAGCACGCCGACGATCTTCATCGCCACGGCAATGACGAAGGCGATCAGCAGCATGAAGGCGAGCCGCGTGCGCTCCACCGCCACGCCCTCGACGCGGGCAAGCTCCTCATGCGCGGTGATCGCGAGCAGCGGCCGCCACAGCGCCGCCAGCGCGGCGAGGCACGCCGCGCCGCCACCCAGGATCCAGAACAGGTCGGCGCGCGTCACGGCGAGGATATCGCCGAAGAGATAGCCCATCAGGTCGATGCGCACCGTCTGCAGCATGGTCATGGCGATCAGCCCAGCGGCGAGCGTGCCGTGAGCGAGGATGCCGAGCAGCGTGTCGGCGGCGAACAGGCGGTTGCGATCCAGCCCCGCCATCAGCAGCGCGACGGCGACGCAGACCACGATGATGCCGATCGTCGGGCTGATCCCGGCGAGCAGCCCGAGCGCCACGCCGAGCAGCGCGGAATGGGCCAGCGCCGCGCCGAAATAGGACATGCGCCGCCACACGACGAAGCAGCCCATCGGCCCCGCCACCAGTGCCACGCCGATGCCGGCGAGGACCGCGCGCAGGATGAAGTCATCCATGGGACCGCGCCTTGTCCTTCCCGCCGCCGCCGGCGGGCTTCTCTCCGTGTCCGTGTCCGTGTCCGTGTCCGTGTCCGTGCACGTCCCCGCCCACCGGCGCCCCCGACAGGTCGTGCGCGTGGTCGTGGTGATGGGCGTAGACCGCGATGTCGCCCGCCGCCTCGTCGCCGAACAGCGCGAGGTATTCCGGGTGGCGGCTGACCGCTTCCGGATGGCCCTCGCAGCAGATATGGCGGTTGAGGCAGATCACCCTGTCGGTCGCCGCCATCACCAGATGCAGGCTGTGCGACACCAGCAGCACGCCGCAGCCCCGCGCGTCCCGGATGCGCCGGATCAGCCGGTAGAGCGCGGCCTGGCCGGAGACGTCGACGCCGGAAGTCGGCTCGTCGAGCACCAGCAGGTCTGGGCTGCGCAGCAGCGCGCGCGCCAGCGCCACCCGGCGCAGCTCGCCGCCCGACAGCGCATGGCAGGCCGCACCGGCCAGCGCGCCGGCGCCGACCTCCTCCAGCACCACGTCGACGGCGTCGTCCCCGGCCAGCGCGCCGAGCCGCAGGAAGCGGCGCACGGTAAGCGGCAGGGTGGCGTCGATGGCGAGATGCTGCGGCACGTAGCCCACCGACAGGGGCTCGCGGCGGCGGACCGCGCCTTCGGAGGCGTCGATCAGCCCGAGCACGGCGCGCACCAGCGTGGTCTTGCCCGAGCCGTTGGGGCCGACGAGGGTGACGATCTCGCCGGGCGCGACGGCGAGGTCGATGCGTTCCAGCACCGTCCGGCCGCCATAGGCGACGCCGAGGCCGCGCGCCTCGACCAGCGGGATTGATGCGTCAGCCATCGGCGGCGCAGTCCGGGCAGCGTCCGGAGATCTCGATGGTCTGGCGCCGCGGCGTGAAGCCCAGCGCGCGGGCCCGGTCGGCCACGCGGCGCGCGATGGTCGGGTCGTCCAGTTCCGCCACCGCGCCGCAGCCGTCGCAGATCAGGAACTGGCCGCCGTGGCTGTGCTTCGGATCCGCACAGCCGACGAAGGCGTTCAGCGACTCGATACGGTGGATAAGGCGCACCGACAGCAGGAAATCCAGCGCGCGGTATATGGTCGGCGGCGCGGCGCGGCGGCGCTCGCCGCGCAGCGTATCCAGCAGGTCGTAGGCGCGCACCGGCGCATGCGCGCCCCACACCAGCTCCAGCACCCGGCGGCGCAGCGGCGTCAGGCTGGCGCCCTCGCGCGCGCACACCTGCTCGGCGGCGGTCAGCGCGTCGCGCACGCATTTGCCGTGGTCGTGGCCCTGCTTGCGAAACGGGGCGAGAACGGCGTCGTTCGGGGCCATGGCGCAACCTCGGCGGAATTCGGGCGGGATTGACAGAGATTGTTATAATATAACATAAACAGCTCGACGCACCAGCCCCGGCCACCGAGGATTCGCCTTGCCTACGATGCCCACCCCGAACCGGATGGCCCTCCGGATCGCGATGTCGCTGCTGCTGCTCGCCCCGGCGGCCGGGCGGGCGGCGGAACCGCCGGCGGTCGCGGTCTCGATCCCGCCGCTGCACGGGCTGGTGGCCGCAGTGATGCAGGGCGTGGGCGCGCCGGCGCTGCTGCTGCGCACAGGTTCGCCCCACGGCTATGTCCTGCGCCCGTCGGACGCGCGCGCCCTGGCCGCTTCGCGGCTGGTGTTCCTGGTCGATCCGCGCTTCGAATCGTTCCTGAGCAAGCCGCTGGCCGCGCTGCCGGCCGCGCGCGTCGTGACCGCCTCGACCGCGCCCGGCATCCGCCTCGTCGCCGCCCGGCGCGGCGGGCGCTGGGAGCCCGACGCGCACGACCACAGTCACGACCGGGACGGCGAACGCCCCCATGAAGCCGGGCCGGAAACCGATTTCCACCTGTGGCTCGCCCCCGCCAACGCCCGCGCCATCGTCGCCCGGGCCGCCGCCGCGCTGTCCGAGGCCGACCCCGCCAACACCGCGCGCTATGCCGCGAACGCGAAGGCGCTGGCGGCGCGCATCGAGGCGCTGGAGACCGGGCTGCGCGCGCGCCTCGCCCCGCTGCGCGACAAGCCGTACATCGTGTTCCACGACGCCTATCGTTATTTCGAGGACGCGTTCGCCCTCAGCCCCGCCGGCGCGGTGACGGTGGCGCCCGACCGCCAGCCCGGCATCCGCCGACTGCAGCAGATCCGCGCGGCGATCGCTCAGGCCGGCGCGCGCTGCGTGTTCGCCGAGCCGCAGTTCGAGCCGGCGCTCGTGCATACGATCATAGACGGCACCGGCGCGCGCGCCGGCACGCTCGACCCGCTGGGCGCGCGCATCCCGCCCGGCCCCGACGCGTGGTTCGCGCTGATGGACGGGCTCGCCGGCTCCCTCGAAAGCTGCCTCCTGCCGCCGGGCTAGGACCCGATCCGTCATGGCGCGTATCGTCGCGCGCGGCGGGTTGATACGCTGCACGCAACCGCCACCAGCCCCCCCCCGGAGCCAGTAACCACGTGGAACAATTTTCTGTCCCCCGGGGACAGAAGCCGCTTGACGCGCGGCCAAGATTTCTATATTTCTACAATTATGGAAATGAATACAGTCGTCGCCGCGCTGACCGCCCTGGCCCAGGAGAACCGGCTCGCCGTTTTCCGGGCGCTGGTCGCGGCAGGGGCGGAGGGGCTGCCGGCCGGCGCGGTGGCCGCGAAGCTGAACCTGCCCGCCGCGACGCTTTCCTTCCACCTGAAGGAGTTGAAGGTCGCCGGGCTTATCGGCTGCCGGCGCGACGGGCGCTCGCTGATCTATTCGGCGAATTACGGCGCGATGACCGACCTGCTGGATTTCCTGACCGAGAACTGCTGTGCCGGCAATCCGGCGGCGTGCGCCCTGCCCGCCGCGGAGCCGGCCGCCGCCCGCAAGACAGGCTGAGGAGACCGGAACGATGAAACGGCTTCATGTATCGCTCGCCGTCGCCGAGGAGGCGATGGACCGCACAATCGGGTTCTACGCCACGCTGTTCGATGCGCCGCCGACCCTGCGCGAGGACGGCTACGCCAAGTGGATGCTGGACGACCCGAGGGTGAATTTCGTCCTCGACGCCCGCGCCGGCAGGGCCGGCAACACCGGTCTCGACCATCTCGGCATCCAGGTGGAGAGCCCGGACGAGCTGTCCGGCCTGGCCGCGCGGCTGCGGGCGGCGGGCACGCAGACGCGCGACCAGACCGGCGCGCATTGCTGCTTCGCGCGCTCCGACAAGAGCTGGGTCGCCGACCCGCACGGCGTGCTGTGGGAAACCTTCTTCACCCACGGCCAGGAGACGGCTTACGGCGAGAACACGGCGCCGCGCGCAGCCGCCGAGGATGCCGCCTGCTGCACCGGCGCGTGAGACGGGGAGTCCTCCGTGACTGAGGAAAAGACATACAACGTGCTGTTCCTGTGCACCGGCAACTCGGCGCGCAGCATCATGGCCGAATGCGTGATGAACCGGCTGGGTGGGGGGCGGTTCGCCGCCTGGAGTGCCGGCAGCCATCCGGCCGGCGAGGTCCACCCTTACGCGCTCGACCTGCTGGCGGCGGTCGGCCACCCGACCGACGCGCTGCGCTCCAAGAGCTGGGACGAGTTCGCGCGGGCGGAGGCGCCGGCGATGGATTTCGTCTTCACCGTCTGCGACAACGCCGCCGGCGAGGTCTGCCCCGTCTGGCCCGGCCAGCCGATGACCGCACACTGGCCGCTGCCGGACCCGGCCGCCGCCGAAGGCACGGAAGCCGTCCGCCGCGCCGCCTTTGCCGAGGTCTACGCCATGCTGGGGCGGCGCATCGGCATCTTCGTCGCCCTGCCGATGGCCTCGCTCGACCGGCTGACGCTGCAGCGGCGCGTGCGGGAAATCGGCAGCGACCTGTCCGAAAGCGCCTGACCGCCGCCCCCTCCCCCGTACAGCGAGGATCCATGACCGACACCACACTGGCCGCGACCGCGCCGCCCGCCAGCGGCATCGGCTTTTTCGAGAAATGGCTGTCGGTCTGGGTCGCGCTCTGCATTGGCGCGGGGCTGTGGCTCGGCAACGTCGCGCCTGGCGCGTTCGAGACGCTGGCGGCGCTGGAATACGCGAAGGTGAACCTGGTCGTCGCCGCGCTGATCTGGGCGATGGTCTATCCGATGATGGTGAACGTGGACTTCGCCAGCCTGCGCCATATCGGCGACCGGCCGAAGGGGCTGATCGTCACCGTGGCGGTCAACTGGCTGATCAAGCCGTTCACGATGGCGGCGCTCGGCGTGCTGTTCTTCGAGGTGCTGTTCGCCGACATGATCGCGCCGGCGGACGCGCAGCAGTACATCGCCGGGCTGATCCTTCTGGGCGCCGCGCCCTGCACCGCGATGGTGTTCGTCTGGTCGCAGCTCACCCGCGGCGACGCGACCTACACGCTGGTGCAGGTGTCGGTGAACGACGTCATCATGATCTTCGCCTTCGCGCCCATCGTCGCGCTGCTGCTCGGCGTCACCGACCTGACCGTGCCGTGGGAAACGCTGCTGCTGTCGGTCGGGCTCTATGTCGTCATTCCGCTGGCGGCGGGGGCGTGGACCCGCCAGCGCCTGATTGCCCGCGACCGCGCCAATGGCGGCGGCGAGGCGGCGGTCGCGCGGTTCACCGGCGCGATCAAGCCGGTCTCGGTGCTCGGGCTGCTGGCCACGGTGGTGCTGCTGTTCGGCTTCCAGGGCCAGGTGATCCTGGACCGCCCGATGCTGATCGCGCTGATCGCGGCGCCGCTGGTGATCCAGGCCTACGGCATCTTCGCCATCGCCTACGCCGCCGCCTGGGCGTGGCGCATCCCCTATCCGGTCGCCGCCCCCTGTGCGCTGATCGGCACGTCGAATTTCTTCGAGCTGGCCGTCGCGGTCGCCATCAGCCTGTTCGGGCTGGGTTCGGGCGCGGCGCTGGCCACGGTCGTCGGCGTGCTGGTCGAGGTGCCGGTGATGCTGTCGCTGGTCGCCTTCGCCAACCGCACGCGGCGGTTCTTTCCCGCGGGGTAGGGTCGGTCGATCCGCTGACGCGGACCCGGCACCGGCCCGCTCCCCCGCCCGGCCACCCAACGCCAGTATCCTCGGGGTGGCGGGGCGGGGGAGCGGGCCGGCCACGGCGCCAGAGAAAAGCCTATCCTACGAGCTTGCCGATCGCGCCGTAGCCGAGGCGGATGGCGAGGGCGGTGAGCACGATCTTGAACCCGGTGCGGAAGATGTCCTCGCGCATGCGCAGCAGCACGTGCCGCCCGGCGACCGTGCCGAGGAAGCCGAAGCCCAGCATCCCCGCGAGCAGCGCGATATAGGGCGCGAAGGCGAAGCCGACGATCCCGAAGGCGATGCATTTGAACCCGTGCTGGAAGGTCATCAGCATGCCGTGGGTCGCCACCACCTTGTGCCGGTCGTCCGAAGCGGCGCCGACGAAGGGCGCGATCAGCGGCCCGGTCGCGCCGACGAACATGGTGGTGAAGGCGCCGAGCGCGCCGACGACGAAGAACTTGGGCTGGGACGGCGCCCCGCCCTTGAACTTCGGCGCCCAGGCCGCGTAGAGGATGAACAGCGCGACCACGATCTGCAGCACCGGGGTCGGCAGCGCCATCACCGTATTGGCCCCGATCATCGCGCCGAGGACGGTGCCGACCAGAAAGGCCGGCACCAGCGTCCACAGCACCTCGCGCCACATGATCATCGCACGGCCGAAATTGGAGCCGAACTGCACCACGCCGTGCAGCGGGATCATCGCCGCCGGCGGGAAGTAGAGCGCCATGACGGCGAGCACCAGCGCGCCGCCGCCCAGCCCCCACATCGCCGCCACCAGGCTGCCGATGAAGGAGACGCCGCACATGATCCAGAAGACCGGCATGGTCACGCCGTCCCCCTGGGTGATTAAACCCGTGATCGCTTCCACGCCCCGCCGTCCGTATTTGCCCCAGGATGCGCCGACGGAGACCCCCGCGGCGCACAGTGAATACCCCGCCCCGCGCGATCCGCCAAGGGGCGGACATCCGTCCTTTACTTCACCGGCACGGTTCGCCTTGAATGGACGGAACCGCATTTGCGAAAGGAACAGACTTGGAAAAGCTCGATCCGGACCAGCTTCAGTTCGTGGAGATTCTGGCGAAGCTGATGATGGAGCACGAGGTCTTCAGGGAGGAATACTCCGAGGAGGATTTCCGCGAGGTCATCACCTGGCTGCGCAAGCTGCGCAGCCAGATCGACATCACCATCGAGATGCTGGAGGAGCGGCAGGGGGGCTGATTTTCGCGTTACAGCCGCCCGACTTCGGGACTATCCTCCCGGCGAGGACACCGCGCGCCAGACAGGGAGGCCCAAATGGCGAAGATGCGCCACATCGCGATCATCGTGAAGAACGCCGAGGAGACCGCGACGTTTTTCGAGAAGGCGTTCGGCATGAGCCGCGCGGGCACCGCGCGGCGGGGGCTCTACGTCTCGGACGGCACCATCAACATCGCGCTGCTGGAGCAGGAGCGCGACGACGAGCCGCTCGGCGTCGCCCATTTCGGCATGTGGTGCGACGACCTGGACGAGGCCCAGAAGCAGGCAGAAGCCGCCGGCGCGAAATACCTCACCGGCCGGCCGACATCGAACCTGTCGTTCTACGAGGCCAAGTTCAGGTCGCCCGAAGGATTCGTGTTCGACCTGACCCATAACGGGTGGGCCGGGGCGGTCAAGGACGTGGTGCCGGCGAAAGCGACGGAGGCCGCCGAGTAGCGGCCTCCGCGGCAGCCGCTACTTCCTGTCGCCGACATACTGCAGCGCGTCGCGCACCTTCAGCTCGATCAGCACGTTCTCCTCGGCCGACTCCTCGCACAGCATGGAGCGGTGGGTGATCCCCTTGGGGATCAGGATCATCTCGCCCTCGCGCAGCGTGACGGTGCCGAGCTCGGTCTCCCAGCCCAGCGCGCCGCGGAAGCAGATGATGATCTCGTGGTAATCGACGTTGCGGTGCCAGAACCCCATGTCCTCCTTGCTGCGCTTGGACACGTCGATCTTCAGCGCCTCGCTGTCGAACAGGCGCAGCGGCGAGCCGTCGGCCTTGTTGTAGTTGTCCGGCCGGAACTTCGGGTCGAGCAGGTTCAGCATGTTGAGCAGCGCCGGGGCCGCCCCTTCGACCTTGATGCCGTCCAGCGGCGAGACCGGGCGCTCGATGGTGGTGTTCCTGCCATCGATCGTCACCACCTCGCGACGCGTTCCGGTGACCGTGCCATCCATATCGTGTTCCTTTCCTGATTGAGCCGGGGCCCTGCGGCCCGGTTCGCACTTGCAAAATGGGACGTCCGGCGGCCGCTGGCAATCGGCGGGACGCGCGAACGGTTGACACATATTGCCGCAGCGCCCCGCCCGCACTGCGGAAAGCCGCGGCAAATCAACGGGCTGTTTCCTTCCGATCAATTCGGTACTAGAATACCGAATTATGGATGTCACGCCTGCGAAGGAGAGAGGCCCGATGGATTCGGCGGCGGAAAGCAGGGCTGAGACGGCGCCGGTCACGCTGCGCGACGGGCGCGAGGACGACCTGCCGGCGGTGATCGCGCTGGATGCGCGCGTCACCGGGCTGGAGAAGGAGCGCTACTGGCGAGAGCTCTACAGCCGCCGCGGAAAGGAGCTGCCGTTCCTCGTCGCCGAGATCGCGGGGCCCGACGGGGCTGCGCGGCTCGCCGGGTTCAGCATCGGCGAGGTGCGGGCGTGGGAGTTCGGCTCGCCGCCCTGCGGCTGGGTGTTCGCGCTCACCGTCGATCCCGAGCTGCGGCTGGGCGGCATCGGCAGCCGGCTGATGGACGCCATCGCGGAGCGGTTCCGCGAGGCGGGGGTGAAGCGCATGCGGACCATGCTGGCGCGCGACAACCATCTGCTGATGGCGTTCTTCCGCAGCCACGGCATGATGGCCGGCCCCTATATCGAGCTCGAGAAAGAGCTGGACTGAGGAGCGCGCGCCGATGCGACTGCAGACCGCCACGCGGATCGCGCTCTACGCCACGCTGGAGCTGGCCGGCAACCCGGAGAACCAGATCACCGCCTCCGCCATCGCGGAGAAATACGGCATCTCGATCAACCACCTGGCGAAGGTGATGCGCGACCTCGGCCGCGCCGGGGTGGTCGAATCCGTGCGCGGCGCGGGCGGCGGGTTCCGCTTCGCCGGCAACGCCAAGCGCACCACGCTGATGGACGTCATCCAGATCTTCGAAAATGTCCGCGGCAACGCGCGCGCGCCGGCGCGCGAGCCCGGAGAGGCCACGCCCGCCGGTCAGGCGCTGCGCCAGGTCCTGGACGAGATCGACGCGATCACCGAGGCCACGCTGCGCTCGATCACGCTCGACACCATGTTCAAGCTGATCCAGCGCCAGCGCCAGGACGCCGCCGGGCCGGCGCCGGGGTGACGCCACGAACCGCGCCGCGCCGGGGCTGCCGGTTAACGGGCCATTACGCTGTCATCGGCGTATCGTCGATCATCCCACCCGGACCGCCCGGTTCCGTTCCGGAGTATGGTCGGCGCGACTCACCCTTCGAGCAGCGCGGCCTCGGCCTTCAGCGCGGCAATGGCGCGGGCGCGCCACAGGGTCCAGGGCCGTTCCCAGGTGCGCTTGCCGTCCTGGCGGGCGACGATCTCGCGCACCTCCTCGTCGTCCAGATAAACCACGCGGCCGTTGGGCCCGCCGACCGTCATCGCCTGCATCTGGAGCTTCGCCGACACCTCCAGGTAGATGCTGCGCACACAGACCAGCGGCAGGGAATCCGCCACCACCGTCGCGCCGTGGCCGCGCATCAGCGCCGCCGGGGCCTCGTCCAGCACCTCCGCCAGCGCGCGGCCGAGCGCCGGCGAGCTGATCAGCAGGTCGCCGGACTCCTGGAAGTCCCTGATCTCGAAGGTGGGCACGCCGAGCCCGATGAAGGCGCCGGTGTTGACCAGCGGGCGGAGCGGCCGGTCCGTCACCCCGAACGGGATCACCGACGGCGAGTGGTTGTGCACCACCGCGTTCACGTCCGCGCGCTCCCGGTAGATCTCGCCGTGGATGAAGCGCTCGAGATACATGCCCTCGTCGGTCGGCTCGACCGGGTTGCTGTCGAGATCCAGCCTGAAGATGTCGTCCCGCGTCACCAGCTCCGGCGGCACCGACCGGGCGATGAGGTAATGCTGCGGATTGTCCGGCGCGCGCATGCTGACATGGCCGTAGGCGTCCACCACCCCCTGGTCCGCCAGCACCCGGTTGGCGATCACCAGCTCGTCGATCGGATCCATCCTGTCCCTTCCCCGTTCGCGCCCCGTCATGCGCGCCATTGTCGGTGCGATGCGGCGCCAGGCGCAACCCTCGCAAGGAAGGCGCCGGGAGGTGAGCGCTATCCCCAGCACCGGTGGATAAGCCCGTGGAATTCCTCCGTTTTGGGACGGTTACCGCCTTGGAAGCCTTACACATTCTTTCCGCTGCCCGAAATTTGGGCACCGCTAACCCATTGATAAACATGGGCTACCGAACGGCCCGTCCGCGCCTCCTCGGATCGGCCACAGAAACGTCACCCGCAGTCACCATCCTGTCACAATGTGGATAACACGGTCGCCGAAGGCCGGGGAACAGTATTCCCCGGACAAAAAAAAGCCCCCGCCAAAAGGGGTACACAGTTACCGGAATGATTACATCGGACGAGGAAATATTTTATGCGCCCACGCCCGCCGTCCGCCGGCGATTTAATGATCGGCGGCAGCAGCCACTTCATCCGCCGGCTAACAGCACCCTCAACACGCGGTCAGCCCGTGGCGCAACGGTCCTCCGTGGCGTCGGCGTGAGGTCCGCCCTCCTCCGCCGCCGCGTGGAACTCGACGAAGAACCGGACCGGCCCCAGCGGCCGCACCTCATGCGGCCGGGCGGGACCCACGACGCCCAGGGAATCCGGCGTCAGCACCTGCTCGTCGTGCGAATCCAGGCGCCGGTAGAGCAACCGGCCTTCGAGCACGTGGATCAGCGCCCACACCCCCGGCTTCGTGCGGTGCTCGCGGCGCAGCCCGGCCGGCAGGCTGTCCTGATCGAAGACCGGCGTCCGCTTGTAGGCCGCGAGGCCGTCCGGCAGGGCATCAGGCATCAGGCGGCCTCCCCAGCCGGGCCGGGGCGGTCCCCTCTCAGGAACCGCTGGCCGGGGGCGAGCATCACGCCGTTGCCGCGGGCGATGCCGAGCTCAAGGCTCTGGGCGATCAGCCGGGCGCGCTCGATGAAATGCGCGGACGCCGCCGGCGGGCAGAGCGTCCGGGCGGCCTTCTCGAACAGCATCAGCCAACGGTCGAAATGCACCGAGTCGACGGGAAGCGGCAGATGCTTTTCCATCGGGCTGCCGTGGTAGCGGCCCGACATCAGCGCGACCGACGACCAGAAGGCGCACATCCGCGCCAGATGCGGCTCCCAGTCCTGGATCCGCGCGGCGAAGACCGGACCGAGCAGCGCGTCCTCGCGCACCTCCGCGTAGAAGCCGCGCACCAGGCGCTCGATCATCGGCTCGTCGATCCCGGTCCGCGCGGCGATCTCCGCCACGATCCGCGCCCGCCGCTCCGACGCCTCCGAAAGCCCTACCGTCATGCCGTTCACCTGTAATCCGTATTTACATCCCTGTATAACGCAGGATAAGTGGTATTACGAATACCAATTCAAGGGAGCGACGATGCGCCTCACCGCCTTCACGGATTACGGCCTGCGCGCGTTGATGCGGCTCGCGGCCGACCCCGACCGCTCTGTCTCGACCGAAGAGATCGCGACGGAGTTCGCGATATCGCGCCATCATCTGACCAAGGTGGTGCGCGACCTCGCCGCCGCCGGATACGTGACGACCCAGCGCGGCGCCGGGGGCGGCTTCCGCCTCGCCCGGCCGCCGCGGTCGATCACGCTCGGTGAGGTGGTCCGCGCCCTGGAGCGCCGCCACGCGCTGGTCGAATGCTTCCGCGAGGACGGCGGGGCCTGCGTGCTGACCCCGCACTGCCGGCTGAAGGGCCGCCTGGCCGCCGCGCGCGAGGCCTTCCTCCGCGAGCTCGATACGACCACGCTGGCGGACTGCGCCTATTCCGGGCGGGACGACGGCGGACGGACGGCGTCGTCGGGTCACGCGTCGTAAGAGGGGCAATCCTGAGGCTGTCCCAGTCCCAATAAGGCATTTCCGATGCGGCTTGAACCCGAAAGAGCCGCTCAAGCATTAAAGTGCTGAGGGACGCGAAATTGTACGGCGGATGACGCCATGCAAAGGGGCAGAGGCTGGACAATCAAAACCGAGCAGAAGACAAATGAGGACAGCGACATGACCATACATCTCAACCACACAATTGTCTCAGCGCGGGATCGAGAAGGCTCCGCGCAGTTCCTGAGCGACATATTGGGCGTTGCGGCACCGGAGACGGTCGGGCCATTTGCCATTGTACAGATCGGCGAGACCTCGCTGGACTTTGTCGAGACAGAGGAAGAGATCCACCCGCAGCACTATGCGTTTTCGGTGAACGAGGCTGAGTTCGACGCAATATTCCAGCGGATCAAGGATCGAGGTCTGTCATATTGGGCAGATCCGTCCCGCCGTAACGAAGGCCGGATCAACACGTGGGACGGTGGCCGCGGTATGTATTGGGATGACCCCAACGGGCATCTCCTGGAAATCATCACGCGGCCGTACGGCAGCGGCGGCACGACGACCGACAATCCTCATCCATTGGTGGGGGAAAACTCGTGAAAGCAAGCAACTGTGTCAGGGCCGATTCGACGAAGAACGGTGGAGAGAGTGGACAAAACGGGATTCCGCCATTGATGACCGTCTTTTCGATATCGCGGGCAAGATTTCAGATTTTGAGTTAAGTCAAGAAGGAATACCGGAACGCCAAAACACCTTCGAGAACGCCAAGAGAGTTTTAGAAATGGTCGAGGGGAAGAGTGAGTTGGAGGCACCTGATTAAGCGCACGTGCTGACTAGCAGCGGTGTTTTTGGATAGCAATGCTTGAGGCTTACCCTGGCCAAGCTTCTTCATCTCGCGCTCAACGTGCTCCCGCTCCTCGTCCGTCTTTGCCCCGCCGACGCGAGCCGCCCCCTGTGTAGTAGTGCGACCTTAAGAAAGCACAATTAATAGGATTAAGCGCTTGAATAATTGGTGCCCCCGGGGAGACTCGAACTCCCACTCCGTTGCCGGAAACAGATTTTGAGTCTGCCGCGTCTGCCAGTTCCGCCACAGGGGCCCCGTATGCGCGGGGGATCATAGCCGGCGGCAGGGGCGCGTCAACATGGCTGGACGGGGGCGCGGGCGGCTGGTAATCAGGCGCGCCGCCGGCCGGGCGGCCTTGCCGAGGGGGCGGCCGCGTGCTGCGCAGGATGTACGACCGGGTTCTGGCGCTGGCGGAACGGCCGCACGCGCTGACGGCGCTGGCGGTCATCGCCTTCATCGAGAGTTCGTTCTTCCCGATCCCGCCGGACGTGCTGCTGATCCCGATGGTGCTGGCGGCGCGCACCCGCGCCTGGCGCATCGCGGCGGTCTGCACCGTCGCCTCTGTCGCGGGCGGCATGTTCGGCTACGCCATCGGATACTTCCTGTTCGAGTCCATCGGGCGGCCGCTGCTGGCGTTCTACGGCTACGGCGCGAAATTCGCCGAGTTCCGCGCGATGTACAACGAGTGGGGCGCGTGGATCGTGTTCGTCGCCGGCACCACGCCCTTCCCGTACAAGGTCATCACCATCGCCAGCGGGGTGACGGCGCTCGACCCCGTTACCTTCACGATCGCCTCGGTAGCGGCGCGGGGCTTGCGCTTCTTCATCGTCGCCGGGCTGCTGTGGTGGCTGGGCGAGCCGATCCGCGCCTTCATCGAGAAGCGGCTGGGGCTGGTCTTCACCGTGTTCGTGGTCGGGCTGGTCGGCGGGTTCGTCGCGCTGCGATACCTGCACTAGGGCCTGATCAGCCGCACGAAATTCGCCTTCACCAGGAGGTCGTCCGCGGTGCATCGCGGGGCATTGCGGTCCAGGATCGCCCGGAACCGGTCCGGCCATCGCCGGCGGAAGGCGAGCGCGTCGGGGGATATCTCGAGGATCAGCCGGTCGCGCGCCAGCCCGGCGGCGGCGTAGGCGGCAAGGTATTCGCGCGTGGTCAGCTTCGAAAACAGGCCGAGTTCCACGTAGCGGCCGCCGGACTGGAAATTCTCGACCGGCTTGCGGGCCGCCTCGAAGCAGCGGCGGTAGGCGTCCGCGGCGAGCGCGACATGGTTGTAGGCCGAGGCGAGCCCGTCGCGGCCCGAGAAGTGGTCCCCGCCCGGCGCGAACCAGATCGGCCCGTAGGTCGCGTACAGCGTGCCCCCCGGCCGCAGCACGCGGCGCGACTCGGCCAGGACGGCGGCCAGATCGGTGCAATGCTCCAGCACGGCGTCGGAGGCGCAGAGATCGACCGAGCCGTCGGCGAGGAAGCCGTGATCCTCCAGCGGGGCGGCGCGGAATTCCACCGTCACGCCGTACGCGTCGCGGCAATGGCGCGCGATCTCCTCCCAGCTCCCGTCGAAGGCGAACAGATCGGTGGCGATCAGCCGCCGGGGCCGCATCGCCGCCCAGGACGCCGCGTCCCAGCCGGTGCCGGTACCCTGGACGAGCACCGTCGCATCGCCCAGCGTCACCCGCGCCGCGCCCCAGCGCCGGCGCCAGGCCAGCGGCGTGCCGCGGGTGAAAAACACGGCGTCCGGCCTGATCTCGGCGAGAAAACCGGGCGAGAGGCGACGCCGCGCGTTGGCGGACAGGACCGGACGCAGAACGGCATAGGCGGCGTCCTTCCACCACGCCCTCTCCTGCCCGGCAAGGGTCGCGCGCCAGTCGGCCGTGGTGAACTCCGTTTCCGTCATCGCCCGCGCCCCGCTTCTTTCGCAAGATGGTAACACGCGCCGGCTTGCGCCGTTAACGCCGGGCCGCGATAGTGCGGCGCATGGCGCTCTTCCCGATTTCGCGGACCGACCGGCTGTTCGACGCGCGCAGCGCCTGTGCGCTGGTCGCGCTGGCCGCTGCGCTGGCGCTCGGCGCCGCGTTCTTCATGCAGTACGTCGTCGGGCTGGCGCCCTGCCCGCTCTGCATCGCCCAGCGCTGGCCCTATGCGGCGGTAATCGTGCTGGGGCTCGCGGGTCTGGCGCCGGGGCTGTCGCCCACGTCGCGCCGCGCGCTGCTCGGCCTCGCCGCGCTGGCCTTCCTCGTCGGGGCGGGGATCGCCGTCTACCATGCCGGGATCGAGCAGGGCTGGTTCGCCGGGCCCGAATCGTGCAGCGGGATCGGCGTGACCGGCGATTCGGTCGAGGAGCTGCGCCGCAGGCTGAGCGCGGCCCCGGTGGTGCGCTGCGACGAGACGCCGTGGTCGCTGTTCGGCGTCTCCATGGCCGGGTACAACGCCGCGATCTCCCTCATGCTCGGCGCCTTCGCCGCGACGGCGGCGCTGCGGCGCTGACGCCCTTGTGCTAACGTGACAGGGCCATGACGAAAGACAGCAGGACGACCGCCGAGCCCCCGCCCCGCCCCCGTGTGACGGGCGAGGGGCGCATGCCCGGCGATCCGACCCGCGAGGAGTTGGTCGAGGGCATGATCCGGGTCGACCATGCCGGCGAGTTCGGCGCGGTCCGCATCTATGCCGGACAGCTCGCCGTGCTCGGCGGCACGAAGGCAGGCGAGGCGATCGCCGAGATGGCGGAGCAGGAGCGCCGGCATCTGGACGGGTTCGACCGGCTGGCGGCGGCGCGGCGCGTGCGGCCCACGGTGCTGTCGCCGCTGTGGCACGTCGCCGGGTTCGCGCTCGGTGCGGGCACGGCGCTGCTGGGGCCGAAGGCAGCGATGGCCTGCACCCAGGCGGTGGAGGAGGTGATCGACGAGCACTATGCCGCCCAGGCGGCCCGGCTCGGCGACGACGAGGCCGAACTGCGCGACATGATCGAGGATTTCCGCGCCGACGAGATCGAGCACCGCGACCGCGCGGTCGCGGAAGGCGCCGAGGACGCGCCCGGCTACGAACTGCTGACCGGCGCCGTGAAAGCCGGCTCGCGCCTCGCCATCTGGCTGTCGACTCGGTTCTGACAGCGCCGGGCGATTTCAATGATGACGTTTCTTCTCGCGATAGATTTTGTGACAGCCGCTGCAGGCCTGTCCCGCATCACGCCGCGCTGCGGCCAGCGCCTTCGCATCCTTTGCCCGCGCGGCGGCCTGCATGGCGCCGGCGGCGCGGCGCAGGTCGCCGGCCAGGCCGGCGAAGCGGTCCCGCTCCTCCGCGATGCGCGCCCGCGCCTCGCTCGGCATTTGGAAGCTGCCGTCGGGGAACAGGTTCGGCGCCTCGCCGGCATGGGCGGCGATGCGGCCCGCTGCCGCTGTCGCCTCCGCCGTATCGAACGTAGCCTTGCCGCGCGTCATCTCGCCGAGCGATTTCATCGCCGCGGCCATGTCCTTCATCGCCTCCATCCGCTGTTTCACGATTCCGGTCGCGCCGGAATGGGCGAGGGCGGCCGCGGAGGTGGCAAGGCAGAGCGTGGCTGCGACAGCGGCGGTGCGGCGGAACGTCATGCGTGTTCCGGCTGACGGAACACCGTGATGTCGGGCAGGGGCCCCGACCATTTCTCCACCTCCACCAGCGCGGTCTGGGATATCGGCGCCTGGGAGAGCCGCGAGGTTCCCTTGTCCAGCGTCAGCATGTTGGGGTTGCCGTGGATATCCAGCGTGTCCTTGGCCCCCGGCTCCAGCGGGTCGTACCAGGCGCCGGTGGCCAGCATGACCACGCCGGGGCGGATGTCCCCGGTCGGCACCAGCCCGGCGAGGCAGGCGCCGCGGTCGTTGAACAGCCGGACCACGTCGCCGGCGACGAGCCCGCGCGCGGCGGCATCGTCCGGGTGCATCCATACCGGCTCGCGCCCGGAAATCTTGCTGTCGCGGCTGACGGGGCCGGAATCGAGCTGGCCGTGCAGCCGGGTGCGCGGCTGGTTGGAAACGAGGTGCAGCGGCCAGGTCGTGGCCTTCGCCCCGCCCAGCCATTCGGCGGGCTCCAGCCAGGCGGGGTGGCCCGGACAGTCGTCGTAGCCGAAGCCCGCGATGGTCTCCGAGAAAATCTCGATCTTTCCCGACGGCGTCTTGAGCGGCGCAGCAATCGGGTCGGCGCGGAAGCTGTCGAACAGCACCACCGGATTTTCCGGGCGCGGGAACTCGAACGTGCCGGCCTCCCAGAACGCGTCGAAATCCGGCATCTCCACCCCCGCCTCGGCATTCTGCTGGCGGGCGACGTCGTAGAGGTGGCGCAGCCAGCCCGACTCGTCGCGCCCTTCGGTGTAGGCGGCGCCGAAGCCCATCCGGTCCGACAGGGCGGCGAAGATGTCGAGATCGTTGCGCGCCTCGCCCGGCGGGTCCATGCATTTCTGCATGGCGAACAGCATGGCCGGCACGGTGGCCGCGCCGATATCGTCGCGTTCCAGGGTCGTGGTGCTGGGCAGCACGATATCGGCATGGCGCGCGCAGGGCGTCCACCAGGGATCGTTGACGATCACTGTGTCGACGCGCCGCCAGCCTTCGAGCAGGCGGTTGATGTCCTGGTGATGGTGGAACGGGTTGCCGCCGGCCCACCAGACCAGGCGCACATCCGGATATTCAACCCGCTTGCCGTCGTACTCGCAGGAACCGCCGGGGTCGAGCAGCATGTCGGCGATCCGCGCCACCGGAATGAAGTTGCGCACCGGGTTGGGGCCGACCGGCAGGCGCGGCGTGACCGCCCGCGCCCGCGGCGTGCCGACCCCCCCGACCGCGCCGTAGCCGAACCCGTACCCGCCGCCGGGCAGGCCGATCTGGCCCAGCATGGCGGCGAGGGTAATCGCCATCCAGTAGGGCTGCTCGCCGTGATCCGCGCGCTGGATCGACCAGCAGGCGGTGATCAGGGTGCGCGCCTCCGCCATGCGGCGGGCGAGGGCGCGGATGATCTCCGCGTCGACCTGGGTAATCGCGGCGGCCCAGGCTGCGTCCTTCGTCACCCCGTCGGCCTCGCCCGTGACATAGGCGCGGAAGATGTCGAACCCGGTGCAGTAGCGCGCGAGGAAGGCCGTGTCGTGCAGCCCTTCGGCGATCAGCGTGTGCGCAATGCCCAGCATCAGCGCGGTGTCGGTGTTGGGCCGGGGCGCGATCCATTCGGCGCCGTGCAGCCCGGCCACGTCGTCACGCAGCGGCGAGATGCAGACGACCTTCACCCCCGCCTCCACGATCCGGTCCTGCCAGCCCCGGTCGTCGTGCTCGGGCAGCCCGCCATGGTTGATCTGGGTGTTCTTCAGCGGCACGCCGCCGAAGCTGACCAGCAGCGTCGTGTGCTCGACGATGGACGACCACGAGGTCAGCGGCCCCTGCACCGACTGACCGTTGCCGACGATATGCGGCACCAGCACGCTGGCCGCGCCGAAGGAGTAGTTGCCGACCGAGTTGGTGAACCCGCCGGCCAGGCCGAGAAACCGCTTCAGCGTGCCCTGCGCGAAGTGCAGCCGCCCCGCGCTGGCCCAGCCGTAGGAGCCGGCATAGATGGACTCGTTGCCGTGTTCCGTCCGCACGCGGTCCACCTCGGCGGCGACGAGATCCAGCATCTCGTCCCACGGCAGCGCGACGAAGGGCTCCGCCCCCCTGCCCGCGCCGGTGCCCTTCGGCCCGCCCTCCAGCCAGCCCTTGCGGACCATCGGGCGCAGTGTGCGCGTGCCCATATCCCGCGCCGCATCCAGGAACGAGCCCGCCAGCGGCGAGGGGTCGGGATCCTTCGGGTTCGGCAGCACGACGGGCGCACCGTCCGCGCCTATTCCGACGCGAAATACGCCCCAGTGGGAGCCTGTGATAGGCGCTGTATCGGTCACTGTTCCGTCCGCCTGCCGCTGCGTATGAATCTGTTAAGGATGGACGGTGCGGCGCCCGCCGGTCAAGTCGCCTTGCGGCGAGGTCGCGGGGACCGCTCAAAAAAATGAGGCAACGCCGGAACCGCTCTGCCGCAGACGCTGTTTTATTCGGAGACCGGACATTCAAGCCGCGACATCTCGCCGGGCCGCACAGCTGTGCCCGGGACGGCATGCGCGCAGCAGAACGAAACCCGGGAAGGAGGAAGCCGCAATGAGGACGTCGATAATCGCACTCGTTCTGACGCTGCCGGCCCTGGCGATCGCCCAGGACCGTATCCCGGACGACACGCTGCGCCAGCACAACCGGACATGCACCGAGAAATGCGCGGAAAACAAGTCGCAAGCCTTCTGCTCCGAGACATGCGCCTGCATGGCGGATGAAATGCGGCGGCAATGGTCCGCCGAGGATTTCAAAACCAGGTCGGCAAAGCTGTCGCAGGAGCGGAACGACCCGGCCGTCCAGGAGGAGTTGAGCCGCATGGCCGGGGATTGCGCGAGGCGCAGCAGGCAGACCGCCAGGTAGACGCTGCGCGGTCCTGCGCCCGCATATTCGACCCTGTTAAGGAGGATAATGCGATGCAGACCTGGAGCAAACCGATCATGGCGGCGCTGCTGGCGCTGCCCCTTATCGCCTGCGGCAGCAGCAAGGAAGACCGGGCCCTGAGCGGCGCCGGCATCGGCGCCGGCGTCGGCGCGGCGGGCGCCGCAGCCACCGGCGGCAGCGTCCTCGGCGGCGGGCTGCTCGGCGGCGCCGCGGGCGCCGCGGCCGGCGCGCTGACGGACAAGGACGACATCGATCTCGGCGATCCGGCCTGGGACTAGAACCCGGTCCTCACGCCGCCGCCGGGGCGCTACGCCTCTTCCAGCTCGCTGTCCCAGTAAAGGAAATCCCGCCAGCTCTGGTGGAGATAGTTAGGGGGGAAGCCGCGGCCGTTTTCCTGCAACTCCCATGCGGAAGGCTGATCGGGGCGGGTGAGCGGGAACATGCCCGCCTCGCGGGGCATCTTGTCGCCCTTCAGCAGGTTGCAGCACGAACACGCGGTGACGACGTTGGTCCAGCTCGTCATGCCGCCGCGCGAGCGCGGCACGACATGGTCGAAGGTCAGTTCGTGCGCCGGAAACGTCGCCGCAGTACTGGCAGTCGAACCGGTCGCGCAGGAACACGTTGAACCGGGTGAAGGCGGGGCGGCGCGCGGCCGGGATGTACTGCTTGAGCGCGATCACGCTGGGCAGCCGCATCGCGAAGCTCGGGGAGTGGACCTCGTCCTCGTATTCCGAGACGATGTTGACGCGGTCGAGAAACACCGCCTTGACCGCGTCCTGCCAGCACCACAGCGACAGTGGAAAATAGCTCAGAGGCCGGAAATCGGCATTGAGCACCAGGGCCGGGCACTCATTGGCAGTCATCGACGTATCGGTCCTAGGCGGGTTGGCCTGTCTACATGTTGTGGCGTGACATAACCTTAACAGATTACAGAGTTATGGCAGCCGATACAATTCGGATGTCCACGACGCCCCGGCGACGCCGCGCGGGCCGTTCAGGCGAAGCAGACGGACAGGAATCCCGCGCCCAGGCGGATTCCGTCCGGGTCGATGCCGTGGCCGAGCCCGGGACAGCGGTGGGTTTCCACTTTCACCCCGCATTCGCGCAACCGCGCAGCCGCCGCGTCCATCAGGGCGACAGCCAGCAGTTCGTCCTGCTCGCCATGGATCAGCATCGCCGGCGGGCGGGACACGATCTCTCCGGCCAGCGTCTCCGGCGCCTCCAGCCGGCCGGAATAGCCGAGAATGCCGGCGCAGGGCCTTGGCCGGCGGAGCCCGACATGCAGCGACAGCATGGTGCCCTGAGAGAAGCCGCAGAGCACGAGATCCTTGTCGGCGAGCCCGTGCTCTTCCAGGGCGGCGTCGATGAAGGCGTCCGCGATTTCGGCGGTTTCGCGAAGCTGGCGCAGCCGGTCCGCCGTGTTCTGGTCCCAGACGTCGAACCACTGGTATCCCATCGGCGACATCTCGCAGCGCCAGGGCGCGTTGGGCGCGACGAACACCGCGTCGGGCAGCACCTGCGCGAAGGCCGGGGCCAGCCCGATCAGGTCGTCGCCGTTGGCGCCGTAGCCGTGCAGCAGGATGACCATCCGCTTCGGCGCGCCGCCGGAGACAGGGCCGAAGCGGGGGCCGGTCAGGGCCGGGATGTCGTTCATGTCCTGGTTTCTCCGCGTCGCTGGCGCACCGTGTTGAGGTAATAATGCCACAGGATGCGGGCGGCAACCGCCCGCCACGGCCGCCAGGCCTCGCCGAGCCCGTCCAGCGTCTCCGGGCCGGGGCGCGTCGGCAGGCGCTTCACCGCCTGCGCCGCGACCTGGAGCGCCAGGTCGCCGACCGGCCAGACATCCGGGCGGCCCAGCGCCATCATCAGGTAGATATCCGCCGTCCAGTTGCCGATGCCGACGATGGCGGTGAGCGCCGCGCGAACCGCCTCGTCATCGGCGCGGCCGAACCGGTCCAGCCGCAGCGCGCCGCCGGTCACCGCGCCCGCCAGTTCGCGGATGTATCGGGTCTTCTGGCGGCTGACTCCCGCCGCGCGCATTGCCGTGTCGTCCAGCGCCAGCACGGAAGCGGGCGCCAGCGTGCCGCCGCAGGCTTCCGTCAGCCGGTCGCAGGCGGCTTTCGCGGAGGCCAGCGAGACCTGCTGTTCGAGGATCAGCAGCGCCAGCGTCGGAAATCCCGCCGGCCGGCGCCAGATCGGCGGCGGGCCGAACGCATCGACCACGGCGCCGAGATCCGCGTCGGCGGCGGCGAGCGCGGCCACCGCCCCGGCGAAGCGGGCCTGCGTCAGCGCGGCCATCAGCGCCGCAGCCCCGCCTGGATGGCGAGGTAGTCGGGATGCTCCGGCGCCAGCAGCCCGTGGCGGATGAAGAAATCGATATTGACCAATGCGCAGTTGAACTTGAACTCCTGCGTGTGCTCGGTGATCCGCATCACCTCCGCGGCCGGCAGCAGCATGAATTCCTCGACCTCGCCGTCGGTATTGCGCGGCGTGAAATCCGGCGGCAGCTCCAGGTCGTAGTTGAACAGCACGTCGGGCATCGTCTTCTCGCCCTCCTGCCGCGTATAGGTGACGGCGCCGATGGCAATGGCGCGGCGGGCCAGCGCGGCGGGCACGCCGGCCTCCTCGCCCGATTCCTTGATGACGTTCTCCATCAGCCCGATTCCCACCGGCTGGCCGCCGGCGATGGCGTTGTCGAGCAGGCCGGGATAGGTCGCCTTGCCGCGCGACCGCCGGGCGATCCAGATATGGATGCCGTCGTCGCGGCGGACGAAGGCGTTGACATGCACGCCGTAGGCCCGCACCCCGAACCGCGCGGCGGCGGCGCGCTCGATCTGGAACAGCGGGGTCTCGTGAAACGCGGTGCCCACGGGATAGGGCTCGTCGCACCATTCGGGGATCTCGCCGTCGTCCCGCAGCGCGCGGAGCGCGGCGTCCACCGCGCGCGTGCGCGCCTCGTACCCGTCCAGCCCCGCCGCCAGGGTCACACCGTCCTCCGCCACCGCGAAAGCCTCTGAATGCGCCTCCAGCAGCCCGGCGATGCGCCTCGCCACCCGGCCGATGCGCCGCCCGTCCACCGTAAACGGCAGGAAGCCGCCCGGATCGCGGACGTTGCATTCCTCGATGCGGTCCATGAAGCTCATGGCGCGGGGTCTACACTGGGCCGCGGGCCGGGGCAACAGGCCGGGCGGATGCGGCAACAGGCCGCACAGCCGCCGAATCGGTGTGCGCGGCCCCGCCCGGCCCTATATATTCGGTCATCATGGAGTCCGTCTTTCCCTGGCTGGTCATTCTGGCGGTCGGCGCCACGCTGGCGGTGCTGATCGTCGGGGTCGTCTCCATGCTGCGCCAGGGCGGTTTCAACGCCCGCCATTCCAACAAGATGATGCGGCTGCGGGTGATTTTTCAGTTCGCGGCCATCATGCTAATCGCGCTGGCCTTCCTCTTCGGCCGCGGCTGAGGCCGCAGATTTCCGCGTTTCGTGGGGTTAACGCCGGTCCTGCGGCAAACGGCGCGGTATGGCGCGCTTGACAGCGAAGTTTTCGGCAGTATCGTTCGCACACATATTACATTTTGCATTGCACCATAAGAATCGGGGCCGCCGGTTGGACCGGCAACAGCGAGTGAGAAGGTCATGAAGGTGATGGTCGCCGTGAAGCGGGTGATCGACTACAACGTCAAGATCCGGGTCAAGGGGGACAACACCGGCGTCGAGACGGCCAACGTCAAGATGTCGATGAACCCGTTCGACGAAATCGCGGTCGAAGAGGCCGTGCGGATGCAGGAAGCCGGCACCGCCGACGAGGTCATCGCCGTGTCGATGGGCGGGCAGAAATGCACCGAGACCATCCGCACCGCCCTGGCCATGGGCGCCGGGCGCGGCATCCTCATCGAGACCGACGCCGAGCTGCAGCCGCTGGCGGTCGCCAAGCTGCTGAAGGCGATCGTCGAGAAGGAAGGCCCCGAACTGGTCATCCTCGGCAAGCAGGCGATCGACGACGATTGCAGCCAGACCGGCCAGATGCTGGCCGCGCTGCTCGGCTGGCCCCAGGGCACCTTCGCCTCGAAGATCGAGATCGCGGACGGCCGGGCGCGCGTCACGCGCGAGGTGGATGGCGGGCTGGAGACCGTGTCGCTGAAGATGCCCTGCGTCGTCAGCACCGACCTGCGGCTGAACGAGCCGCGCTACGCCTCGCTGCCCAACATCATGAAGGCGAAGAAGAAGCAGATCGACACCTATTCGCCGGACGATCTCGGTGTGGACGTCGCGCCCCGGCTCCGGACGCTGCGCGTGGAAGAGCCGCCGCCGCGCAAGGGCGGCGGCAAGGTCGCCGACGTGGCCGAGCTGGTGTCGAAGCTGAAGAACGAAGCGGGGGTGATCTGATGGCCGTTCTTGTTGTTGCCGAACACGACAACGCGGTGCTGAAGCCGGCGACGCTGTGCGCCGTGACCGCGGCGGTCGCCATGGATGCGGAGATCGACATGCTGGTGGCCGGCGACGGCTGCGGCGCGGTGGCCGAGGCGGCTGCCAGGGTTCCCGGTCTGCGCAAGGTGCGCGTCGCGGACGACGCGCGCTACGGCAACACGCTGGCGGAGCCGCTGGCCGCGCTGGCGGTAAAGATCGCCGGCGATTACGGCCATATCGTCGCCGCGCACACGACGTTCGGCAAGAACGTCGCGCCGCGCATCGCCGCCCTGCTGGACGTCGTGCAGGTGTCCGACATCGTCGAGGTCAAGTCGCCCGACACCTTCGTGCGTCCGATCTATGCCGGCAACGCGCTGGCGACGGTGCAGGCCACGGACGCGAAGATGGTCGTCACCGTGCGCGGCACCGCCTTCCCCGCCGCTGAGGCCGAGGGCGGCAGCGCCGCGGTCGAGCCGGTGGACGCGGCGGACGATCCGGGCATCAGCGAGGTCGTCGGCCAGGAGCTGACCCGGTCCGCCCGCCCCGAGCTGACCGGCGCGCGCATCGTCATCTCCGGCGGGCGCGGCATGCAGTCCGGCGACAATTTCGCGATGATCGAGGAGATCGCCGACAAGCTGGGCGCCGCCGTCGGCGCCTCGCGCGCGGCGGTGGACGCGGGCTACAAGCCCAACGACTTCCAGGTCGGCCAGACCGGCAAGATCGTCGCGCCGGAGCTCTACATCGCCGTCGGCATCTCCGGCGCCATCCAGCATCTGGCCGGGATGAAGGACAGCAAGGTGATCGTCGCGATCAACAAGGACGAGGAGGCGCCGATCTTCCAGGTCGCCGATTACGGCCTGGTGGCGGACCTGTTCGAGGCGGTTCCAGCGCTTTCGGCCGAGCTCGACAAGCAGGATGTGAAACCCCGCTAGGCAGGCTCCGGCCGCCGGCGACAGCAACGGATACGCGCGATGGACATGCCCGAAACCCATGACGGCGGCGCCGGCAAGGCAGCGGCCTCGATCAGGAGGATAGGCGTCATCGGCGCTGGACAGATGGGCAGCGGGATCGCCCAGGTCTGCGCCCAGTCCGGGTTCGAGGTCGCGCTGGTCGACATCAAGGAAGATATACTGAAGCGCGCCACGGCCGGAATCGGCAAGCGGCTGCAGCGCCAGGTCGACCGCGAGCGCATGACCGTCGGGGACATGGACGCGACGATGAAGCGCATCCGCACCGGCACCGACTACGCGATGTTCGCCGACACCGACCTGGTGATCGAGGCGGCGACCGAGGACGAGGGCATCAAGCGCAGGATATTCGAGCAGGTCACCAAGGCGATGCGTCCCGACGCGATCCTCGCCTCCAACACCTCCTCGATCTCGATCACGCGGCTGGCGGCGGCGACCGACCGGCCGGCGGCGTTCATGGGGCTGCACTTCATGAACCCGGTGCCGGCGATGGAGCTGGTGGAGCTGATCCGCGGCATCGCCACCGACGACCCGACCTTCGAGCTGGTGCGCGAAGTCGCGCTCAAGCTGAAGAAGCGCCCGGTGGTGTCGGAGGACTTCCCCGCCTTCATCGTCAACCGCATCCTGCTGCCGATGCTGAACGAGGCGATCTACACGCTGCACGAGGGCGTCTCGACCGTCACCGACATCGACACCGCGCTGAAGCTCGGCGCGCACCACCCGATGGGGCCGCTGGAGCTGGCCGATTTCATCGGGCTGGACACCTGCCTGTCGATCATGCAGGTGCTGTACGAGGGTCTCGCCGACAGCAAGTACCGCCCCTGCCCGCTGCTGGTGAAATACGTCGATGCCGGCTGGCTCGGCCGCAAGGCGGGCCGCGGCTTCTACGACTATTCGGGCGAAAAACCGGTCCCGACGCGCTGAGAGTTCTCAGGAGAGCGGAGAGGGCAGCAATCGCGCCGTCTGCGCAACCGGTTGACCGTGGCCCCCGGGCGGGACAGGTTGTCACCGATCACTCTGCCATCTCTCCGAGAGAAACTAATCGATGTCCGGCAAGTTCGCTGAGATGCTTTTGAACCGCTGTAGTGACTGGAAGCTGGTGCGTGATCGCATTGACTGCGAGCAGGCGTTCCTTGCACAACGGCCTGATCTGGCTCCGCCCCTGATTGCGCAGCAATTGCTCATTTCCGGAGAAGATCATAGGAATGGTAAGCACCCAGGCTTTGACTCGGTTGCGATAGGCCGGGCGATCTGGCGCCGCATCGCCTACGGAAAGCGGGAAGGCGCAAGTACGATTGAGCAACAACTTGTTCGGACCGTTACAGGAAGGTACGAGCGGAGTATCCGCCGGAAAGCCAAAGAAATAATTCTGGCAGCGCTGGTATCAGCGTACTATCCGAAATATATCTTGCCCTCAATATATCTTTCTATAGCATACTACGGCTGGCGAATGAATGGATATCAGCAAGCTTGTCGACGGTTACATTTCACACCAAACTCCTTGCAATTCGCAGAAGCTGCTTCTCTGGTCGCTAGATTAAAGTATCCAGAACCTAAATCCGCGCCCAGTATTCGAACACTGCAGATTCAGCGTCGGAGCGAGCACTTGATGACATTGTACAAAAGCCACCTCCGCCATGGCATATATGAGCACCTAAATGATACACCCCTTCTCCGTGGATGCCCAGTTAGCATCCCTAGGCTATCCGTTCCCAAAGCCTGAGGAACTGCGCGCCGTTCTGGAGTGCGGCACTCGGACCAGCAGAGAGACAATTGTCCGTCTATGGATCAGCGAAGGAGTGCCTTTCGCCTTCCAAAAATGTCCTGCAATCTTCGAATCTATTCGAGGTTGGCTCGGCGCTAGACTCGATGTGCACCCGAAAGAAATTACTCTTATTGGAAGTGCGCGGATTGGGTACTCTCTAGCTAGTGTCGCTTTTGGAAAGCCATTCGGCGAACACTCGGATTTAGATTTTAGTGTAATCTCTCCTGCTTTTTTTGCCCGTTTGGAAAATACATTCAGAGATTTCTCTGACGACTACAAGAGCGGCCAAGTTTTTCCTAGAAATAATCGAGAGAAACGCTTTTGGGATGACCACATCATATATGGTCCAAGAAACATAAATAAGGGATTTCTCGACAGTAAAAGAATCCCGAATCTGGATCGATATCCAGTGGCTAAAAACGTCAGTCAATCCATGTGGGCTTTGGAAAAAAGAATAAGAGACACTCCAGAAATCCCCAACGTACGTACAATGTCGGCGCGCGTATACCGAGATTGGCAGTGCTTCGTAGATCAGGCTTCACTCAACCTCAAACTCGCGCTGTCCGAGTTGAAAAAAGCGTAGATTGGCTGAAGAGGCACAACACGCGCCCACTACATGCTCGCGGTGACCGACGCGCAGGCGCTTGTCGCACGTTACAGCTTCGTAGGGACAGGCACTCAAGGCCGGCATGGGAACGGGGCCGCCCAGGATCGGCCCCGTTCGCCTCAGCCGGATGGGCACAGGTCCTTCAACCGTTCGTTTCCGGCCCGCAGCCGGGACGGTGGCCTTGCCGTCGAAAGATCCGACCGTGTTCCGGCGCAGCCTAGGGCCCGCCGGCCGGGAAAGAGACAGGTTCGATTGTCTGCACGTCTTTCCAGACCCGAAGACTGACTCCGTCGCATACCGGAATCAAGTCGCCATTGGCCGGTTCGCCCGGATAATTTCTTGCCGGTTACTGCGGCAGGTCCATCGCCAGATAATGCCGGATCAGGGCCTGCGCATCCGGACCGTCCCATTCGGCGGGTCCGGTCAGCCGGCCGAGCTCCGTCCCGTCCGGGCCGAGCAGGATCGTGGCCGGCAGCCCGACGACGCCGAAGCCGCGCGCGGCCGCGCCCTGCGGGTCGTGCAGCACGGGGAGTGCGTCCAGCTTCAGCCGGTCGAGGAACGGCGCGATCACGTCCCATCCCTTCAGGTCCTGGGACAGGGCGAGCACGGTGAAGCGGTCGGAGCCCAGCGCGGCCTGGAGGCGCTGCAGCGACGGCATCTCGCGCACGCAGGGCGCGCACCACGTCGCCCAGAAGTTCACCAGCACGAATTGTCCCCGCCAGGCCTCAAGGCCCTTCTCCGTCCCGTCGGCCGCCGCCAGCCGGACGGACGGCGCTGGTTTGGGAGGCTCAGCCGGGGTAAAGTTCTGCATCGCACCGGCGCGCGGGGGCGGCGCGGGCGCATCCGGACTTGATCTGAAGATCGAGATGGCCCAGAAAGCCAGCCCCGCCACGCAGAGCGCGATGGCCATGAAGAGATATTTACGCATTTCCCGCTCTCAATGCCGGACCGAGACATGACCGCAGAGACGACGAGGACCGGAACGGCGCGGGCGCAGCCTGCCACGGACAAGGCCGCCCCGGAACCCCCCAATGCGGCCGGCGGGCAGAATGCGATGTGGGGCGGCCGGTTCGAGGCCGGCCCCGACGCGCTGATGGAGGCGATCAACGCCTCCATCGGCTTCGACCGGCGGCTGTATGCGCAGGACATCGCCGGCAGCCGCGCCCATTGCGAGATGCTGGTGGCGCAGGGAATCCTGGACACGGGGGCGGGGGTCGCGATCCTCGGCGGACTGGACCGCATCCTGGCCGAGATCGAGTCGGGCGCGTTCGAGTTCAGGACCGCGCTGGAGGATATCCACCTCAACATCGAGGGACGGCTGGCCGAGCTGATCGGCGCCGATGCCGGCCGGCTGCACACCGCGCGGTCGCGCAACGACCAGGTGGCGACCGATTTCCGGCTCTGGGTGCGCGACGCCATCGACGCGCTGGACGCGCGCGGCGTCCAGGTGTTCACCAACGTGCTCGGCAAGCCCCTCAGCGCACCGGAATTCGCGCCGCTGTTCGACCTGCTGGCGGCGCGCGACCTGCCGGTATGGGTTCATCCCGTGCGGGGGCCGAATCACCCCGACTACGCGACCGAGACGGCGTCCGAGTTCGAGATCTGGTTTACCTTCGGGTGGCCGTACGAAACCAGCGCGTGCATGGCGCGGCTGATCTATTCCGGCCTGTTCGACCGCCATCCGGGGATGAAGATCGTCACCCACCACATGGGCGGGATGATCCCGTTCTTCGCCAACAAGATCGGGCTGGGATTCGAGCAGCTTTTCGAGAACGACCCCGACCGGAACCCGCTGGCGCTGCGCGCGGGGCTCGAAAAGGCGCAGCCGCTGGACTATTTCCGCCTGCTTTACGCCGACACCGCGCTGAACGGCTCCGCCGCCTCCACCGCCTGCGGACACGCCTTTTTCACCACCGCGCACAGTCTTTTCGCGACCGACGCGCCGTTCGACGCAAGGGGCGGGCGGGATTTCATCGAAAATACGATCGCCGCGGTCGATTCGCTCGACATTGCGGCGGCGGAACGTGCGGATATATATGCCGGAAATGCCCGCAGGCTCCTGAATCTGTCGTGAGGATTCGCAATCGCCTTCGGGTCCGGGGCACTGTATGCTGGTTTCCCTGTTATGTTGGATTTTGTCCGCCGGCGCAGCGGTTGTAACTGGCGGCAGAGGTGGATTCCGGGTGCGCGTTTGACAACTCCTTGGGCTGGAAAGACATGATGCCCGTTCAGCTTCGCCGAGCCCTGGCGCTGGCAGGGTGCCTTTTTGCGCTCTCCGGTTGCGCTATGTTGGATGCGATGAAGCCTCTGCCGGAGCGCGCACCCAAGGTGCCGCCCCGGGACGCGGTGCAACAGGCCGCCGTGCCGCTGACGCCGCCGCTGCCGGGGGGGGAATCGTCGCCGGGCGCCGGGTCGGGGCCTGGCGCCGTCAAGCCGTTGCAGCCGAAGGCGCTGGTCGGGATGACGCCGGACGAAATCCGGGCGATGCTGGGCGCCCCGGCGTCGGAGCGGTCGGATCCTCCGGCGACGGTATGGACGTGGCGGCACGAAAGATGCGAGGTCGATGTGTTCTTCTACATGGATATCGGCAACCAGACCTTCCGCGCCCTGACCTACGAGTTCCGTGGGGCGAAGCGGCGCGAGGCGAGATGTCTGGGGGCTTTGAAAGAAGAGACGGATCGTGGACGACGCGCGCAGAACTGAAGCCCGGGCCGCGGTGGTGCTGGTCGACGACGACGACCTGTTCCGCGAATCCCTGGAAAACAACCTGGAAGACAGCGGTTTTGCGGTCACGGGATTTCCCGGCGGCGCGCCCGCGCTGGAATACCTGACCCGCGACGGCGTCGAGGCCGACCTGGTGATCCTGGACTGGAAGATGCCCGACATCACGGGGATCGAGGTGCTACGCAAGCTGCGCGACGAAGGCGGCGAGTATCCGGTGATCTTCCTCACCACGCTGTCGGATCAGATCTACGAGGAAGCGGCGCTGATCGGCGGCGCGGTCGACTTCGTCGAGAAATCGCGCAGCTTCGCCATCCTGCTGAAGCGCATCGAGAACGCGCTGAGCGCCAGCAGCGGCGCCGGAGACGACGACGCGGAGGACGACGACGCCGACGAATTCACCATCGGTTCCCTGGTGCTTCGCACCTCGAACGCCCGCGCCCAGTGGAACGGCAAGCCGGTGTCGCTGACGCTGGGGGAATTCAACATCGTGGCCTACTTGGCGCGTCGGGCGGGCGACGACGTCCGCTACCGGGAGATATATGACGCCGTGCGCGGCAGCGGCTTTGCCGCCGGCGCCGGACCGGAGGGGTATCGCGTCAACGTGCGCACCGCAATCAAGCGGATCCGCAAGAAGTTTCGCGACATAGACAATGACTTCGAACAAATCGAAAACTACCCCGGTTTCGGATACCGCTGGCGCGACGGCTGAGCCGTTGGGTGTCCGGATCGCCCGGATGTGGCGATCCTTTTCGACACGGCTCATGCTGCTGATCGCGATATTCGTGGCGGTGCCGATCGCCGTCTATCTGCAGCTGCGCGCCGCCGACGCCCAGAAAGCCGAGTTGCTGCTCGACGCCACGCGCGAACAGGGACGTGTCGTGGCGGAGAGCCTGCGCCCGCTGCTCGACCAGTTCAGCGCGGCTACCGCGCGCAATCTCGGCGAGACCCTGACCCGGCTGGTCGGGCCCCAGATCAAGATCAAGGTGCTGCTGCGTCCCGAGGGCGGCTCGGGGCCGGATTCGTACTTCTATGTTGCCGCCGCGCCGGCCGTGCCGGTGGAGTACCTGAAGCAGGAACGCGACCGGCTGATCGATTCCGGCGTTCTCGCCGAGCTGCGCGAGAGCTGCGATACCGTGCTGCCCAGCACCGCGCGCTACACCAACCCGTCGGGTCAGGACGAGCTGCTGGTTTCCATGACGCCGCTGCGTTCGGAGGCGGGGTGCTGGGTGGTGATGACCTCGCTCTCGACCAGCGACCTTGTCGGCGCGTCGCTGGCCGATCCCTACTGGAAGGCGCCGGAGGTGCGCGCGGCGCTGGGCATCTACATCCTGCTCGCGGTGTCCGTGATGTGGCTGTTCTTCGACGGCTGGCGCGCGCTGCGCGGCTTTGCCGCCCGGGCGCGCACGATCCGGGGCGGGCAGCGCGGATCGGGCTCCTTCGCCGCGGAAACCGCCGTGCCGGAACTGGTCTCCGTCGCCCGCGAGTTCGACGCGCTGGTGGCGCGGCTGCACGAAACCGCCGATGCCATCCGTTTCGCGGCGGAGGAGAACGCGCATGCGTTCAAGACGCCGATCGCGGTGATCGCCCATTCGCTGGAGCCGCTGAAGCGCGCCGTGACCAACGATCTCCGCGCCGCGCGTTCGGCGGAACGCATCGAGCAGGCGACCACGCGGCTGCTCGCGCTCGTCCAGGCCGCGCGCCGGATGGACGAGGCGGCCGCCGAGATGATCGACGCCGACGCGGCGCCGATGGACCTCGCCGATCTCGTGCGCGGCAGCTGCACGGCCTATGCGGCTTCGCTGGCCGATAACGGTCTCCGCGTCGAGTTTTCCACGCCCGAGTCGGTGCGCGTGAACGCCAACCCGGACGCGCTGGAAACCGTGATCGAGAACCTGGTCGAGAATGCGGCCACGTTTTCGCCTCCCGGCGGATGCATCCGCGTCGCGCTGACGGCGCGGGACGGCATGGCGGAGCTCATGGTGCTGGACGACGGCCCCGGCGTGCCCGAAAGCGACCTGCACCACATATTCGAGCGCTACATGTCGAGCCGTCCGGCTTCGGACGCGACGCCGGGCGAGGCGCATTTCGGCATCGGGCTGTGGATCGTCCACCGCAACGTCACCGCGTTCGGCGGCGAGGTCACAGCCCGCAACCGGGAACAGGGCGGGTTGAGCGTTCTGATCCGTTTCCCAACTATATGATTTTCAAGGATTTTTAGGACGGCGCCGCGGCGGGAGCCACCGGACCGCCCGTCTTTGTCGCAGCCTTGTCTCCCCATGGTCACAGCGTTCTTGCCATCATGATGGATGGAGGCGGCGCTTTCCGCGCCGTGAACGGGAGACGGACGCATGAGCCAGCGCACGAGCCGGCACACGAGCCGGCAGGGCGAGCCGGGCCGCAGCTTCACGACGCTGCTCGCCATGGGGACGCTGGTCGCAATGACCGGCTGCGGCGATATGGACGGTGCGACAGGGGGGAAGAAGCCGGTTGCCGGCCCCGGCGATGGCGCGCGCGACGAGCAGCGGACGGGGCCGTTCGCCGCCGATTCCGAGGCCACGGCCGGGGCCTATCGCGATGTCTTCTCCAGGCACGGGCTGGACCTCGCCGCCCACCGCTTCGGCGCGCCGGTCCCGCGCCTGTTCGCCGCCCGCATGCCGGAGGACATGGAGACCCTGAAGGAGACGGAGCTGCGCCGGTCGGTGTTCGTCGGCACGCTGCTGCCGATCGTGCTCGACGTGAATGCCCGCATCCGGTTGGAACGCGCAAGAATTCTCGCCGTCGCCGACCGGGTGCAGAAGGGCGAACCGGTGCACGACTTCGATCGGAGTTGGATCGACCGCCTCGCGCTGCGCTACGGCGCCGAGAATCTGCGGGAGCTGTTGCGCCGGGTGGACGAGATTCCGCCGTCCCTGGCCATCGCCCAGGCGGCGATCGACAGCGGCTGGGGCGCCTCGCGCTTCGCCCAGGACGGCAACGCGCTGTTCGGCCAGCGCCTGGTCAACGGCGAAGACGGGCTGCGGCCCGCCGGCTACGAGGACGATCCCGGCTTCCGCGTGGCCGCGTTCCCCGACCTGACCGCCTCGGTCGAATCCTATGCGCTCAACCTCAATACCCATCCGACATACCAGTCCTTCCGCCTGCGCCGCGAACGCCAGCGCGAGGCGGCGGACGGCGGCCCGCTGGACGGCCATGCGCTTGCCGCGACCATGCACGTCTATTCGGCGCGCGGCTGGGGCTATGTGGTGATGGTGCGCTCCATCATTCGCGACAGCCGGCTGCAGCCGCTGGACAATGCCCGTCTGCGGCCGCTGTCGACCGGTAAGGGGCCGGCCGTTGCAGCCTCGCATGCCGTCCATGCCGTCCGGTAGCCAGCGCGCCTGCATGCAGGCGACGTCGGGGAGATCGTCATGACGTTGATAAAGCCCCTCGTGACCGCCGCGCTGATCGCTGCGCCCGCTCTGATGGAGGGTCCGGGGGTGTTTCCGGTGTCTGCCGCCGGGGTGGTGGTGACCTACGCCAACAACACGAGCTCGGTGGTGGTTTCCCCGGCTCCCCTGGTCGATCGCGCCGTCGGGCGCACCCCGGACGGCGCTGCCGAACCGCCCCCGCTGTCCGGGGTCGGCGCGGACGCCCTCCGCGACGGCGCCGCGCGGGACGGCGCTGCCGAACCGCCGCCGCCGCGGTCGGACGCCGACGCCTGCGAGGGTCCTCAGAATTGCGGTTCTATCGCGCCGCCGATGTAATCGGGCACGATCTCGGGGATCCTGCCTACCCAGAGGTCGACGTTGAGATTGACCAGGGCGAAGATCAGCACCACGCTCAGCCCCGCCGCGACGGCGAGTGCCGTCAGCGGTCGCGCCTTGGCGTCGAGGGTCAGGTAGATCGCGATGAATATCGGCGTGACCAGAAAGAAGCCGAACCAGTAGACCGCCAGCAGGAACCCGACGGCATAGCCCATCACGCGCAGCACCGACCTCCATGGGGACGGGGCCTCGGCCGCTTCCTCGAACTTCTGCCCCTCGTTTCCCCCGCCCCACATGTCCTGCAGCGCCGTCTCGGTCATGCGCAGCAGCCCCGGATGGAAGGTCCCCGCGATCAGCACGCCGAGAAAGACCAGGGTCAGCCCGCCGGCGATGAAGGGCGTATAGCGCAGCAGCGGCGGAAACTGCAGCGTCGCTATCAGCATCGCCGCGATGAAGGCCACCAGCGCTGCCGCGAAAACGAGTTCTCCATCGATGCGGCGCTTCATGCTGCGGCCCTCCGGGCACGGCCCTTGCGCACCATGCTGACGACCGGCACCACCAGCGTCGCCAGCGCGCCGAGCAGCAGGACCAGCGCAATCGGCTCGGTGACGAAGATCGTCAGGCTGCCGTCCGAAATCTGCATCGACTGGATCCAGCTCTTTTCCGCGAGCGGGCCGAGAATGTAGCCGATGGCGATGGTGATCAGCGGGAAGCCGTACCGGCGCATCAGGTAGCCGAAGATGCCGGCGCCTATCGCCATGGCGACGTCGAGGATGTTGGTGCGCACCATGTAGGTGCCGACGAACACCAGCACAAGAACGAACGGCGCGATCCAGCGGTTGGGCAGCAGGCTCAGCCGCGCCAGCCACGGGGCGGCGAGAAGCCCCAGTCCGCTGGTGATGACCTGGCTGATGATGATGCCGAACAGCAGCGCGTATATCAGGTCCATGTGGTTGCGCAGCAGGTCGGGCCCCGGCTGCATGCCGTGCAGCACGAAGGCGCCGAGCAGGATCGCCATGTCGGCGCTGCCGGGCAGGCCGAAGGCCACGGTCGGCAGCAGCGCGCCGCCTTCCTTGGCGTCGTTCGCCGTCTCGGCGCAGAGAATGCCCTCGACGTTGCCCTTGCCATAGGTTTCCGGGCTCTTCGTCCGCTGCATGCCGACGAAGTAGCTCAGGAACGCGGCGACCGATCCGCCGAGCCCGGGAATGATCCCGATGCCGGCGCCGATGGCGGCGGAACGCATCCACTGGGTCGGGCGGCTCAGCACGTCCTTGATCCCCGTCAGGATCTGGCCGTGCCAGTTGATCTTCGTTTCCGAGGGATCGTGGGTCACCGTCGCGCCCCCGCGCGCGGTGTAGGTGATCAGCTCGCTGACCGCGAACAGCCCGACCACGAACGGCACCAGCGGGATGCCGTCCCACAGATAGTCGCTGCCCATGGTGTAGCGGTACGTGTCGTAGATCTCGGAATAGCCCACCAGCGACAGCATCAGCCCGATGCCCCCGCCGATCAGCCCCTTCACCATGTTCGCCCGCGCGGCGAAGGCGATCATGACGAGGCCGAAGATCACCAGCCCGAAGAACTCCGGCGGGCCGAACGCGAACACGATGGGCTTGATGAGCGGCAGCAGCGCGATCGTGACCACGGCGCCGCCGATGGAACCCACCAGGCACGACATGGCCGAGACCGAGATGGCGCGCGCGCCCTCGCCCCGCTTGGCCATGGCATAGCCGTCGAAGCACGTCGCCGCGTTGGGCGGCGTGCCCGGCGTGTTCAGAAGGATCGCCGGCACCGAGCCGCCGAACGTGACGCTGCTCATGATGCCGGCGTAGAGGTACATGGCCGCCAGCGGGTCCATGCCGAAGGTGAACGGCAGGACGACCGACAGCGCGACGATGCTCCCGAGCCCTGGCAATGCGCCGAACGTCGCGCCCAGAAGGACACCCGCCAGCAGCATCGCCAGAGCCTGGGGATCGGCCAGGCGCTCGATCGCGAGCGCCATCGACTCGAGCATGGCTACCCTCCGGTCAGGGCGCTCGCAGGACCGGCGGAGCTATTTCTTACCCTTCTGCGCCGCCTGAACCGCCTCGGCCAGCGAGGCGAAGACCTTGCCCTGTTCCTCCAGGTCCACCCAGGTGGATTCCGGATCCTGGGCCTTCAGGTAGAAGCCGGATTTCTGCATCCAGGTCTTGAACTCCGGATCGGCGGCGGCCTTCTTGATGGCCTCGCGGATCACCATGACCGGCGCCTTCGGCGTGCCCGGGGGCGCGACGATGATGCGGGGCGAACCCAGCGCGGTCAGGCGCTTGAGCCCCAGCTCGCCGGCCGACGGCACGTCCGGATAGTTCGGATCGCGCTCGGAGCCGAAGAACATCAGCGGCCGGACGTCGTCCTTCACGCCCTGGAAATGGCTGACCGTGCCGAGACCCGCTTCCGCGTCGCCCTTGGCGACCGCGACGGCGGCATCGCCGAGTTTGCTGTAGCCGAGCACGAAGGCGAGCTTGAAGTCCAGGATGCCGGCCAGCGCGTTGGCCTCGGTCCAGGTGATCGCGCCGACGCCGGTCGACGCGAACTTGATGGGACGGTTGGCCTTGGCGAGGTCTTTCACCGACTTGAAGGGCAGGTCCTTGCGCACGAAGATGTAGTTCGGCCCGTGCGCGATCTTGTAGATGACCTCGAACTTCTTCAGGTCCAGCGCGGGCGGCTTGCCCATCAGCTTCTCGTCGGCCAGGAACGGCACGAAATGGGCGAAGCCGATGGTGTAGCCGTCGGGCTGGGCGCGGTAGATCTGCAGGCTGCCGCGGCGGCCGCCGGAACCGGGCAGGCTCTTGACCACGACCGGCTGTCCCAGCTCCTTCTCCCAGCGCTGGCCGAGCTTGCGGGCGATGGTGTCGAAGCTGCCGCCGACGCCGAACGGCACGATGAAGGTGATCGGCTTCTTAGGATAGTCGGCGGCCGATGCGCCCTGGGCGAAGGCCAGGGCCGCGCCGGCGACCGCAAGACCGGAAATAATGCTTCTGTACGCTTTCATGTGATCCTCCCTTATCAAATCCATGACGAACGCAATGCGACGCTAACATACGCTGCCGTCCGTGCCGAGTCGCGGCGACGACCCTCATGGCTGGCGGGGCCTGCGCGCCCGCTTCACCGGGTTCTCCTTCGGCACGCCCCGCCCGAGCAGGAAATCGAGGGTGATCCGGTTGAACGTCTCCGGGTCCTCGAACTGGGGCCAGTGGCCGCACTCGTCCATGACCACGAAATCGCAGCCGGGGATCAGGCTGGCCAGATGCTCGCCCACCTCGACCGTCGCGGTCGGGTCGTGCGAGGTCCACAGCACCAGCGTCGGCTGGGCGATCTGCGCCCACTGCTCCTTCGACAGCGCGAAGCGCTGCCGCGCCTCGATCGTGTGCAGGCAGAGCAGGTGGTGGATGTTGGCCTGCATCTCCGGCGTCGCGTAGATGCGCTGGCGGCAGGCGATCAGGTCGTCGTGGACGTCCGAAGGGGCGTACATCAGCCATTCCAGCCGGTCCTTCAGCCGCGGCCAGCTCGGGTCCTCGACCGCGGCCCGGGTGGAGTTGCGCAGCGCGCCCAGCGCCTTGGGCTGCACCATCTCGCCGCCGGCGGTGTTGAGCACCAGCTTGTCCACGCGCTCCGGATGGGCGACGGCGAAATGCGCCGCCAGCCAGCCGCCGAGCGACTCGCCCGACAGCGTCGCCTTCTCCAGCCCCATCGCGTCCATGAAGCCGATCAGGTGCCGGATATAGGCCGGCATGTCGTAGTCGTAATCCGGCTTGCCGGTCATGCCGTGGCCCAGCATGTCGATGGCGAAGGTGTCGAAATGCGCGCCATAGGCCTTCAGGTTCCGCGTATAGGCCTCGGCATGGCCGCCGGTGCCGTGCAGGAAGATCACCGCCGGCCTGCCCGGCGCGCCTGTGCGCAGGTAGCGCGTCTCGATCCCGCCGGCGTCGGCGTAGTCCTGCGTGAACCGGACCCCCTGAAGGTCGGACCAGATGCTCTCATATGGCGCGTCTGCGCTGCTCATCCCCGTTCGTCTCCCCGTTCTTCCGCGCGTTCAGCCCGCCTTGCGACGCGCCCCGCCGAGCGCCTTCGCCACGGCCGGGCCGACTTCCGACGGCGTGTCCAGCACGCGCACCCCCGCAGCCTCCAGCGCTGCGCGTTTCGAGTCATACGTGCCCCGGCCGCCGGACACAATGGCGCCGGCATGGCCCATCCTGCGCCCGGCCGGCGCGGCGCGCCCGGCGATGAAGGCGATGACAGGCTTGCCGGCGGCGGCGGCGGCCCCGGCCGCTTCCTCTTCCATCGCGCCGCCGATCTCGCCGACCATGACGATGGCGTCGGTGCCGTCATGCGCGGCGAGGCCGGCGACGGCGTCGGCGGTCGTGGTGCCGACTATGGGGTCGCCGCCGATTCCGATGAAGGCGGACTGGCCCAGCCCGGCCTCGGCCAGCTTCAGGCAGATCAGCGTGCCCAGGCTGCCGCTGCGCGACAGAACGCCCACACGGCCGGGGCGGAATACGGTGTCGTTGAAGGCCGGCATGAAGCCGACGAAGCTCTCGCCCGGCGTGACCGTGCCGGCGGTGTTGGGGCCGAGCACCCGCGCCCCCTTGAGCCGCGCCGCGGCCAGCAGCTCCATCACGTCCTGCACCGGGACATGCTCGGTCAGGATGACGATCTTGCCGATCCCGGCCTCGACGGCGTCCAGCGCCGCCGCCTTCACCCCCAGCGCCGGGATGAACATCACCGCCGCGTCGATGGCCCGTTCCCGCGCCGCCTCGACCGCGCTGCCCCAGACCGGCAGCCCGAGATGCGTCTCGCCCGCCTTCTTCGGGTTCACCCCGCCGATGACGGCGGTGCCGTATTCGCGCATGCGCCCGGTCCAGAACGTCGCCTGGCGACCGGTGATGCCCTGCACCAGAACGGTCTCGCCGCCGCCGATAATCATGCCGCCGCCTCGATCGCGGCGCGGATCGCATCGTCCATCAGCGCGTAGCTTTCCATGCCGAGGCGGTCCTTCAGCATCGCGCGCGCCTCGTCCGCGCCGGTGCCGTGGATGCAGAAGAAGAAGGGAACCTTCGGCGACAGCGCCTCGAACGCCTCGATCACGCCGCCGGTCATCACGTCGGTGCGGGCGAAGGCGCCGCAGAAATTGACCACCAGGCTGCGGACGCCGGGGTTGGCGAGCACCAGCTCCAGCGCCGGGGTCGCCTTCGTGTAGGCGTCGCCGCCGATCTCCAGGAAGTTGGCGGCGCGGCCGCCGTAATGGCTGACCACGTCCATCGTCGTCATGGTGAGCCCGGCGCCGTTGGCGAGGATGCCGATGTCGCCGTCCAGCTCGATGAATTTCAGCCCCAGCGCGGCGGCCTTCCGCTCCAGCGCGGACAGCGGCTCGGGCGCGGCGAGCCCGGCCAGTATCTCGCGCCGGGGCGCCGCCGAATCGTCGAGCGTGAGCTTGCAGTCCAGCGCCACCAGCCGGCCGTCGCCGTCGAGCCCACCGCCAGCGGGTTGATCTCCAGCAGCTCCGCGTCGTTGTCGCGCCACACGCCGTAGAGCCGCGCGAGGAACGAGGCGAGCGTCTCCGCCGCCACGCCGGTCTCCAGCCCGGTCAGCGCGGCGGCGATCCTCGCCCGGTCCGCGCCGGCGAGGATGTCCACCGGGATGCGGCGGATGGCGTCCGCGTCGCGCGAAGCGGTTTCCTCGATGTCCACGCCGCCCTGAAGCGAGAACAGGATGACCGGGCCCTTCGCCGCCGCGTCGGTGAGCACGGCGGCATACAGCTCGCGGGCGATGTCCACCGTCTCCTCGACCAGCACCCGGCGGATGCGATGCCCGCCGATCTCCGTACCCAGTATCGCGGCGGCTGCTGCGGCGGCCTCGTCGGGCGTTGCCGCAAACCGCACCCCGCCGGCCTTGCCGCGCTTGCCGGTGGGCGCCTGCGCCTTGACCGCGACGCGGCCGAGCGCGCGGGCGGCATCCGCCGCCTCGTCGGCGAGCTCCACCAGCCGGCTGCGCGGGACCGCGAGCCCGGCCGCCGCCAGGAGGGGTTTCGCCGCGTGTTCCTCGAAATTCATCTGCCGCGCCTGGCCCAGTAATCGCCGAACAGCGCCTCTTCCGACGGGCGGTCCTCGGGGATGACGGTGGAAAGATGGGTGATGTTGACGAAGTGCCGCCAGCTCAGGTTCTCGGTAATGCTGTTGCCGCCCCATGTGCCGCAGCCCATCGACAGGGTGAAGTTCAGCCCGTTGTCGAACGACCCGCCATTGCCGATGCAATGCGCCTGGTTGACCAGCACGCGGACCACGTCCACCTCCTCGGCGAGCCGGCGCGCATGGGCGGGATCGTCGGTGTGGATGCCGCAGCTGTGCCCGCCGCCCTGATGGCGCAGGATCTCCTGCACCCGGGCGAGCGCCGCGTCGAAATCGGCGGCGCGGTAGACCGCGAGCACCAGCGCCAGCTTCTCTCCCGAGAACGGGAAGTCCGGCCCGACGCCGTCCTCCGGCACCATGAAGAACCGCGCGGCTTCAGCCGCCGCCCCCAGCCCGGCCTCGCGCGCGAACACGTCGGCGTCCTTGGCGATGACCTTGCGGTTGAGCTGGCCGTCCACCCACAGCGTCTCCCGGATGCGGTCCTTCTCCGCCCCCCGCGCCATGTAGCCGCCGGCCGCTTCCAGCGCGGCGACGGCCCGGTCGTAGACGTCGTCGACGATCACCAGCGCGTTCTCCGCCGAGCACGAGGTCGCGTTGTCGAAGGTCTTGGAGGCGCGGATCTTCTCCGCCGCGGCGGCGAGATCGGCGGTGGAATCGACGATCACCGGCACGTTGCCGACGCCGACCCCGATGCTCGGCGTGCCGCTGCGATAGGCGGCGCGCACGTTGTTCTGCGACCCGGTGACGACGTTGAGGTCGCAGGCGCGCATCAGCGTCTCCGTCACCGCGCGCGAGACCGGCGGCGGAACGACCTGCACCAGGTCTTCCGGCAGGCCGCACTTCGCCAGCTCGGCGCGCATGTACTCGACCGCGCGCGCCGTCGCCGCTGCGCCTGCCGGCGTCGGCGCGATGACGATCGCATTGCGGCCCTTGATCGCCATCATCGCCTTGTTGACCGGCGTCGCGGCGGGGTTGGTGGACGGCACCACGGCGCAGACCACGCCGACCGGCTTGGCCCATTTGACCAGCCCCTTCGCCGCGTCCTCCTCGATGACGCCCACCGATTTCACGCGCGCGAGGTCGCGCAGCGTGCCGAAGGTCTTGCGCCGGTTCTTGGCGATCTTGTCGTCGACGTTGCCGAGCCCGGTATCCGCCACCGCCAGCTCCGCCAGCGCGCGGGCGCGACCCGGCTCGTAGATCGACCAGGCCAGCGCGGTCACCGCCTCGTCCACCCGCGCCTGACCGGCATCGGCGAAGGCGGCCATCGCCGCGCGCGCGCGCCGCAGCAGCTCGTCGACGACGGCCCGGTCGGTCGCGTCGCCCTTGTTGCGGTCCATGGTGGCGGTGTCGTTCATCGGCGTGACTCCGTATTCATCGGTGTCGCCTCGGCGGGGCAGTCCACCGCGTTCCCCTGTCCGTCATGGTCGGCGACGGCCGACACTGTCCGGTTCGACTCCGTTCCTCTTCCCGTCGTGGTCGGCGAAGGCCGACCACCCACGTGTTTTGCTTTTCTAAATGTTTGGAAAAAAAGACAAGACGTGGATGGTCGGCCTTCGCCGACCATGACGGGGGAGGGAGGTTCGTGTCCGGAACAGCCGTCGCCTTCGCCGACCATGACGGTTGAAAACGCGAGCGGCCGCAGAGGGAAAGCCATCCCCGTCACCCGAGCGCGAGGGCGATGCCGCTGGCGGCGACGATGTCGGCCGCCGAGGCGCCGCGCGAAAGGTCGCTGACCGGGCGGGCGAAGCCCTGGAGGATCGGGCCGATGGCGGCGGCGCCGGTCATCTGCTGGGTCAGCTTGTAGCCGATATTGCCGGCGTCGAGATCGGGGAAGACCAGCACGTTGGCGCGCCCCGCCACGCCGCTGTCGCGCTTCGCCTTGGCGGCGGCGACGGCGGCGTTCAGCGCCGTGTCGGCCTGCAGCTCGCCGTCGATGGCGATATGCGGCGCGCGCGCCTGTGCGATCGCGGTCGCGCGCCGCACCTTGTCGACGCGCGCGCCGGAACCGCTGCCGTGGGTGGAAAAGGACAGCATGGCGACGCGCGGCGCCTCATCCAGCAGCTTCGCCGCGCTCGCCGCCGAGGCCAGCGCGATGTCGGCAAGCTGCTCGGCGGTCGGATCGACGTTGAGCGCGCAATCGGCGAAGACGAAGGCGCGTTCCGCCCCGCCGGCGGGGTCCGGCACGATCATCAGGAAGAAGCTCGACGGCGTCCCGATGCCCTCGGCCAGCCCGACCGCCATCAGCCCCGCCTCGATCACGCGGCGGGTCGGGTTGGCGGCGCCGGCCACCATCGCGTCGGCGTCGCCGGCCGCCACCATCATCGCGCCGAAGAACAGCGGCTTCCTCAGCAGCCGCCCGGCGACGGCGGGGGAGATGCCGCGCTGCGCCGCGTAGCGCTCCGCATAGGCGTCGCGGCGCGGATCGGTCGCGGGATCGACCGCCTCCACCCCGTCCGGCGCGCCCGCCGCCCCGCCCAGCAGCACGACGCGCGCCACGTGGTCCGCGGTCAGCCGGCGCGCCGCCTCGCGGATGCGCGGATCGTCGCCCTCGGGCAGCACGACGGCGCCGTTCCGCGCGGCGGCTTCCCGCATCAGCCGTGCGACCATCGCGCTCATGCGCCGCCCCGCTGCCCGATGGGGACGTAGGGGCGCGGCTCCGGACCGTCATAGACCAGCAGCGGGCGGATCAGGATGTTGTTGGCGAACTGCTCCAGCGCCTGCACCGTCCAGCCCGGCACCCGGCCGACGGCGAAGATCGGCACGAACAAATCCTCCGGCACGCCGTGCAGGAAGTAGACCGCGCCGGCGTAGAAATCGACGTTCACGTTGATGCCGTGCCGCGCATAGGGCTGCATGGCGGCGACCACGGCTTCCAGGACCTCGTACCAGCGGGGCTGGCCCATCTCCGCCGACAGCCGCTTCACGCCCTCGCGCATGTGCCGCGCGCGCGGGTCCTCGGCGCGGTATACGCGGTGGCCGAACCCTGTCACCGGCTCCCGCGCCGCGCGCTTCGCGCGGACATAGGCGGCGGCGTTCTCCGGCGCGCCGATCTCCTTCGCCATCCTCATCACGTTTTCGGCCGCGCCGCCGTGGCCGGGCCCGGACAGCGCGGCGACGGCGGCGGTGATCGCGGCATGCAGGTTGGCGTCGGTGCCGACCACCACGCGGGCGGCGAAGGACGAGGCGTTGGCGCCGTGCTCGGCGTGCAGCACCATGTCGGTGTCCATCAGCGCCGCCGCCTCCGCGCTCGGCGTCTCGCCCTTGAGCATGTAGAGGAAGTTGGCGGCGTGGCCGAGCGTGTCGCTCGGCGGCACCGGCTCCTTGCCCTGGCGGATCATGTGGTGGGCGCAGACGGCGGTGGCGACCTGGCTGGTCAGCCTGATGCCCTTGCGCAGCGTGGCCTCCGCCGTGTTGTCCGCGACCTCCGGATCGAACGCGGCCAGCGCGGAGACGGCGGTGCGCAGCACGTCCATCGGGTGCGCGTTCTTCACGATGCGGACGATGTCCAGCACCGGGGCGGGCAGGGGGCGGGCGGCCTTGAGCTCGGCGTCGAACGCGTCCAGCTCGGCCTGCGTCGGCAGCGCGCCCTTGAGCAGCAGGCAGGCCGTCTCCTCGAAGCTGGATTGCGCGGCGAGGTCGTGGATCGAGTAGCCGCGGTAGTACAGCGCGCCTTCCCGGCCGTCGATGCGGGTCGTCGGCGAGCGGTCGAAGCAGACCCCTATCAGCCCGCGATGCACCTGCGGTTCGGCGGTATCGCCGTTCATCGAAACGCTCCCGCTCCGGCCGCCGTCAGGCGACGGTGTAGTCCTTGTACTTGTCGAGCATCCGCACCGGCTTCTTCAGCGCGTCGCGGCGGAACGGCTCGCCCAGCTCCTGGTTCAGCATCAGCTCGATCACCGTGTGCCTGCCGCTGGACGTGGCCTCGCGCAGCGCGTCGCCGATCTGGTCGGGGTTCTCGATGGTCACGCCCTCCGCGCCCATCGCCCGGGCGATGCCGGCGAAGCTCGGGTTGTCGAGGTTGGTGCCGACGAACCGGTCGGCGTAGTAGTCGATCTGGTTCTTCTTCTCCGCCCCCCACTGGCCGTTGTTGAACACCACCGCCGTGACCGGGATGTTCTCGCGCACGCAGGTCATGGATTCCAGCAGGCTCATCCCCCACGCCCCGTCGCCGACATAGGACACCGCCGGGCGGTCGGGCGCGGCCACCTTGGCGCCGATCATCGCCGGGAAGGAATAGCCGCAATTGCCGAAGCTCATCGGCGCGAAGAAGGAAAGCGGCTTCTCGAAGTTGAGATAGCCGTTGGACACGGCGCAGACATTGCCGATATCGGTGGACACCATCGCGTCCTTCGGCATCGCGCGCTCCAGCTCGATCAACGCGCGCCGCGGCACGATGGGGGTCGCGCCGTTGCCTTCCTGGTCGAAGCGCTCCTTTTCCCAGGCCGTCTTCTGCTTCTTCACCTCGGCCATGCGGTCCGCCTTGTTGGCGTGGGCGGCGATGGGCCGGTTCAGCGTCTGCATCCGCCTCAGGATCTCGGTGGCCGCGGCCTTCGCGTCGCCGTTGACGCCGACCGCGATCTGTTTCACCAGCCCCAGCATGCGGTGGTCGGTGTCGACCTGGATGATCTTCGCGTCCTTCGGCCAGTAGTCGATGCCGTACTGGGGCAGGGTGCCGAACGGGCCCAGCCGCGTGCCCAGCGCCAGCACCACGTCGGCCTGCGCGATCACCCGCATCGCCGCCTTGGAGCCGTGATAGCCGAGCGGACCGCAGGCCAGCGCGTGGCTGGCGGGGAAGGCGTCGTTGTGCAGGTAGCTGGTGACCACCGGCGCGGACAGGTGCTCGGCCAGTGCCTTCGCCTCGTCCACCCCGCCGCCCATCACCACGCCGCCGCCGGCCACGATGACCGGGAACTTCGCCGCGGCCAGCGCCTGCGCGGCCTCGTCCAGGCTTTGCGGGTTGCCGGCGCCGTGCAGCACGCGGCGCGGCTTCGGGATCTCCACGTCGATATCGCCGTAGAAGAAGTCGCGCGGGATGTTGATCTGCACCGGGCCGCGCTCCGACAGCGCCACGTCGAAGGCGCGGCTTGTCAGCTCCGCCAGCCGGGCCGGGCCGGTCACATGGGCCTGGTACTTGGTGATCTTCGAGAAGATCGGCATCTGCTCGGTTTCCTGGAACCCGCCGAGTCCGATGCCCATCGTGCCGGCTTCGGGTGTCACGATGACCACTGGGCTGTGTGCCCAGTAGGCCGCGGCGATGGCGGTCACCATGTTGGTGATGCCCGGCCCGTTCTGCCCGACGCAGACGCCGTGGCGGTTGCTGACCCGCGAATACCCGTCCGCCATATGCGCCGCGCCCTGCTCGTGCGCGACCGAGATGAAGCGGATGCCGGCCGGCTCGAACAGGTCGAGCGCGTCCATATAGGCGGAGCCGACGATTCCGAACACATGCGTCACGCCGTGCGCGGCGAGCGTCTCGACGAAGGCTTCGCTGGGGGTCATGCGGGTCATTCGTGCCGTCTCCCTGTTCCGGTGCGGCCGGCCGCGGCCGCCGTTCTCTTGTCGGAGCCGCCGCCGGGACGGGCTCCGTGGTTGACGCGGAGCATAGACCAGCCCAGAAAATGGGACAAGATGTACCGATTAATCGAAATCGCATCGCTTCGATTTCTTGGTATAATGATTGTAACGTTGGCGCGCCGCGCCGCCTGCTGGTGCTTTTTCATGCCTGACGACCACGACATCCGCCCCCTCCGCGCGCGCGGCGATTCCGCGCGCGAGACCGGCTCGGCCCTGGCCAAGGCGATGGCGGTGCTGGAGACGGTGATCGACGACGAATATCCCGTCACCCTGCCGGATCTCGCCCGCCGGCTGGACATGCCGCGCCAGACCGCGCACCGGGTGGTGCGCCAGCTCGTCGAGCTGGGGCTGCTGCAGCGCGACGTGGCGCAGGACGAATACAGCATCGGCGCGCGGATGAGCCGGCTCGCCCGGCGGGCGCTGCAGCGCTCGTCGCGCCGCGGCGGGCTGCACGCGGTGCTGGTCGCGCTGACGGAGCGGCTGGGCGAGACCTGCAATCTCGGCATCCTCGACGGGCACGAGGTGCTCTATCTCGACCGGGTGGAATGCGACTGGCCGCTGCGCGTCCGGCTGGAGGCGGGCAGCCATGTGCCCGTCCACTGCACCGCCATCGGCAAGCTGCTGCTGGCTCACATGGCGGACGCCGCGCGCGACCGGCTGCTGAAGGCGCTGCCGCTGGCGTGCCACACCGCGAACACGCTGACCGAGCCCCGCGCGCTGGCGCGCAGTTTCGCCGAGATTCGCGAGATGGGCTATTCGGTCAACAACGAGGAATTCGCGCTCGGGCTGATCGCCCTCGCCGTGCCGGTGCGCGACCGGCAGGGCGAGGTGGTGGCCGGGCTCGCCGTCCATGCGCCGGCGGCGCGGATGACGCTGGACTCCGCCATCGCGCACCTGCCCTTGCTGGAGGACGCCGCGGCGCGCATATCGGATGTGCTGTGACGCGCGGCTCGATGCGAAAACCGGGACAATCCGTCACGATTGTTGAACGGCGTGCCGGGATGGCCTATCGTCCCGGGGAACAGGGAAACCGTCCGAGAACGCGGTCAGGCGCGCCGGACGGCGGCTCGATCGGGCGCCGTGCGCGCCGGAGGACCGGACATGATACCAGCCAGACGTTTCGGCCACGTGGTGCTGGCCGTGCGCGACATGAAGGCATCGTCGGAATTCTACGCCATGACCGTGGGGCTCAAGGTCGCCGCCTATAACGAGGCGCGCGGCCAGTGCTTCATGAGCTTCGGCGACGACCACCATACGCTGGGCCTGTTCCAGCGCGCCGCGCCGGACGGCGCCCCGCCCGCGCCGGACCAGCCGGGCATCGTCCACATCGCTTTCGAGATGGAGGATTTTCCCGCCGTCCAGGCTGCCCATGCCGAGCTGGTCGGGAAGGGGGTGGAGATCGAGCGCGTGGTCGAGCACAACGTGACCCGCAGCATCTATTTCCGCGATCCGGACAACAACTGCGTCGAGCTGTTCTCCAACCTGCACGAGAACGGGTTCGAGGGGATGCGGAGCACGCGGCTCTACAACGCGGCGCTCGACATCGCCACCGGCGAGACCGGCGAGATCGAATATTTCTGAGGCGGAGGACAGGCGATGATCAGGGCGAAGCGGATTTCGCATCTCGTGCTCAACGTGAAGGACGTGGTCAGGTCCCGCGATTTCTACGTCAACCTCCTCGGGCTCAGGGTCGCGTCGGAGAAGCTGGAGGCGGGGGTCTGCTTCCTCAGCCTGGGCGAGCAGCACCACGATCTCGGCCTGTTCCAGCGCGCCGCGGCGGACGCCCCCCCGCCCAACGAGACGCAGCCGCGCATGATCCATTTCGCGTGGCAGCTCAGGGATTTCGCCGAGGTGCAGGCGAAGTACAGGGAGCTGACCGAACAGGGCATCGCGGTCGACACCGTGCTGCACAACGTGACCCAGAGCCTCTACGTCACCGATCCCGACGGGCATGTGTGCGAGCTCTACTGCGACCGCTGGGAAGACGGGTTCGAGGCGATGAGCACCCAGGGCCCGATGACCAGGCAGCTCGACATCGAGACCGGAGAGGGCATCGGCGAGGACGTCTTCACCGCGAAGGCGCGCGAGCAGGCCGGCGCCGGCTGACGCCGCCGCGCGCAAGGGGGGCAGGGCGATGGCCGACGAGGCGCTGGAGAAGCTGAAGGACGTCACCCGGTTCCGCCTGCCGCGCTACGTCGCCTACGGCGTCGATTTCAACGACATCGAACGCATCCTGGACCGGATCGGCAGCACGGCCGGCTGGCTGACCGAATGGCTGGCGGAGGCCGACAGCCGCGTCACCGAGGCCGAGGCCGCGCTGGCGCGGGGCCGCACGCTGACCGCGGGCGAGCTGCTGGTGCGAGCCGGGCTACTGTGCCATTTCGGCGCGCTGCCGTTCAAGGAGGACAAGGCGCAGCGCAACAGCGCGATGGCGCGCAAGGTGGCGATGTTCACCCGCGCGCTCCCCCTGCTGGATCCGCCGGGGGAGCGGGTGGAGTTCGGCTGGCGCGACTACCGCTTCCCGGGGCATCTGCGCATCCCGCGGGGCATGAACCCGCCGCCGGTGGTCGTCATCGTGCCGGGCACCGGCTCCACCAAGGAGGAGTTCTTCCTGCTGGAGGGCGAGTTCCTGCGCCGCGGCGTCGCCACGCTGTCGCTCGACGGGCCGGGCCAGGGCGAGGGCGCCGCGGACGGCCCGGTGCCGTTCGACTTCGAGGGCCCGATCGGCGCGGTGATCGACGCGCTGGAGGAGCGCGACGACGTGGATTCGGGGCGGGTGGGCCTGTTCGGCCGGTCGATGGGCGGCTATCTCACCGGCCGCGCCGCCGCCTTCGACAGCCGGGTCAGGGCGGTGTCGGCGTCGGGCGGGGTGTTCGACCTGGTCCAGACCTGGGAGTTCTGCAAGCCGCACACCCATGGCAGCTTCCGCGAAATGCTGCAGGTCGCGACGCTGGAAGAGGCGAGGGAAAAGGCGAAGGACTTCACCCTGCGCGGCGTCGCGGAGAAAATCTCCTGTCCGCTGTTCCTCGTCCACGGCGACCGGGACCCGACGGCGCCGCTCGCCGGGGCGGAGGAATACCACCGCATCGCCGGGTCGAAGGACAAGGAACTCGCCGTCATCGCCGGCGGCAACCACGTCGTCGACAACATGCCCTATCTCTACCGCCCGATGGTCGCCGACTGGATGGCGGAGACGCTGGGGCAGGGCTGAAACGGCGCAGGCCCGCCGGCCGTCGGCCGGCGGGAGGACCGTCCGGTCAGGACGCGATCAGGGTCGCGCAGCTGTCGGCGACCCGGCTGTTGGCCTCCTTGGCGCCGGGCATGGTCGCCCAGCCCTGCTTGGCCACGTAATCGCCCTGCTTCCAGGAATCGGCCTTCTTCAACGCCGCCAGCTTGGCGGCCTTGTCGGCGTCCGCGTTGAACTGACCCACGCAGATCGGAACCAGCCGGTCCAGAACCGCCGTCCGGGTCAGCTCCGTCGCCGCGCTGCTGGTCACCCAGCCGCCCCAGTTGAAGCCGATAATGGCGAGCGCCGCGGCGCCGATGACGGCGCCCCAGATGCCGGGCTTGATTCCCTGCTTGAATTTGTCCATGTCCATAACAATTCCTTTTAAAAAAATGAATAACATTGCTGACATTATTGGAAGCAGGAGCGCATTTCCAGCGCTATTATCTTTTAATATATGCGCAGGATTGGCCCGGTTCGGGTTATTTCATTGTTTTCAGAAGTTTGATGCTGTTTCGCCGCATTTCCGCCGCGCCGCGAGATGCAGCCGCGCCAGGCTCCGCCACCGCTGTCCGGTTTACCTTTTCGTCATGGTCGGCCTTCACCGGCCATGACGATGAGAGAGGCGCATTTGATCCGGGCAACGATCCCCGCGTTCCGGGAAACCGGCCGCGAGCGCTTCCCCGCCGGAGGGCTGGCCGGCGCGTCGTTACCGACTTCTGCGGCCCGCCTTCAGGCCGATGTCGCTGTTCCGGCCTCGCGCCGGACCGTCAGCTGGTTTCCGCAGCCTCGTCCAGGATGCCGAAGCTCCCGGATTTCTCGTGGCTGTCCGCCTGTTTGAAACCCTCCACCGCGAGGCCACGCTTGAGGAGTTCGCGCACCGCTGCCGCCCGGCTCGGCATCCGCCGCTCGAAGCGCCAGTCGTCAAGTACGCGTAACTCTTCGTCCGTAAGCATAATCTGCAACCGTTCAGCGCGGGACGTTGCCATGACACACGCTCACCCTTCTCCAGCCCACAACCGTATAATTTGGGGCGGCGGATTTGCTGTCAATGGCTGACTAGAAACAAATGGGTCTTTGCTGCCGCTTACTCATTCGAGGCCGCACAAGCCGGCGGCGCAGCCGCGCCCTCCGGCGCATATGGCTTAAGCAAAACATTAGTAGATCAATATTATTTTGTATAATCACTGTATATCATATAAAAATTATTGATTCTTTATGTTGCAAACTTTATAGATTCATTTACATTTGACGGTTCGAATAATGAGACATCATCCATATTCGGGAGACAATTGAATGAATACAAACACAGAATTCTCTTTGTCTCTCGGAACCGACTCGACTGTCGAGCTCAACCACCGGGTGGCGAACAATCTTTCGCTCGTGGTGGCGCTCGTGCGGCTGCACGCCTCGCAGCTGGCCCGCGAGCGCAGGGCGATGAGCGCCGGGGAGGTGTCGGTTCTGCTGGGCGACATCGCCTCGCGGATCGAGACCGCGGCCCGGCTGCACCGCATGCTGGCGCACAGGCCGGACTCCGTCACGGTGGACCTCGCGGCCTATCTGCGGGAGCTGTGCGGCTCGCTGGCCGTCTCGATGCCGTTCGGCGGCACGATCGAGTGCGCGCCGGCGCCGGACGACCGGTACGAGATCCCGCCCGATCTGGTCCTTCCGGTCGCGCTGATCGTGACCGAGGCCGTCACCAATGCCGTCAAGTACGCCCACCCCACCGGCCTGCCCGTGGCCATAGAGGTCGCCTGCGGCCGCCGCCGCGACGGCCGCGGCGTGATCGAGGTGACGGATGACGGCGTGGGCCTGCCGGACGGGTTCGATCCCGCGGTCGACGGCAGCCTCGGCTTTCAGGCCATGCGCCACCTCGCCAGGCAGGCCGGGGCCGATCTCGCCTTCGAGTCCGGCCCGCTGGGCCTGCGCTGCACCGTGACGCTGCCGGACCTCGCTCTTAACTAGACTTCGCAGGCGACCGCCGCGTATGAATGAATTCTATTCCTGCCCGAATTATCGCGCCAGCGTCCCCCGTGAACCGCCGGATGGACGCATCCGGAGAGTCCGGCGGGTAAGACGCCGGAGCCGGGATTCCATTCCAGCGCATTGACGGGACTTGGTTACACTGCTTCTATGGTTATTCAAGGCATCGCGGTGCGGGATCGCGCAGGCGGGAGGACGGCATGGACGGCATAGGCAGCAACGAAGGCTATCGCGCGCTCACGGTGACGCGGTGCAGCCCGCATATCGGCGCGGAGATCGGCAATATCGACCTGACGCGCCCCCTGTCGGAGCTGGAGCTCGCCGAGCTGAAGCGGGCCTTCACCGAGAACCTGGTGCTCTTCTTCCGCGACCAGAAGATCGGCCATGACGACCATGTCCGGCTCGCCGAATATTTCGGCCCCGTCGGCAGCCATGTCGGCAAGAAGACCCATAGCGGGCATTCGGACGACCCGCGGGTGCGCCGGTTCCATTTCGACGAGAACTCCTTCGACGGCATCTCCGGCAACGCCTGGCACACCGACCAGTCCTGCGCGCCGGTCCCGCCGCTGGGCAGCATCCTCTACATGCACACGATTCCGCCGAACGGCGGCGGCGACACCATCTTCGTCAGCATGTACGCCGCCTACGAGGCGCTGTCGGACCGCATGAAGACCTATCTCGAAGGGCTCACCGCGCTGCATGACGGCGTGCTGATCTTCGGCGACGGCACGCCGCGCGCCGAGCACCCGGTCGTCATCCGCCACCCGGAGAGCGGCCGCAAGTCGCTCTACGTGAACGGCTCGGCGGTCCGCTGGCTCAACGGCCTGCCCAAGGGCGAGGGCATCGGCATCGCGCGGTTCCTGATCGAGCATTGCCGGTCGCCGGAATTCTTCTACCGCTTCCGCTGGGAGCCGCATTCCATCGCGTTCTGGGACAACCGCTGCTGCCACCACTACGCGATCAACGACTACTACCCCGCCGTCCGGTCCGGATTCCGGGTGCAGATCGAGGGGCACGTGCCGCCGGCCGCGCCCTGACCGCGCGGGCCCGCCCCGCGCCGCGACCGAAACCAGTCCGGGAGAACGACCGATGAAATCCGCGACCGCATGGACGCTCGCCCTCGGGCTCGGCCTCGCCGCGCTGCCGGCCGCCGCCGACGAGACGGCCGATTTCTACAAGGGCAGAACGGTCACCTTCACCTCCGCCGGCGGCGCCGGGGGCGGCTACGGCGTCTACGCCCTGCTGCTGAGCGAGCATCTCGGCAAACACATTCCCGGCAATCCGAACGTCATCGTCACCTACATGCCGGGCGCCGGCGGGGTGCGGGCCGCGAACCACGCCTATCACGTCGCGCCGAAGGACGGCACGGCGATCCTCGCGCCGCTGCAGAGCCTGGCGACGCTGCAGCTCCTCGGCAAGAAGGGCCTCCGCTACGACGCCGCCAAGTTCAACTGGATCGGTCGTGCGGTGGAAACCACCAGCGGCTTCCTCGTCTGGCCGGAGGTGGCGAAGGACCTCGATGCCTTCAGGTCGCGCGGCGAGGAAACCGTCGTCGGCGTCACCCAGCCCGGCGCGCCCAACCACATCATGGCGGCCCTGCTGCCCTACTGCACCGGCGCGAAGGTCAGGATCGTCTCCGGCTACAAGGGCAGCTCCGCCATCGCCAATGCCTACAAGAAGAAGGAGGTCGACGGCATGGCGCTGCCGCTGGATTCGGTGCGCCTGGTCCATGCCGAGCTGATGAAGCACACCTTCGTCGCGCAGAGCGGGTTCGAGCGCTCGCCCCACTTCCCCGATGTGCCGCTGCTGCTCGACCTCTGCCCCGATCCGGAGAAGCGGAAGATCGTCGAGGTCTTCCAGACGCAGGAGGTGATGGGCCGCGCCTATGCCGCCCCGCCCGGCACGCCGGCCGCCCGCGTCGCCGCGCTGCGCCGCGCCTTCGACGCCACGATGAAGGACCCCGGCTTCCGCGCCGCCGCGAAGAAGCGGAAGATGGAGCTCGGGCCGAAGGAAGGGGCGGAGATGCAGAAGATCGTCGAGGCCCATATCGCCACCGAAAGCGCCGTCGTCGCCCGCGCGAAGGCCGCCGTCGGGCTGAAATAGCCGCCGGTCCGGTCAGGGAGTGCTCCGTTGAAGATCGTGGTTTTCGGCCCGCAGCGGCGCACCGGCGTGCTGCTGGGCGAGGAGGTGGTGGATGTCTCGCTCGCCGCCGCCAAGCGGCTGGCGGAGCGGGACGGCGAGCCCGATCCGCTGCGCCTGGCCGAGGCGCTGGCGCCGTCCGGTCTCGGCCGCTTCATCGAGGGCGGGGCGCGGGCGCTGGAGACGGCGGAGGCGGCGCTGGAGCATCTCGGCAACGCGGCGGACCGCGACGGGCCCGACGGCGCGCGGATCGTCTTCGCCGCCGCCGAGGTGACGCTGCACGCGCCGCGCGCGGGCCGCGCCCGCGTCGCCTGCGCCGGCGGCAATTTCGCCGACCATTCGCAGGCGATGGCCGAGCGGCGGGCCGAGCGCGGCGAGGGCGACGAGGAGATCGGCGATGCGCGCGAGCGCGTGCGCCGGCGCGGCTTCTGGGGCTTCTGGAAGGTGGACCGCGAGTCGGTCGGGCACGAGGGACAGGTGATCTACCCGCGCCGCGCCATCCGGCTGGATTACGAGGGCGAGCTCGCGGTGGTGATCGGCAAACGGGGCAAGGACATCCGGGCGGAGGATTTCGCCGACCATATCTGGGGCGTCACCCTGTTGGGCGACTGGTCCATCCGGCTCTCGCCCGAGCACGGCCCGATGGTGTTCGGCATGCAGAAGAACTTCGACACCTCCACCTCCATCGGCCCCTGCATCGTGACCGGCGGCAGCGCGCTCCTGGACGCGGAGATCGAGACCCTGGTGAACGGCGAGCGCCGCCAGCGTTTCAACGCCGCCGACATGGTGTTCTCCTACGGCGAATACGCGGAAT
>WHUE01000159.1 GCA_009377375.1 Alphaproteobacteria bacterium | reverse complement strand
TGCGGTCCAGGGCGTGGTCGATCAGCCGGTTCATGCGCTCCACCGTCTCCTCGAACAGCTCGCGGTACTCGGGCGGGGCGTGGTCGTAGGCCTCGATCGCCAGCTCGCGGTCGGAAAACGTGCTGTCGCGGAAATGCGTCTTGTAGTCCTTGGGCTTCCAGCCGCGCGCTTCGTCCATGCAGTCCGGCAGGTCGGGAATCAGGTCCAGCACCATGACGATCTCGTTGAAATGGTTGAGATAGTCGGTCGCCAGCAGGCTTTTCTCGTTGATGTTCGTGCCGGACAGCCGCGCGCGTATGCCGTCCGCCGCCTGCGGGTCCCAGTCGTTGCGCGCGGTGACGATGGCCGTTTCGGTCATGGAGGCTCTGTCGGGAGTTGCGGTGCGGATTTCCTTCCGGCGATTTTCCCGCCATAAGATGATAGAGACGTTAACGGCGGCGCGGAGAGACGATTTTGACACCCCCCGAAGCGACCGAAATGTCCGGCTTCACACCCGCCACGCTGCGCGCCGCCTGCCGCGGCGGACGGTTCGACGGCCCGACCTCCGGCCTCGCCCGCGGATTCGTGCAGGCCAACATGGTGATCCTGCCGGCGGACTACGCGGACGAGTTCGCCGCCTTCTGCGCCGCCAACCCGCAGCCCTGCCCGGTGCTGGAGGTGCTGGCGCCCGGCGCGGTCGAGCCCCGCCGCGTCGCCCCCGGCGCGGACGTGCGCACCGACCTGCCGCGCTACCGCGTCTTCCGCGACGGCGTCGCGGTGGGGGAGCCGACCGACGTGACGGATCTGTGGCGCGACGATCTCGTGACCTTCCTGCTCGGCTGCTCCTTCGTCGCCGAGGCCGCGCTGATGGCCGCCGGGCTGCTGCTGCCGCACCTGAAGGAGACCGGATTCGTGCCGATGTACCGGACGGCGCGCGACTGCGCGCCCGCCGGCCGGTTCGCCGGCCGGCTGGTGGTCAGCATGCGCCCGTTCTCCCCCGCCGATGCCGAGCGCGCCGCCGCGATCACCGCGCATTATCCGATGGCGCACGGCGCGCCGGTGCATCGGGGCGACCCGGCGGCGCTCGGCATCCGCGACCTGGCCGCGCCGGAGTTCGGCCGCGCGGTGACGGTCGGCGCGGGCGAGATTCCGGTGTTCTGGGCCTGCGGGGTGACGCCGCAGGAAGCCCTGGCCGCCGCCCGTCCGCCGCTCGCCATCACCCACGCGCCGGGCCACATGTTCGTCGCCGACATCGCCTCGGAATCGACGCGGATCTGATTTTGTATTTGCCGGGCAGGGCGGATAGGCTGGGCGTCCGACCGACCGCGACCAGGGAGGCTGACCATGCTGCCGATGCCGATTGCCGACCTTCAAGCCATTGCGCGCGAGCTGGCCGAGAGCGGCCGGCGGGTGCGCGTGCTGTGGCAGGCCGAGGACACGCTCGCCTTCGTCGCCCGCGGGCGCGAATACCGCAGCGAGTTCCACATCAACCCGAGCGACGAGATCATGTACATGATCAGCGGCGAGATGCGTCTGCACTACCGCACGCCGGAGGGCGGCGAGGACGTCGCCGTGCTGCCGGCGGGGCAGATGATCTACACCGCCGCGGGCATCCCGCATTCGCCGCGCTTTCCGCCCGACGCCTTCCTGCTGGTGAACGAGCGCAAGCGCCGGCCGGGGGAGGTGGACCGCTTCCACTGGTACTGCCCGTCCTGCGACGGCTTCCTGCACGAGGAAAGCTTCGTGGTCAGCGACTACACGCTCGATCCCGTCTCGCAGGCCTACCGCAACTTCTTCGAGTCGGAAGAGTTCCGCACCTGCAAGGCGTGCGGCGCCGTGATGCCGGCGCCCGAATCCGTGTGACCGCGACCAGAAGGAAAACCCGACCGATGCCCAAACAGATCGTCACCTCGGCCAGCTCGCCGACCACCGGCTTCACCAACCAGTCGACCCCGTCGCCGCTGGCGCAGGGCATCCGCTTCGGCAACATGCTGTTCGTCTCCGGGCAGGGGCCGCTCAACCCCGAAACGCGCGAGGTGGTCTCCGACGACATCCAGGAGCAGACGCGCCAGACCCTGACCAACCTGCAGGGCGTGCTCGCGGCGGGCGGGGCGGATTTCACCAACGTGGTCAACATGCGCGTCTGCCTGCGCAACACCGCCGACTTCCCGAAATTCAACGAGGCCTTCACCGCCTTCATGCAGGGCGAGAAGGTGACGCGCACCTGCATCGGCGGCACGCCGCACCGCGCCGGCGTGAACGTCGAGATCGACTGCGTCGCGATGTTCGACTGAGGCGGCCCGGCCGCATGCGCACGCTGCAATTCGGCGACGTGACCGTCGACCGGCTGGTGGAAACCGAAGGGCTCGGCTACGACCCGGCGTTCTTCTTTCCCGAGTCCACGCTCGAGGGGTTCGAGCAGGAGCTGGACTGGCTCGCGCCCCATTTCTGGGATGTCGAGGCGAAGACGTACCGGCGCGCGATCCAGAGCTACGTCGTGCGCACGCCGCACCATGTCGTTCTGGTCGATTCCTGCGTCGGCCACATGAAGGAGCGGCCGTCGACGCCCGGCTGGCACCGGCTCGACTCCACCTGGCTCGACCAGCTCATGGCGCTCGGCGTCCGGCCGGAGCAGGTGGACTACGTCCTCTGCACCCATCTGCACGCCGATCATGTCGGCTGGAACACGCGGCTGGTCGACGGGCGCTGGACGCCCACCTTCCCCAACGCGAAATACGTCATCCACCGCGACGAGCTGCGCTACTGGGAACGGCAGGGCGACGCCAACGAGGGGCCGGGCTCCGAAGACGGCTGCTTCGCGGATTCGGTCCTGCCGGTGATCGAGGCGGGGCAGGCGGTGCTCGTCGGCAACGACTTCGCCATCGACGACACGTTCACGCTGCTGCCGACCCCCGGCCATTCGCCCGGCCATGTCTGCATCGACCTGCGCGCGGGCGGCGGCCATGCCGTGCTGGCCGGCGACGCGCTGCACCACCCGATCCAGGTGGCGCGGCCGGAATGGAACAGCCGGTTCTGCGTCGAGCCCGACCGGGCCCGCGCGACGCGCCGGCGGTTCGTCGAAGCCCACGCCGACACCGGCGCGCTGATCCTCGCCGCCCATTTCGCGACGCCGACCGTCGGGCGCATCGTCGGCAACGGCGCACGCTGCAAGTTCCAGGTGTGAGGGACACGAGCGAAGCGGAACGCACGGCCTGGCCGATGGTGCTGCTGCTGGTGGGCGCGGGCATCGTCGCCTCGTTCCAGATCGGCAAGGCGCCGCCGGCGCTGCCCGACATCCGCGCGGGGCTCGATCTCGGGC
>WHUE01000158.1 GCA_009377375.1 Alphaproteobacteria bacterium | reverse complement strand
CGCGCTTGCGCCCTATCTCGTGGATTTGCAGGCCGATCTTCTTTCGCACCTGTCGACGCGCGTCGTCGCGCCGCTGATCCCGCCCGAGGACATCGTCCGCGCCGCGCGGCTGCATCCGGTCTTCGTCGTCGCGGGGCGCGAGCTGGTCCTGGCCCCCGAAGACCTCGCCGCCGTGCGCCGCAGCGAGCTCGGCCCGGTCGTCGGCTCCCTGGCCGACCGCCGCGACGACATCGTCAACGCCCTGGATCTCCTGTTCACCGGCATCTGACGCGGCCCCGCCCCCGGCGCAGCGCTACGATATTCACACATCTCGCCGAGTGCCGGCGAGGCGGCCCTTCTTTCCCTCTCCGCCGCGCGGCGGAGAGGAAGAAACGGCCGCCGCTCGGCATGTGTGGATTTCGTAGCCCTTGGGGGCGGAGAGGGAGAAACGGCCGCCACTCGACATGTGTGAATCCCGTAGGCTCAAGGCCGGGGCGACGGCGACGGCGACGGGAGAGGGCGCTGGCCTCACTTCACCTTGTAGGTCGGCGGCACCACGCAGTCGATGACGAAGGGGCGGCCGGCGTCCACCACGGCGATGCCGCGGGCGAGGGCGGCGGGGAGGTCCTCGTTGCAGGTGACGGGGCCGATGGAGTCGATGCCCTGGTTGCGGGCGATGCCGGCGAGGTCGATGGCGGGGCCGTCCATGCGCATGCCGATCCACTTGTTCTCCACCGGGCGGCCGCGCTGGCGGGCCATCTCCTCCTGGTGGACCTCGTCGTTGAAGAAGGAGCGGTTGTTGCCGACCACGATCAGCAGCGGGATCGAGTAGCGCGCCGCGGTCCACAGCGACTGCATCCCCATGATGAACTCGCCGTCGCCGCAGAGCGTCACCGGCAGCCGGTCGCTGCCCATCTCGCGCAGCGCCAGCGCCGCGCCGATGCCGATGCCGGGGGCGGAGCCGACCCCGCCGCCGCCGTCGCGGCCCAGATAGTCCAGCGGATCGGTGAACTGGAACGCCTCGCCCGGCCAGGCGAAGGGCACGCGGGTGCGGCACACCTTGCGCCCCTTGGTCGCCCGCTGGAAATGCGCCGCGACATGGGACAGCGTCAGCGGCCCGGCCGCCGGGGCGTCCAGCTCGTGCGCGCGCGCGTTCTCGTCCATCGGCTCGGCGTGGCCGCGCGCGGCCTCGGCCAGGGCGAGCAGCGGCGGCACCGCCGCCTCCGGCTCGGCGAGGATCAGGCAGTCGACCGGCGGCAGGCCCTGGTAGTCCATCGCCCAGCCACCATGCGCGTGGGAATCGACCGAGACCTGGATCACCTTCGCCGTCACCCGGTCGTCCGGCCAGACGGTGCGCAGCCGCCCGGCGAGGTCGTTGGCGTCGAGCGACAGGATCGCGTCGGCCTCGCGCAAAGCGGCGCGCGATTCCTCGCCGAGGCCCGGGCGCGGCCAGTCCACATGCAGCGGATGGGTGGTGGGGAAGGCGGCGGCCGACAGCTCGCTGGTGACCACGCGCATGCCCAGCGTCTCGGCCAGGCGCACACGCGCGTCCCAGCCCGCGCGGCTGCGCGACACGCGGCCGAGCAGCATCACCGGGCGCTTCGCCGCCAGCAGGATGTCCGCGGCCTCCGCCACCGCCGCCTCCGGCGCGGGGTGCGCCGCCGCCGGCGCATAGCGGGCGACGTCCGGCAGGCGCGGCTCCTCGGCCAGCTCGTCCTCCTGCAGCGGCACGTCGAGGCAGACATAGACCGGGCCCTTCGGCGCGGTGCGCGTGATCTGCGACCCGCGCAGCAGGGATTCGATCGCGGCCTGGACCGAGCCGGGCTGGTCGTCCCACTTGGTGAACTGGCGGATCAGCCCGCCCTGGTCCTTGGAGGTGTGGATCCACTCGATCCAGTGGCGGCGCTTCGGCGCGTCGATCGCGCCGGTGGCGCCGATGACGAGCATCGGCACGCGGTCGCACCACGCGTTGTAGACCCCCATCACCGCATGCATCAGCCCGACATTGGCGTGCAGCGCCACGGCCATCGGCCGGTCCGTCGCCTTGGCGTAGCCGTGGGCGACGGCCACCGCCGCGTCCTCGTGGATGCAGAGCAGCATCTGCGGATCGACATTGCCGAGATAGTTGATCAGCGAATCGTGCAGCCCGCGATAGCTCGCCCCCGGCGTCAGGCTGATATAGGTGAAGCCCAGCCGGCGCACCGTCTCGGCCAGCGCGTCCGAGCCCCAGCCCATCTTGCGGTTTCCCAGCCCCTCGGGGCGCTCCATCTGCTCCAGCGGTGTGGGGCGCTGCTGCTCGTCGGGCATGGGCTCAGTCGGCTCCGTTGCATGCGGTTGCGAATGGCGCGCAGCATAGGCGGAGGGCGGTGCGGGGGGAAGGGGGGGCGGATTGACGAGTCAGCTATGGTAGAGCACACCGATAATCAGCCTAGCGTTCAACACGGATCGGATGCCGGACTGAGGCGCCCCAACACTCAGAATCTCGGATGAACCGAGGCCGCCAATGCTTTCAAATTTTCGAAGATGGGACAGATTTCCCGGTAATTTGGTACCAACTCTCTTAAATATACTTGATCCGTCCTCTAATGTAATAGCAACAAGCGTACCTTCGTACTGTGAAAATTGATCAGGTTCAATTCGACGACCTCCGAGAGCGATTTGCCTCGGTAGGGCAAGAGGCACCCCGCTTTCTTCAACTATCCTATAGGCAATCTCAATTTTTTGGAGGAACAGAGCATCAGAAAGTAGCACTGCTTCCTCGTTTCCCGGTGCCATCACTGTTTCATGGTCAAAGATCACGCCAACAACCTGGTGAAGAGCCACCTCCGATTCGGGCAGAAACTTCGTTTTGGGACTTCGGCGCGGATCCGGCGTCTCTGCCGTAAGTCCGATAAGTGTTGAGTCGTTGGAGCGTAATAGGCGCCGGGCGTATGTGTCCTGTCCATGTCGCGCGATCACGAGACGCCGATCTGCGACAGGCAACGGCTCTGCTTCGACAATCGCTACTGTTCCCTTTGGAGCGGCAAACCCAAAATTGTCGCGACGTAGATAGTAAGACTCCAAAGTGTGGAGGTGTAAAGGTCGCGGTTCGAAGTCTGGCATGGCCCTGCTACTTTATCTCGATACCTAAGGCCTTTTCTCGTCGCCCCATCTCAAAATAATTATTAATCCTATCTGAACCCACACTCACATGGATAACGAAAAACCCGCGACAGAACCAAGGGAGTCACTCGGTTTTGCATTGCGGTGACCGCGTCTACTGCACTGCTAAAGTGTTTTCCGCCCGCTTGGCAACGTCGCCCGCCCCCTCTCCCGACCCTTACTTCCCCGCC
>WHUE01000157.1 GCA_009377375.1 Alphaproteobacteria bacterium | reverse complement strand
TCCGCCGGCGCGGTCGCGGCCGGAGGCGGCGCGGTGACGGCCGGCGCCGCTTCCCCGGCGGGCGGCGTCGGACTGACGGGCTCGCGCCTGGCGGGTTGCGGCGCGGCGATTCCGGGCCCGGCGGGGGCGGGATCGCTTTTCATGCCCACCATGTCGGCGATGCGCTGCGGCAGGGACGCGACGACCTCGCCCGGATCGCGGCCCTCGGCGGACAGGTAGAACCAGCCGCCATAGACCACAGCCGCCAGGATGGCGCCGACCAGCAGCACGGACCCGGTCGGCAGCCGTCCTTCGGCCACCGGCGACGGCGGCACGAGTTGCGATTGGGTAGAGATTCCCTGGGTCGCCAGCTTGTACCGGCGCACGACCTCGGGCACGTCGAGACCGAGATAGTCGGCATAGGCGCGCACGAAGCCGGCGGCGTAGGTCGGGCCCGGCAGGTCGTCGAACCGGCCTTCCTCGATCGCCTGCAGATAGACCTTGCGAATCCGCAGATGATCGGCGACGTCGGCGAGCTCGCGCCCGTGCGTCACCCGCATCTCGCGCAGGGCGTCGCCGAATTCACGGGCCCGCTCCGCCGCATGGACGGTATCGGCCTGCTCCGTATTCGTGACCGTTGCCAAGTTTTCGTTCCTGTTTTGCGACCGGCGGCCGTGTCCGGCGCTGCACCGCGCCGCCAGCCTCTCCAGCCCCGTCCCCGCCGCGGCGCCGCGCGGTCCCCGCCCGCGCACGCATCCGCAGGCCTTCGGTAGATGCTTTCTAGCAATAAAGGAATCCGCGGAGCAACGCTTTCTTGGCGTACCGTCCGCCGGGTTCGCCGGAAAACCCGCGGATTTCAGCCGTCTTCCACCTTTACGCCGTGATCGCGGGCGTAGGCGCGCAGCTTCTGGCGCAGGCTGTGATCGGGCGCGTCGAACAGCTTCTCCAGGTACGACGCCAGCGGCTTGACGTTCAGGGTGCGCGTCATCACGCGCACCGCGCCGAGCCGCGCGGGCGTCATCGAGATGGTGCGGAACCCCAGCCCGATCAGGGTCATGGCCTCCAGCGGCCGCCCCGCCATCTCGCCGCACAGCGACAGCGGCACCCCCGCCGCCTCGCACTGGCCGACCAGCGAGCGCAGCAGCGAGAGCACGCCGGGCGAGAGCACGTCGTACCGCTCGGCGACGCGCGGGTTGCCCCGGTCGACCGCGAAGAGGAACTGGAACAGGTCGTTGCTGCCGACCGACAGGAAGTCGATCCGCCGCAGCAGCGCGGGCATCTGCCACATCAGGCCGGGCACCTCCAGCATCGTGCCGACCCGCACCGATTCCGGCAGCACGCCGCCGAGGGCTTCCTCACGCGCCAGCTCCTTGTCCAGCAGGGCGCGGGCGGAGTCGAACTCCGCCACCTCGGAAACCATCGGGAACATCACTGACAGCTGCCGGCCGCGGGCGGCGTGGATCAGCGCGCGCAGCTGGTGGCGCAGCAGCGACGGCCGGTCGAGCGCCACGCGGATGGCGCGCCAGCCCATCGTCGGGTTCTGGTCCGAGAGGTCGTGGAAATAGGGAAGCTGCTTGTCGCCGCCGATATCGAGCGTGCGGAACATCACCGGCCGCGCGCCGGCCTGGTCGAGCACGTTGGCGTAGAGCACGCGCTGTGCCTCCACCGACGGAAACTCGGAGCGCACCATGAACGGAATCTCGGTGCGGTACAGCCCGATCCCGTCGGCGCCGGTCTCGGCGAGCTGCTGCATGTCGATCAGCAGACCGGCGTTGAGGTTGAGCGAGATGCGCACGCCATCCATCGTGACCGGCGGGTCGTTGCGGCTGGCCCTGTACAGCCGCCGCCGCTCCTCCTGCAACAGGATGTTCCCGGCCACCTCCTGCTGGACGTCGTCATTGGGGCGGACGAACACCTGGGCGTTGTCCCCGTCCACCACCACCGGGTCCAGCGGGTCGATGCGCGACAGCAGGTCCGGCACCCGGCCGACCACCGGGATATCCAGCGCGCGGGCGACGATGGCGACGTGGGATGCCGCCGTCCCTTCCTCCAGCACCAGCGCGCGCAGCCGCTTCGGCTCGTAATCCAGCAGCTCGGCGGGCCCCATGTTGCGCGCCAGCAGCACGACGTTTTCGGGCAGCTCGGCGCCCGCCGCGGTTCCGCCGTCGCCGCTGAGATGCTGCATCAGCCGGTTGCCCAGATCCTCGAAATCGTACAGCCGCTCGCGCAGATAGGGATCGGTCGCCATGCTCATCCGCGTGCGCATGTCGTCCTGCACCTTCTGCACGGCCGCTTCCGCCGTGAGGCCGCCGTCGACCGCTTCCATCATGCGGCGCTGCCAGCCCCTGTCCTCCGCCACCAGCCGGTAGGTCTCCAGCACCTCGCGATGCTCGCCGCCGCCGTCGAGCCGCTTGTCGGCGAACATGCTGTCGAGCGCGCGGTGCATCGCCGCCAGCGCCTGGCCCAGCCGCGCCTGCTCCAGCTTGGGGTCGTCGCCGAACATCTGCGGAATGGAGACGCGCGGCTGGTGCAGCACTGCCTCGCCCATCGCCAGACCCGAATTGATGCGGATGCCGGCGGAAGGCAACGCGTTCCTCGGGGCTGACCAGGTCGCCGCCGGCGATGAGCTCGCCGAGCACGACGGCGATCATCTCCAGCGCCTCGACCTCCTCCTCGGAATAGCTGCGCGCCACCTTGTTCTGCACGGCGAGGACGCCGCGCACGCGGCCGCCCCGTACAACCGGCGCGCCGAGGAACGAATGGAACGGGTCCTCGCCCGTTTCCGGGCGGTAGGCGAACTGCGGATGGGCGGGCGCGTCCTGCAGGTTGAGCACCCGGGCGTGCGCCGCGATCTCGCCGATCAGGCCCTCGCCGACGCGCAGGCGCGTGACATGCACCGAGCCGGGATTCAGTCCCTGAGTGGCGAACAGCTCCAGCACCTCGCCGGCGCGCATGACATAGACGGTGCAGACCTCCGCCACCATCTCGCCGGCAATGACGCGGACGAGCTCGTTCAGGCGATCCTGCGCCGTGCCGGGGCCGCTCATCACGGTGCGGATGCGGCGCAGCATCCGCCTGATGCCGACGGCGACCTGTTCAGCCGTCATCGGCCCCTGCTCCCGCGAGAGAGGCCCGGAGCGCGGAGCACCTATTCGGCGTCCAGCCCGTAGGCGGTGTGCAGCGCGCGCAAGGCAAGCTCGGTGTACTCCTCCGCGATCAGCACGCTGACCTTGATCTCCGAGGTCGAGATGACCTGGATATTGATGCCCTTCTCCGCCAGCGCGGTGAACATGCGCTGCGCCACGCCCGCGTGCGAGCGCATGCCGACGCCGACGATGGACACTTTGGCGATCTTGTCGTCGCCGGTGACTTCGCGTGCGCCGATGCTGGCTGCCTTTGCCTTGACGATATCGATCGCGCGGGCGTAATCGTTGCGATGTACGGTGAAGGTG
>WHUE01000156.1 GCA_009377375.1 Alphaproteobacteria bacterium | reverse complement strand
GGCGTGGGTTGGACGGTTTCCTTTAAGCCACTTCCAGAACCAAACGCTTGCCGCATGCTTTGACGTACCTGCGTAACGTTGCAACTGAAGGGGAGTGCTTTCCGGTTGCCAGCGCCCGTTCCAAACGGGCTACCGATGGGGCCTGTGTCCCCATTCGCGCCGCTACATCTGCTTGGGAGAGCCCAGCGTCTTGGCGCGCCTTGAGCAACGCGTCAAGCAACGTAGACTCTTCGCGCTCCAAGCGCCCCACTTCGGCGCGCACCCCAGGACGGCGCATCAGCTTCTTTACGACTTGGTCATGCGTCTTCATCTTTGATCTCCTTCATGCGGGCCTCGGCAATGCGGCGCTCGCGCGGCGGCGTCTTCTGTGTCGGGCAGATTCAGGATGTCAGTCTGAACGGCCTCACTGTAGTATGTGATCGTGTAGTCCACCGCAGCACGATAACAAATATGTTACCGTTGAGCAAGCCGCTCCAACCCGGCCGTGGGACAGGCGTTTCGCGCGCGGCGGATCCGGAAACCTAACCATGCGTAGAACCGAACACTCGACCAACGGCGCGTCGCTTGCTGGTTTTGCGCCGGTTGGCGCGGTCGTTCTATGACATCACGGACACGAACGCGAAGGTTCTCGCGATCGTGCCGGTATCAGAGACGGAAAGGTGGCGCGGGCAGTTCGGAAAGCCCGAGTTAAAGAAGTAGCGCTGTCGGAAGCCAAAGATGATCTTTCGCGGTATCTGCGCGAGGCGGCCGACCAAGAAATCATTATTACCCGGCATGGAAGGCCAGCCGCGGTACTTATGGTTTCCGGTCCGAGGAAGACTGGTTCGACTATCGTCCGGAGAACGATGCTCGTTTCGTGAAACGCATCGCAAGGGCGAGGGAGAGTCTACGTGCCGGGCATGGGGTAAAGGTGACGTGAAGTGACGTGAAGCGATCTAGCTAATCATGGAAGCTTGCCAGCGGCGACCATGCGATGTTTGAGCGTGTGCGGCGACAACGAGACGACGATGTCGTCGAATTCCCCCACCTTGCTCATGGGCGGACTTGGTTGACGGCTGACGAAGAATGCATCGGCGTCGCCGTTTTCTTTTTCATTTCCGCTGATTGTGCCGCAGGTCGGAACGTCGCTGCAGCCCGCGGGCAGGTTGGGCGCGTTTGTAATTGGGTTGATTGCGCCCCATCCGTTCGGTCCGTGCGAAAGGATGACCGCAACGACCGCATTCGCTGAGTTTGCCGCTTCGGTAATGAGTTGTCCCGGAGTGCACTCGGGTGGTGGTAGTACTGGTTCGGTAGAGGCCAAGCAGACGACTTGCATAGCTCCGTTCGGGGTGGCGAGGCTGAAGGGTGTTCCCGGTGCTCGCTGCGCCATTCCGGGCGTAACCCGATACCGGTAACGGTTTCCCCAGGGATCGCTTATGCCCATCCCCAGCGTCACCCAGGGGACGTTTCCTTCAGGAGCGGCGCAGGCTCCGGTGGCTATGTCGACGTCTTCGATTCCGTCGTTCGGCGTGTAGGAACCCGCCGGTGCGGTCAAATCCGGACACGGCAATGCAGCCGCCGGCTGACCAAGCGCGTACCCGATCAGCCCCTCCTGGATTTCCTGCAATTGACGCTGTGCGTCGGCGAACTGCCTTTGCTCGACCTGCGAGGAGAGGGGCACCACGATGCTACCGAGGAGCAGCGCTACTACGAAAATCACGACTGCAAGTTCTACGAGTGTGAACCCAGTGTTTCTTCGCGCGCCCAAAATTCGGCCACCCGTCGTTCCGTACCCTCTCGTCATTTGTATGTGCCTAGGTCGTTGAACGTGGCGGTCGGGGGACCTGCTTGGAACACGTCCGGCGTTACCCCAGCGTTTTCAAGCTCCAGATAGTTGGCCGGAATGGCGCGCTTGTCCGGCTCGTCTCTGATTTGGCCAGTGAGTCTCCTTCCTGCAATGGCAACGAAGTACCTGCGGTCCACAACAGGCCCTGTCGGCGAATTTACTGTGAGGCAGGTTCCCGGGCTGCAAGCGGGCGGAGTAGCCAGGTCTTGAGGTTTGTATGCGTCCGCCACGGAATAAAAAATCTGGGATCGCCAGTTCTTCCACCATCCCGATGCGGCGGAAAGGTGGCAAGCAGGCGGGCCGGGCCATACCGTCGGCATACAAGACTTGCTCAGTGGGCAGCCACTATCACTGGTCGAGGCAACAAACGACTCCGGTAACCGGCCGACACGGTTGTCGGTGACATCGGCATAGTCGTTGTTGAGTCCGGATTCGCCGATGTCGGCTGCCCAGGGATACAAACCGAAGCTCGACAGAGCGTAAGCATCCAGGCACCGATAGACTTCTCGCACCACCCTCTGCTCGAGTACAGGCACGAGATCCTGATAGGTGATGGCCAAAATGCGATCGTTGACGAGCAACCGGCTGTTCGTGTCATAAATCGGGCCGGCAATGAAGCCGTCGGTCGTGCCGTCAGTGAAGACTGCGTTGTCTTCGCTTCCAATTACATCGAGGTAATTGGTCGGATCCAAAACGCTGGCGGTGCCTACGGTCCTGACTTGGCTCCCCGCTGCAAGCTCCCTGACCAATGTGGCGCCAGGAGATATCACGATTGCAATGGCAGCCGTGGCAAGGGAATCAAGGTCGGGCGTAAGACTGCCCTCCGTGCCGTCGTTGACTATCGTACCGGCGGAATTTCGGATGGTGATTGTGCCCCGAGTATCGCTATTGAGGCATCCGAAGTTATGAGGGTAAGGTGGTGTGATCAGAGGCGGCGGTGGGACATTGCAATCCGTACGGGGATTGTTCTTAAAGTTGTTCGAAACGGCATACCAGAGTCGCTCGCCGTCTCCATCACGCAGGTCCGGCAGCCCAAGCGTGCGCCACGGCAGCCGTCCGAGCCGCAATGCGGAACTGGGACAAGGGTCTTCAACTCCGTCATTATTAGTATCCGGACAAGGAAGATCTCCCGGTCGCTCCTCCAGACCGGCAAGATCGACACCGGTTGCGAATCCAAGTAGTGCAGTCTTTGCCTGCACGAGCGCTGCCGCCGTGCGCTTGTCCCGCTCTCGTTCATGATCGGCGGTGCCCGCGATCGCGATAACAATTGAGATGCCGATCAACGCAAACAGCACCACCCCGAAAAGCAAGGCGACGCCGTTTTGCACTCGCCTGCCTTGGCCTTTGGCGCGCCTTCGCGTCACAGTCTCGCCCGCGTCAGGGAGCCTTCGGGGTGCCAGGCGCCTTCTGCTGTGATTGCGCAGCCCCCGGCCCCTCGATCTCCCGCAACAAATCCCGCAACAGATCCCGCTCGCGATGGGGACGCCGAAGCGTGGGCGCCGCAGGGGCAGGCTCGGCGGCCTTGGTCTCGGCCGCAGCAGCGGCCGCTGCGACAGCGCGCGGCGACTCGTAGGCCTCCTGCACTTGCCCCGAGTGCACCTCCAGTTGTTGGCCGACCTTGAGATCGACGCTGCGTCCGGTCTCGGGCACGCGCACGGTGACGTTGCCCGATCCGCGGCCT
>WHUE01000155.1 GCA_009377375.1 Alphaproteobacteria bacterium | reverse complement strand
GTGGCGTTGGTCAGGCTGACGTCGATGGTGCCGTCCACCAGCTTGGTGCCGGCGAACTCCGTGTCGTTCGCGATACGATCGACTTCCGAGACCAGGGCCTGGAATTCCGTGTCGAGCATGCCGCGCTCGACGGCGGAGAGCTGGCCCGAACCGGACTGCACGGCCAGGGACTTCATCCGGGTCAGGACGTCGTTCACCTTGGCCATCGCGCCGTCTGCGATCTGCAGCATGGAGATGGCCTGGCCCGCGTTGACCGACGCCTGCTTGAGGCCGATGATCTCGGCGCTCAGACGGGAGCCGACCGCCAGGGAGGCGGCGTCGTCCTTGGCGCTGAGGACGCGCGTGCCGGCCGAAAGCTTGGCCAGCGAGTTGGTTGCCGCCGCGTCGGACATGCCCAGGTTGCGCTGGGCGACGTTGGCGGCGAAGTTCGAGATAAGATTAAGTGGCATTGTAGTCCTCCTACATGGATGTGAATTCGACCGGCGTCCTGCCTGCCGTGGGGACGTTTCCGTTCCCATTCGTTGTGCGGCACACGCCGCGACATGCCCGTTAATGCAAGAGCTGTGCCAGATTCGGGTAGCGAACGATTTCAACGACTTGGCTCGGCGCCCTGCCGGTCGGACCGGCAAGAACCCGGCAAATCCTGCCGGTCGCGGCAGAAGCTGCCCGGCAAAAACTTCCCCGCCCGGCAGTTTCTGCCGCGCGGCGGGGGCGCGGCTTAAGCCTTTCTCAACCTTACCCGCTGCATTTTCGCCGCCGACCCTTCGGATCATTCACCCGGGACCGGGACGGCGGCATGGCCAAGACGAGGAAGAAACGCAGCTCGACGAACGGCGCCGGCGCGGCGTCCGCGGCCCAGGCGGAATTCACGATTGCCGACCCGCCCGCTCCGGCGTCGCGGGGCGGGCTTGCCGGGGTGCTGAACGAAGGCGTCCGGCTGCACCAGGCCGGCGATTTCGCCGCCGCCGAGGCCCGCTACCGCGAGGCGCTGGCGCTGGCGCCCGACACGCCCCACGCGCTGCATCTCCTGGGCGTCCTGCACCACCAGAAGGGGGAAAACGAAGCCGCGGCGGAGCTGATCGGGCGCGCCCTGGAATCGCTCCCGGATTTCGCAGATGCCCAGAGCAACATGGGCGCGGTGCTGAACGCGCTCGAGCGCAGGGAGGCGGCGCTGGAACATTTCCGCCGCGCCGCCGAGCTCAAGCCCGGCATTGCCGAGCCCCATTCCAACGTCGCGGCGGTTCTTTCCGATCTCGGCCGCGTCGACGAGGCCGCGGAAAGCTATCGCAGGGCGCATGAGGCCAGCCCGGAGACTCCCCGTTTCGTTTCCCGGCTGGGCGAGCTCTATCTCGCCCATGACCAGTTCACGGACGCGGTGGACTGGCTGAACCGGGCGGTGTCGATGTCGCCGGACAACTACGAGCTCCACAACAACCTGGCCTTCGCGAACGAGAAGCTGGACAGGATCGAGGATGCGGAACGTCATTACCGGCGCGCCGCCGAGCTTCGCCCGGATTCCCCGGAGATCAACAACAACCTCGCCACGACCCTGACCCGCATGGGACGCATGGACGAGGCGGACGTCTACTTCAAACGGGCAACGGAGGCCGGCTCGGAAAGCTGGGGCGACCTGAGCCATCTCGCCGGCACGTATTTCAACCGCCGCGAATACGGGCGCGCGCTGGACGTCTACCGCCAGCTTCTCGACCAGCAGCCTGACGATCCCCGGATCTGGAACGACTACGGCACAACCCTTCGCATGACCGGCCGCCGCGACGAGGCCGAAGCGGCTCTGCTCAGGGCCATCGAGCTGAAGCCGGATTTCTATCAGGCGTACGACAGCCTTGGCATGTTGCGGATGATCGGCAACCGCCGCCCGGAGGCCATCGCGGATTTCAAGAAATCGATCGCGCTCGCGCCCGATCACTACGAGCCCTATCTCAATCTCTGCATCACGCTGTCGCATGAGAACCGGCACGACGAGGCGTCGATCTACGCCCATACGGCGATCGCGTTCCCCGACCTGCCGGACAACCGGATCGCCCACCCGAACAAGGTCTTCCACATCACCTGCGATTTCGACGGCGTGGAGCAGCTCGGCGATCCGTGGGAGAACCTGAAGAAGATGCAGGGCTCCGATTTCGCCCATGTGCTGCTGGAAGTCCTGCCGCATGCCGAAACCGCCGAACACAATGCCGCGCTCGCGGGGTGGCACGTAAAATGGTACGAGAACATCGTCCGGCGCGGCATCGAGGAGCCCTTGCCGCCGATAGAGCCTAGCAAGGGGAGCGGCAAGCTGCGGCTCGGCATCGTGTCGTCCGACCTGCGCGCGCATTCGGTGGCCCGTTTCGTGCTGCCCCTGCTGGAAAATTACGACCGCGACAATTTCGAGATCTATTGCTACGCGCCCTATGAATCCGTAGGCGACAAGGTCCAGGCGCGCATCAAGAGCCTCGTGTCCGGGTTCCGGATCGTCGCCAACAGGACCGACCGCGATTTCGCCCAAACCATCCGCGACGACCGGATCGACATCCTGTTCGAGCTGAACGGCTTCACCAAGGACAGCAAGCTCAAGGTGCTGGGCTACAGGGCGGCGCCGGTCCAGATCTACTGGCTGGGCTACCCGTTCACCACCGGCGTGAAGGAGGTGGACTATATCGTCCTCGATCCCCACTACCGTCCGCAGAACGAGGACTGGCTGGTCGAGGCGCCGCTGATGATGCCCGAGACCTTCTGCTGCATGGAGGCGCGTGAGAACGAGCCTGTCTCGGTCGTCCCGCCGGTGGTCCGCAACGGCGGAATGGTGACCTTCGGCACCATGAACAACCCCTATAAGACCACCCGCAAGGCCGTCGAGACCTGGGCGCGGGTGATGCAGGAAACGCCGAATTCGCGTTTTCTCGTCGTCCGGCCGGAATGCAGCTCGATGATCTATTGCAGCAATCTGACGAAGGAGTTCGGCCGGCACGGCGTCACCGCTGACCGGCTCTACTTCGTCGACAACCACGCCCACAAGCTTTCCCATTTCTCGTATTACGAAGAGATCGACATCTCGCTCGACACCTTCCCGCTGACCGGCGGGACCACGACCTGCGATTCGGTGCTGATGAGCGTGCCGGTCGTCTCCCTCGTCGGGCCCGGCCTGCACCAGCGTCTGAGCAACAGCATCCTGCACAGCGCCGGGCTTGAGGATTTGTGCGTGGACGACATCGACGCCTATGTGCGGACCGCGGTCGATCTGGCGCAGAACGTCGATGCGCTGGAGTTCCTGCGGCGCAACCTGCGCCCGATGGTGCTGGACTCGCCTCTCTGTAACGGGGCCGCTTTCGCGAGGAACCTGGAGGAAAATCTGCTGAAGATCGCGGAGCGCCACGGGCTCCGCTAGCGAAGGATCACGCCGGGGGGAAGGGGGAAGCGCCGCGGCTCAGGCCGCGGCGCTTTCTTATGTGCCGGGCGGCGTCACCTTAGAGTCTGATCCACCTAAATAGAATCACCTGCGTTGTGCGCAAACGAGACGA
>WHUE01000154.1 GCA_009377375.1 Alphaproteobacteria bacterium | reverse complement strand
ACCACCACGAACGGCGACAATGCCGCAACCCGCGGAGATATCGCAGGTATTCAGGCGGCCCAAAAAAGCGGAAACGCCTTATGTATCAACGAGTTGAGAGCTGGCGGAGGGAGAGGGATTCGAACCCTCGATACGGTTACCCGCATACACGCTTTCCAAGCGTGCGCCTTCAGCCACTCGGCCACCCCTCCGCGGAAGGCGCAATCTAGCAGCCTTCGCGGTAATCTCAAGCCTTCGCGGCGATGGCGGCGGAATCGGCGGGCAGGCGGGCGGCCGCGTCGCGCAGCCCCGCCTTGTCGAGCTTGCCGGTGGGGCCCACAGGCAGCGCGTCCAGCAGGATAATGCGGCCGGGGCGCTTGTACGCCACCAGCCGCTCGGCGGCGTAGGCGGCGAGTTCGTCCAGGTCAGGCGCGGCCTCCGCCGGGGCCGGCTGGACGAAGGCGACGACCTCCTCGTTGCCGTCGACCTTGCGGCCGACCACGGCGGCCTGAGCCACGCGGGGGTGCGCGTTCAGCACCCCTTCCACCTCCGCCGGGTACACGGTGAAGCCGGAGCGCAGGATGATGTCCTTCAGCCGGCCGACCAGGTGGATCTGCCCGTCCGCATCCAGCCGGGCGAGGTCGCCGATGGCGATCCAGCCGCCGGGCTTCATCGCCTCGGCGCTCGCCTCGGGCGCGCGGTAGTAGCCGGACATCGCGTTCGGCCCGCGGCACCAGACCTCGCCGACCTCGCCCGGCTTCGCCTCGGCCCCGGCCGCATCCACCAGCTTCAGCTCCATCCCGTGCCACGGATGGCCGGCCGCGCCGGGATTCGCCGGGCGCGCGGGGATGCTGGCCGAGATCGGGGTGAACTCGGTCGAGGCGTAGCCGGCGCCGAGCTTCATGCCGAACGTCTCCGCCGCGGCGGCGCGCAGCGCCTCGTCCACCGGCGCGCCGCCGGCGAGTATCTCCTTCAGCCGGGGCGCGCGGATGCGCCCGCCGGAATGCTTCGCCGCATGGGCGATCAGCGCGGTGAACAGCGGCGGCGCGCCGTAGAGATGGGTCAGGTCCCCCGCCTCCAGCGCGGCGGCGACCGCCGCGACGTCGAGCCGGGCGGCCAGCCGGATCGCCGCGCCGACATGCAGCGCCGGCAGCACCATTCCGGCCAGACCCAGCACATGCACCATCGGCGCCACCACGTAGGGGCAGTCGCCCGGCGCGAAGCCGCGGCGCTCGGACACGATGGCGCTCTGGTACAGCATGGCGCGGTGCGACAGCATCGCCCCCTTGGGCCGGCCGGTGGAGCCGGAGGTGAAGATCATCGCCGCGATCTGGCGTTCGGGCGCCTCGAACACCGGCTCCGGCTCGGCCGCCGGATCGGCCGGGCCGATGGCGACCTCGCCGTAAAGCGCGTCCTCGTGGCGCAGGGCGCCGGCGGCGTCGGCATGGGCGGCGGCCGCCTGCGAATCCCCGGTGGCGAAGATCGAGAGCCGCGCCCCCGAATCCGCCGCGATGACGCCGAGCTCCCGCGCGGTCAGCCGCGCGTTGGCCAGCACCGCCCAGGCGTCGAGCGCGCAGACCGCGTGGAAGAAGCAGAGCCCCGCCACCCCGTTCTCTATCGCCAGCGTCACGCGGTCGCCGGGCCGCACCCCGGCCGCCTGCAGCCGGTCGCGCGCCGCCTCGATCCCGGCGAGCAGCGCGCCATGCGTCCACAGCCGGTCGCCGAACCGCACCGCCGGCGCGTCCGGCGTCGCCGCCGCCCAGCGCCGCGGCATCTCGATCAGCCGGCGCGGCAGGCTGGCCAGTATCTCGTCCCGCGTCCTTTCCATGTCCCCGCCGATAGCCGATCTCCGCTCGCCGCGCAGTCTATGGCGCGCGCCGCCGAATCCCAACCCGTCCCGATGTCGCGATCCGGCCGGATACTGTTCCAGAGCATGATTGTTCCAGATAGAACCGCCTGCGCCGCGGGCCTCCCGATCAATGGTGGGGAGGTTGCGCGCAGACGGTTCTATTTGGAACAATCATGCTCTAGGCTGCCGTTCTCAATCAGGGGGTTCGGACCATGATCGTCGGACGCGCGATCGGATGGCTTCTGCTGGCCGCGGCGCTCGGCGCGGTGGGCTTCGAGATTTTCGCGGCCGTGCAGGCGGGGGAGTGGCGGTCGGTCGCGGCCGGCGAGCTGTGGTTCAGGCTGGACCCCGCCAGCCTGAACGGCGCCCAGGCGGGCATCCAGCGGCACGTCGCGCCCTGGCTGTGGGATCCGGTCATCACCTGGATATTGCTGGCGCCGGCCTGGACGGTGCTCGCCGCGCCCGGCGCGCTGCTGCTCTGGGCCTGTCACGAGCGCGAACGTCCGTCGCGTCGCCGGCTGGGCTAGAGTCTGATCCACCTAAATCGCGCCGCGCCACCGAACGATCACGCGCCGCCCGCGTCGCCGGGCCCTAATCTCGCCCGGGATTTCGCATATCGGGCTCGAACGGGCGATGCGCGTCTTGGGTGGGGATTTCTGGAGGCGCGAATCTGCGCGGGCGGCGGGGCCGGACGCGGCCGGAACCTATGTCGGCGTCCAGCTCCTGCGGGGGCTCGCCGCCGTCATGGTGGTGGTGTTTCATGCCGGGCTGATGGTCCGGGACCGGATTCCCGAGATCGGTGAGCGGCTGGTGGCTGTCGCCGGCGCTGCGGGCGTCGATCTGTTCTTCCCGATCAGCGGCTTCGTCATGCTCATATCCGCCCGCCATCTGGCGGCGCGGCGCGATGGCTGGCGCGTCTTCGCGGAGCGGCGGCTGATCCGCATCGTGCCGCTCTACTGGCTCGCCACCACGGCCAAGGTCGCGCTGGTCCTCGCCGTGCCGGCGGCAGCGCTGCACACCGATCTGAGCTGGTGGCACGGCGTGGCGTCATACCTGTTCATCTTCGCGCGCAACGGGCACGGGCTGCTGGAGCCGATCGTTCCGGTCGGCTGGACGCTGAACTATGAGATGTTCTTCTACGCCGTCTTCGCGGCCGTGCTGTTCTGCCGCCGGCCGCTGGTCCTTACGCTGTCCGCCGTCATGCTCGTCGCGGTGCTGGCGGGCGCGCTCGGGCTGCGGACGATCACGCCGCTCGCCATGCTGCACCCGATCGTGCTCGAGTTCGTGGCCGGGATGTGGATCGCAGCGCTGACGCAGGCGGGGTTTCGCGCGCATCCCGCAGCGGCGGTCGCGCTCGCCCTGGCGGCGCTCGCCGCGCTCGCCGCAACCTCCGCGCTGGCGCCCGCCGAGATCGAGCGCGCGCGGCTGCTGCTGTGGGGCCTGCCGGGGGCGGCGCTGCTGTTCGCCGCGGTCTCGCTGGAACCCGCGATCGCCCGTCTGCGCTGGCGCCTCAGCCGCCTCGCCGGGGACGCGTCCTATTCGATCTATCTTTCCCACGGTTTCGTGCTGGCGTTCTGCGGCGTGGCGGCGGCGAAGGCCGGGCTGCACGGCGTGCCGGCCGCCGCGGCCGTCTTCGCGGTCTCGATCGCGGCCAGCGTCGCCGCCGGCATCTGCGTCTATGCCTGGGTGGAGCGGCCGATCATCGAGTTTCTGCTGCGCTGGCGCCGCCGCCGCGGCGCCCCGCCCG
>WHUE01000153.1 GCA_009377375.1 Alphaproteobacteria bacterium | reverse complement strand
CGGCGCCCGATTGCGGCATGAAATACCTGCCGCACAACGTCGCCTTCGGCAAGCTGAAGGCGCTGGCCGCCGGCGCCGCCATCGTACGCAAGGAACTGGAAGGATGAACGACATGAATGCGAAACGGGACCTGCTGCTGGTCGGCAGCGTCGGGCTGAAATCGGCGGAGGAGGTATTCCGCACGGCGGCCGACGCGCTGGGGACGCGGCTGCACGCCATCCCCGACGGCGAGACGGGCGACCGCGCCGTCTGGGTGATCTGGAACCGCGCCGCCTACGACGCATGCGACGCGCTGGAGCCCGATCCGGCGGAGGTCGCCGCGGGCGGGCGCATCACCTCGGCCACCGAGGGCATCCGCAAATGGGGCGGCGGCGACCAGCTCGAACAGGGCAAGCAGCCCCCGCCGCGGCTGCGGGTGAAACCGGGCGTCGCTCCGGCGGCCATCGCCTTCGGGCCGCTCGGCTATGTCCAGACCACGCTCGAATCGTGGGAGACCTTCCGCCGACTGCGCGACGAGGGCGCGATACCGGCCGGCACGCGGTTCCAGGTGTCGCTGCCGACGGTCGCCGCCTCGATGAACGCCCATATCGAGCCCGGCAGCCACGAGGCGGTGGAGCCGGCGCTGGAGCGCCGCCTGTTCGAGGAGGTGGCCGAGATCTGCGCGGCGATCCCCCAGGACGACATGGCGCTGCAATGGGACGTCTCGACCGAGATGGGCCAGGTGGAGGAGGTGCGCGCGCACTGGTTCCCCGACCCGCTCCAAGGCGCGACCGACCGGCTGGCGCGGCATTGCGAGCAGGTGCCCGCCGGCGTCGAGCTCGGCATCCATCTCTGCTACGGCTCCTACGGCAACCGCCACTGGAAGGAGCCGGACGATCTCGGCAACTGCGTGCGCGTGTTCAACGCGCTCGCGGCGAAGGTGTCGCGCCCGATCCACTGGGTGCATATGCCGGTGCCGATCGAGCGCGACGACGCGGCGTTCTACGCCCCGCTGAAGGAGCTGCGGCTGAACGGCGCGAAGCTCTATCTCGGGCTGATCCACCTGCGCGACGGGGTGGAGGGCACCCGCAGGCGCATGGCGGTGGCCGACAAATTCGCCGCCGGCTACGGCATTGCCGCCGAATGCGGCTTCGGCCGCCGCCCGCCGGAGACGATCCCCGAACTGCTGCGCGTCCACGCGGAGGCGTGAGGGTCAGGCGGCCAGCGCCTCGATCCTCGGGCGCGCCTCGGCGCCCTTCTCGGCCATCAGCGCGATGTAATCGGGGTTGAACCAGGCTTCGATTCCGGCCTTGAACCCGTCGCGCGCGCGGAGGCGGGCGAACCAGTCGGCGACGGAAGGCCGGTCGGCCCACAGCCAGTGCATCTGCAGATGGTCGAGCCGGACCATGTAGGGGGCGTAGGCGATGTCGGCCAGCGAGAACGCGCCGCCGGCAAGCCAGTCGGCCTCGCCCAGCCGGGCGTCGATATCGGCGATCAGCTTCGCGAAGGCCGCGACCGCTCCGGGCAGGAATTTCGAGTCCAGCCCCTTCAGGATGTTCTCGAACTGGCGCGCGCGCTTGGATGGGTCGGGGATGCGCTCGATCTGGGCGCGCACCTCGTCCTCCGACTTGATCGCGAAATGCTGGTAGCGGAAGGCGATGGAGGACGAGATCACCCCGGTCATCGCGTGCAGCCCCTCGTCCAGCTTCTTCATCCACTGGCGCATCTTCGCCTGCTCCCAGGCGTCGGCCGGGCGCAGCGGCGGCGCCGGAAAGGCGTCGTCGAGATATTCCATGATGACGGTGGATTCGATCGTCACCCGGCCGTCATGGACCAGCGTCGGCACCACCCCGTTGGGGTTCATCGCCAGGTAGTCCGGCTTCTGCTGATCGCCGGCGCGCAGGTTCATGTGACGGCTGTCCCACTCCAGCCCCTTCTCGGCCAGGGTGAAGCGCACCTTCTGGGCGCAGGTGGACATGTCGTTGTGATAGAGCGCCAGCATCGGCCGCCTCCCCTGTTGCGAAGCGGCGCCGGCTCAGCCGGCCATGACCGCCTCGACCTCGTCCCTGTGCGCCGCGCCCTTCTCCGCCATCAGCGACACGAAATCGGGCAGGAAATGCTGCGTCAGCGCCAGATCGTATGACGGCCGCGCGCGGATGCGCGCGTACCAGTCCGCCAGATGCGGCCGCGCCGCGATCTGGCCGCCGAGCTGCAGGTGATCGACCCGCGTCACGTAGGGCGTCACGGCGATGTCGGCCAGCGAGTACGTCCCGCCGGCGAGCCACGGGCCGGCCTGCAGCCGAGCCTCCATGTCGTCCAGCATCCGGCGGACGCGCAGGATGGCGGCGCGGAAATACGAGGATCTGACCCCTTCCAGCACGTTCTCGCTCATCCGCGCGCGCTTGGCGGGATCGATATAGCCGTTGAGCGTCTCGCGGATCTGCGCATCGGTCTTGCCTTCCGTGAACTGGTAGCGGAAGGCGATGCAGGCGCTGATGGTGGCGCTGGCCGCGTGCAGCCCCTCGTCGAGCTGCCTGGTCCACAGCCGCATGCGGGCGCGGTCGTACGGATCGTCCGGGCGCAGCGGCGTGCCGTCGAACACCTGGTCGATATATTCGTTGATGACCGCGGATTCGATGACCGCCCGGCCGTCGTGCACGAGGGTCGGCACCACCCCGTTGGGGTTGAGCTTCAGGTATTCCGGCCTGTGCTGGTCGCGGGCGCGCAGGTTCAGGTGATGCCCTTCCCAGCCCTGCCCCTTCTCGGCCAGCGCGAGGCGGACCTTCTGCGAGCAGGTGGACATGGCGTTGTGATAGAGCTCGAGCATCGCGGGGCTTCGTCTCCGGACGTTGAACGGCGGCGGAGGGTATCAGCGCGGCCCGGAGGCGACAAGCCGGCGCGCCGCGACCGGCAGCGGGCCCGCAAACGGAGTCCGCCCGTCGCGCGGCGTCGGCTTCACATCAGGCCCGGCAGATAGAGCGCGAGCATGGGAAAGGCGACCAGCAGGATCACCAGGATCAGGTCGCAGACCAGGAACGGGGCGGCGGCGCCGGCGACCTCGAACAGGTTCGATTCCTTGACGATGCCGAGCATGATGAACAGCAGCAGCCCGAACGGCGGCGTCGTGGCGCTCATCTCCAGCGCGATGAGGACGATCAGCGAGAACAGGATCAGGTCGAAGCCCAGCGCCTGCGCCACCGGATAGAACACGGGCACGGTGATCAGCATCATGGACACCGGGTCCATGAACATGCCGAGCATCAGCAGCACCAGGAACATCGCCGCCAGGATGACCAGCGGCGCGACGTCGAACCCGGTGGTCCAGTTCACCAGACCGGCGCCGGCGCCGGACAGCGCGAGCAGCTGGCTGAAGACGGTGGAATTCATCAGGATGAAGAACACCATCCCCGCCGTGCGCACCGTCCCCATCAGCGACGTGATGAAGGCGGCCTTCGTGAATACGCCGAACGCGACGGCGAGGATCACCACGCCGAGCGCCCCGAACGACGCCGATTCCGACGGCGTGGCCCAGCCCAGCACGATGAAGCCGATCACCATGAAGACCACGAGCCCCATCGGCAGGATGTTCACCGCCACGTG
>WHUE01000152.1 GCA_009377375.1 Alphaproteobacteria bacterium | reverse complement strand
TGATGCCGCCCATCGGAAAAAGCGATGGCCCGCTATTCGGCCGCGGAGGCCTGCTTGTGGAGGAGTGGCAGCAGTTAAGCGCCTCCTCTTGATCGGAGCGGGCTAACATCCATATACCATCCATACGGATGGAAGGAGGAGACCATGACGGTCCGGCAGTTACGCGAACGGGTGCCTGAAACCGAGAAGATCACCATCAACCTCGGCTATGTCGACCTCGGGCGGATCGATCTTCTGGTTCATGAGGGGTTCTACTCCAACCGGACAGACTTCATCCGGACGGCCATCCGCAACCAGCTCACCGGGCATTCGGAGGAGGTGTCCCGCTCCATCGACCGTCACATGCTCGAGCTCGGCCTGCGAGACTTCAGCAAGGCCGATCTCGAGGCGGTCCGGGACGCGGGGGAGAGACTGCACGTCAAGGTCGTCGGGCTTGTCCGTATCGCGGCGGACGTGACGCCGGAGTTGGCGATCGAGACGATCGGCTCACTGACGGTTCTCGGGGCCCTCCAGGCCAGTCCCGAAGTCAAGGCCGCTCTGGCCACAAGGATGAGTTGAGCCGCGGGAGCGGCAGGAAAGGCAGTATCATGAACAACGACTTCGTCGCGGAGATCCTCCGCGCGACAGGGTTTCTGCGCGCCGGCGACCCCTCGGGCGCCACCGCCATTATCCAGGCCGCGCTCGCGGCAGGCGGGCTGGCATCGTCCAGCACCGTTCAGACAGGTGCGGGCGACGGTTTCCGGATGCCGCAGCACGCCGAACGCTCCACTGACGGCACGGTCGGTCCGGACCGGCCGGGTGACGCGCGCGGCGATGGCCATCGGTCCAAGGCCTTCCGTCCACGGCGGCTGCGCAAGCCCCTTGGCGAGGTGCTCCGGACACTTGCCGAAGGACGCAAGGGGCTCGGGCTCGACAGCCAGCGGCCCGGTCTCGGCATGCCGGCGCGCAAGGCGGACCTGCCGCTGCCGGAAGGCGCGGAGTTCCGGGACCTGCATTACACCTGTGCTGCCGGCGTACGCTCCTATCGCCTCTACGTCCCGACCTCCGCCTGCGACGGGCTGCAGGGACTGATCGTGATGCTGCACGGCTGCACGCAGAGCCCCGAGGACTTCGCCGCAGGGACGGGGATGAACGACCTCGCCGAGGAGCACCGCCTCCTCGTCGTCTATCCCCGGCAGACGAACGGGGACAACTCGATGTCCTGCTGGAACTGGTTCCGGCCCGGCGATCAGGTGCGCGACGCCGGCGAGCCCGCGATCATCGCGGGGCTCACGCGCTCCATCCGCGACGAGTTCGGGATCCTGCACGACCGCGTCTTCGTGGCCGGCCTCTCCGCCGGCGGCGCGATGGCCGCGATCATGGGCGAGACCTACCCCGACCTCTACGCCGGGATCGGCATCCATTCCGGGCTCGCCTACGGGTCGGCCAACGACGTGTTATCCGCATTCAGCGCCATGCGGGGACAGGCGGCGATCGAGCCGCGCCGCCGGGCCGAGAGCGATGCGGCGCCGCGGGCGATCGTCTTCCACGGCAGCACCGACACCACGGTCCATCCCGGTAACGCCGACAGGATCGTTGCGACCCTCGCAGGCGCATGCGGTCAAGTGCTTCGGTCCGAGCACGCGTCGTCGGGGGGCAAGCGCGGCTACAGCAAGACGGTGATCGAGCGCGGGGGAGGCGTGCGGGCGCTGGAATGCTGGATCGTCGACGGCGCCCGGCATGCCTGGTCCGGCGGCAGCCCGAACGGGTCCTACACGGATCCGCGGGGACCGGACGCATCCGCCGCGATGGTGCGGTTCTTCCTGAGCGGCTTGTCGGACTCCACCGGCGTCCACCCCGATCCTCCGGCAGACACGGAAGCCCTGCCGGCTGACCTCGGCGTCCGAGGTTTCCACATACCAGACTGGACCGTTCTGTGATTGCCGGCGCCATTTCGTTAAAGTCATGCCGCCATGAAGGATAGCCCCAACGGTCTTAATGCGAGCGCCGTCTTTAAGAGCGCGTCGGCGCGAGGTGCCGCCGAGCCCATCACAGCGCTCGGCGGCACTTCAGGCTTGGCTATGTTACCGCCTACTTCTTGGGTGGCTTGATGACTTCGCGCATTTTGCTCACCACCGCCTCCGGCGCCTCTACCACGTCAGCAACCAGCTTCTGTACCTGTGATCCCGTCAGCGGATCAATCTGCAGCTTCCGCTTCTGGGCGTCCTTCAAGAATGCTTCGTCTTTTGCAACTTTGGCCAGCGCGTCCTGGAGAGCGTCGATCCGTTCGGACGGCACACCGGGTGGCGTCATGACGGCGTAACCTATGGAGATCGTCCCGGCGAACAGCTGCATCACATTTCGGTCCAGGTCAGTGTTCGCAAGCTCCACGACCGTAGGAACGTTCGGCAACGTGTCGTGACGCTCCATCCCGATGACATAGAGCGGCCGCACGGTCCGATTCTCTACCCATTCGGGCCGACGTGACGGGAAGTAGTCCCAGCCGAGGCTGCCGATACCCTGGATCTCGCCGCGCTCCATCGCGACGATTTCCGACGCCATCGACTTGTACCCCCGGACCACACGGAACTTCGTCCCGACGATATTGTTCATCGCCCACGGGATGATTGCTGCATAGCCCGTCGCACCGCTGGCGCCGAATATCAACTCGTGCTTCTTCGCCTCGTCGACAGTGTCCGCTGGCGCGGTATGCCATACCACCCCGGCCAGCGTGATGGGCGCGACGCGTCCGAGCCAGTTGAGCTCCTGCGGCTTGTACTTGGCGTCGGGCTCAATGAGCTTGTTCAGCACCACGGTCGGCTGCACCAGGGCCATCACGGAGCCGTCCTTCAGCGCGACGTTGTAAACATAGCCGGTCGCCCGGACGCTGGAGGCGCCGGGCATGTTGTTTACAATGATGTTCGGCTTGCCTGGAATATGGCTCTGGAGATGACGGGCTATCAGACGGCCCATGAAATCGTAGCTGCCGCCCTCGCCAGACCCTACGATGAGGGTGACGGTCTTTCCCTTGTAAAAATCCGAGACAGCGTCGGCGCTGGCCGGCGCCGCAGCGCTAACAGTCACGGCGGCACTCAAAGCGGTCGCCGTAATTCCGCTCACAATCCTCCCAAGCTTCATTTTTCGCTCCTTTCTGATGTAGACCGGCACAGCCGGTGATGGTCACGCAAACGTCTGCAAATCCTCGGCACTGACGCCGTAGTCCCGCTTGGCCGCCTCGGCGGATACGTAACCGCGGGCGACGTCGCGGACGATCAGCTCCAGCGACCGGTCCTGCGGCGGGCCATAGCCGCCGCCGCCCCCGATCTCGGCGCTGATGATGTCACCCTCCGCCAACTGGTACTCGCGGCACTTGTAAATGACCTCGGGCACTTCCGAGCCGTGGCGGGTTATCACCACTCTGCCCGATTCGGCCGGATGGCCGCCCATCACCCCCCAGGGCGGGCAGAGAATCCGATCGAAATCCACCCGAAGCGTGCAAGGCTCCAGGATCCTGTATCGCTTTATGTAGCCGAGCCCGCCTCGGTGCTTGCCGGGGCCGCCGGAATCCGGGCGAAGCGAGAACGCCTCCACCACGAACGGGTACATCGTCTCCAGGAGCTCGGCAGGGATGACCCGGGTGTCGCCATGAGCCATGGTTCTAAAGGGCCCGGCGCCGTCGTGGATAGCGCACGCTCCCCAGCCGCCAT
>WHUE01000151.1 GCA_009377375.1 Alphaproteobacteria bacterium | reverse complement strand
ATCGTGCCGGAGGACGAGGCGGTCGCGCAGACCAGGAACGGCAGGCAGGTGCTCAATGTCTCCGGCGATACCGAGGCGCGCGCCTGCTGCGTGGTAGAGGGCGATTCCGTCGCCGTCATCGGCCAGAACCACAAGCTGATCGTCTTCCCGCTCGACGAGCTGCCAGAGATGACGCGCGGCCGCGGCGTGAAGCTGCAGAGCTACAAGGATGGCGAGCTGGCCGACGTCAGGACCTTCGCCCTGGCCGAGGGGCTGAGCTGGAAGTCCGGCGACCGTATCCGGACGGAGACCGATCTCCGCCTCTATGTCGGCAAGCGCGCGCAGGCCGGGCGGCTCGCTCCGCGCGGCTTTCCCCGTTCGCACCGGTTCGAATGAGGCCGGCGTGAAGGGGCGGTGAGCCGGCGCGGCGGCACAGGGAGGAATGCATGAACGCTCTGGCCGCCTTCGTTCGCACTGTCGACCGCCTGAACGACCTGATCGGGCGCGGCGTCGCCTGGCTGACGCTGGCGATGGTGCTGGTGACGTTTCTTGTCGTGGTCCTGCGCTACGCGTTCTCGCTCGGCTGGGTGTGGATGCAGGAAAGCTACGTCTGGCTGCATGGCATCGTGTTCATGGTCGGGGCGGGCTATACCCTGCTGCATGGCGGCCATGTCCGCGTGGACGTGATCTATCGCGGCGCAGGTCCTCGCTACAAGGCATGGGTCGACCTGCTCGGCGCGCTGATCCTGCTGATGCCGATGGTCGTGATGGTGTTCAGCGCCAGCTGGGACTACGTGCTGATCTCGTGGATGAAGCTGGAGGAATCGCGCGAGGCCGGGGGGCTGCCGGCGCTGTACCTGCTCAAATCGGCGATCTGGGCGTTCTGCATTCTGGTGGGGCTTCAGGGGCTGTCGCTGGCGGCGCGCAGCGCGCTGATCCTCGCCGGACGTGAAGAATTCCGGCCGGCGGAAGAGGGGCACGAGCTGGCATGAGCGCGGGCGCCGAGTTCCTCTCGCTGGCGATGTTCGCCGTCACCTGTTTCGTCCTGATCCTGGGATTCCCGGTCGCGTTCACCCTGGCGGGGGTGTCGCTCGCCTTCGCCTTCATCGGCTCGCTGTTCGACGTGTTCGACCTCAGGCTGCTGGGCGGGCTGCCGTCGCGCTATTTCGGCGTGATGGCGAACGAGGTGCTGGTCGCGGTGCCGCTGTTCGTGTTCATGGGCGTGATGCTCGAACGCTCGCGCATCGCCGAGCAGCTTCTGGAAACGATGGGGCTTCTGTTCGGGCGCATGCGCGGCGGTCTCGGTATTTCGGTGATCGGGGTCGGCGCGGTGCTGGCCGCGTCCACCGGCATCGTCGGCGCGACGGTCGTCACCATGGGGCTGCTTTCGCTGCCGGCCATGCTCAAGGCGGGATACGATCCGAAGCTGGCGAGCGGAATCATCTGCTCGTCCGGCACGCTGGGACAGATCATCCCGCCCTCCATCGTACTCGTGCTGCTGGGGGACATATTGCAGGGCGCCAACACCCAGGCGCAGCTCGCCAAGGGCAATTTCGCGCCCGACCCGGTGTCGGTCGTGGATCTGTTCGCAGGCGCGTTCATCCCGGGGCTGGTTCTGGTCGCGCTCTATGTCGGCTGGATTCTGCTCAAGGCGATGATCTCGCCGCAATCCTGTCCCGCCCTGGTGGATGAAAGGGGCCGGCCCGACGACATGGGCTGGCGCGTGCTGAAGGTGCTGCTGCCGCCGGCGGTGCTGATCGTCCTGGTCCTCGGCTCCATCCTCGCCGGCGCGGCGACGCCGACGGAGGCGGCCGCGGTGGGTGCCGTGGGCGCGATGGCGCTCGCCGCCATGCGCCGGCAGCTCAACGTCGCGATCCTGCAGGAGGTGATGCGCACGACGGTGCAGATCAGCGCGATGGTGTTCGTCATCCTGCTCGGAGCCTCCGTGTTCTCGCTTACCTTCCGCGGCTTCGGCGGAGACGAGCTGGTGGGCGACATCCTGAAATCCATGCCGGGCGGCGCGTTCGGCGCCATGCTGGTGGTGATGGCGCTGATGTTCGTCATGGGGTTCTTCCTCGATTTCATCGAGATCATCTTCGTCGTCGTACCCATCGTCGGCCCGATTCTGCTGCAGATGGAGCTGGATCCGGTCTGGTTCGGGGTGATGATCGCCATCAACCTGCAGACCAGCTTCCTGACGCCGCCCTTCGGCTTCGCCCTGTTCTATCTGCGCGGCGTGGCGCCGCCGGCGGTGACGACGCTGCATATCTATCGCGGCATCGTCCCCTTCGTCGCAATCCAGATCGTCGGGTTGATCGTCGTCGCGACTTGGCCCGGACTCGCCACCTGGCTGCCCAAGGCGCTGTTCGGCTAGCGACGCGCCGCCATACGGAACCCACCGGAATGGCCGTTTTCAGCCATTTCTCGTTGATCGCCCTGGCGTATCGACCGATACTTTCCCCTTGGCGCCGCGTTGAACGGCAACAACACGGTGCGGCGCGTTTCTGCAAAGGGGAGGACTTCACGATGAAGATGAACTGCATTGCGGGGCTGCGTGGCGCGACGATGTGCGCCGCGGCGATGGCGGGTGCGATGGTGGCTGCATCCGCCGTTCCCGCATCGGCCGACGATGTCGCCGATTTCTACAGAGACAAGGTGCTGACGATATGGAGCGGCCTGACGCCGGGCGGCTCCTACACCGCCTATGCCCAGGTGCTGAAGGATTACATGGGTAAGTACATCCCAGGGAATCCGACCATCATCGTCGGCAGCCGCACCGGCGGATCGGGCCGCGTGCTCGCGAACTGGATGTACAATGTCGGGCCGCGCGACGGCTCGATGTTCGGGCTGATCCACGAGCGCATGGGGCTGGAGCCGCATGTCTATCCCAAGGGCACCAAGTTTGACGGCCGCGAGATGACGTGGATCGGCAGCATGGCGAAGCAGAAGAGCGTATGCTTCACCTGGAAGGACTCGAAGGTGAAGACCTTCGAGCAGGTGCAGATGACGGAAACCATAGTCGGGGCCAGCTCGACCACCAGCACCGGCGCTGTGATGCCGCGCATGCTGAACGCCATGGCCGGCACCAAGTTCAGGATCATCAGCGGATACGATCCCGCCGAGGTCTTTCTGGCGATGGAGCGGGGCGAGCTCGACGGGCTGTGCGGCTACGGCTGGAGCAGCCTGAAGATCGCGCGGCCGGATTTCATCAAGGAGAAGAAGGTCAACCTGCTGCTGCAGTTCTCCGACCGCAGCCACAAGGAGCTCGACGGCAAAGTGCCGGTGATGATGGACTATATCACCAACCCGAGGGACCGGCAGATGCTGAAGATCGTGTTCGGCACGCAGGAGATGGGCCGCCCCTTCGCCGGTCCGCCGGAAATGCCGAAGGCGCGCGTCGCGGCGCTGCGCAAGGCTTTCATGCAAGCCCTGGAGGATCCCAAGTTCCTCAAGGACGCAGAGAGGCGCCGGCTCGAGATCGACCCGATCTCCGGGGAGGAGGTCGAGGCGCTGGTCAAGGAGCTATACGACACGCCGGTGGAGCTGGCGCGTCTGACCGCCGGCTATCGGAAGCCGGCGAAGGTCGGCGAATCCAAGCGCAAGATCACGTGGAAGACGGTCTCGGTGTCGCTCAGGGAGAAGAAGGGGCGCTACGTCTACTTCACGGTGGGCGGCGAGGACCATCGCGCCAAGCTGCACGGCAAGCGCACCGATGTGACCATCGCCGGCAAGAAGGAAAAGACCGCCGCGCTGAAGGCCGGACTTCAGTGCGACGTGACCTACCCCGGCCACCACGGCCTGGCGAAGGCCATCGACTGCAAGTAGCTCCGCTGGGCAATG
>WHUE01000150.1 GCA_009377375.1 Alphaproteobacteria bacterium | reverse complement strand
CGTCCCGATGTTGCAGTGCGGCTTCGTTCGTTCAAACTTCGCTTTCGACATCTTTCAATCCCAACTTGCGGCACGGCGGCCGTTTTCCCTGTCCTCACATCGCACGGCCGTCTACGGCCCCGCGGTCTCCACGCCCGACCGGCGCCAATCTGGAGCGGGTGATGGGAATCGAACCCACGTAACCAGCTTGGAAGGCTGGGGCTCTACCATTGAGCTACACCCGCCGAATTCCGCTTGCTCCAACCCTGCTGTCCGTTCGTCACCCACGCAACCGCGCCTGCATAGTCCCGTGTCGACATCCCGTCGGTCGCCCCGCATCGCCGCCGCTGCGACCATCCGTCCGTCGTCTGCCGCGCCGCACTCTGCGGCAACGCGATCTGGGCCGGGATGGTGGAGGGGGTTGGATTCGAACCAACGTAGGCGTACGCCAACGGGTTTACAGCCCGTCCCCTTTAGCCACTCGGGCACCCCTCCCAGGCGGCCCGGCGGGCCGTCGAACAGACGTGCGAGATACGGGAAACCTGCTCCGCTTGTCAACGTCAAAACCGCGCAAAATAACGTCCCCCCCGTGCCTCCCTGTGGCGGTCGGCTGCAAGAGAAGTTGCTTTTGCGTTTAAATTCAGCGCGAATATATCGGCGATGCCGAAAAAACACAAGCAGTTCAGAGGCCAAGCGGAAAGGTCCCGCGAGAGACGGTCGCCGCGCCCCGCTGCGGCCGGCGGACACTGGCTCTACGGCCATCACGCGGCGATCGCGGCGCTGGCCAACCCGGCACGGGTTATCCACAGGCTGCTCGTGGCCGGAGAACCGCCCGCGCTGCCCGGAACCGCCCGCGCCGCGCCGGAGGCCGCCAGCCGGGACGACATCGCCGCCCTTCTGCCGGAAGGCGCCGTGCATCAGGGCATCGCGCTGCTGACCGAGCCGCTGCCCGCCTGCCATATCGAGGATTACGCAGAGGCCGCCGGCGCCGGCGCCCTCTGCGTGGTGCTCGACCAGGTGACCGATCCGCACAATGTCGGGGCGGTGCTGCGCTCGGCGGCGGTGTTCGGGGCCGGGGCGGTCATCGTGCCGGACCGGCATGCCCCGCCGGAAACCGGCGCGCTGGCCAAGGCCGCCTCGGGAGCGCTGGAATCGGTGGCGCTGGTCCGCGTCGTCAACCTGGCCCGTGCGCTGGACACGCTGAAGGAGGCCGGGTTCTGGTGCGTCGGCTTCGCCGGCGAGGCGCCGGACCGGCTGGGCGAGACCCCGCTGCCGGCCAAGGCGGCGCTGGTGTTCGGCGCCGAGGGCGCGGGGATGCGGCGGCTGACCCGCGAGCATTGCGATCTGGTGGTCTCCATCCCCGCGCGCGGCCCGCTGTCCTCGCTCAACGTGTCCAACGCCGTGGCCGTCGCCCTCTACGCGGCGGGAAACCGGACCGCATGACGACGGCGAGGGACCCGGTGTCGCGCCTGCGCGAGGCGCGGGCGGCGCTGGCGTCCGGGGCCGCGATGCGCGCGCCCGGCGCAGGCGCGCTGGCGGCGGCGTTGGAGAGCGATATGCCTGCGGCGGCACTAGCCAAAAAGCTTGAATCCGTTATCAACAACGCACCGGAACTCTTTGCTGCAAAAATTCTTTTCGCCATGGCGCTGGATGCCGAAGGCAAGCGCGACGCCGCCCTCGGCGCGCTGCGCGCCACGCTCGCCGAGGGCCCGCCCGCCGATTACGATTGCCTCTGCCTGGCCGCCGACGCCCTGCTGGACTGGGATGCGCCGGAGGAAGCGGCGGCCGCCGCCGGCGCCGCGCTCGCGCTCGCGCCGCATGCGAGCCACGCCTATCTGCGCCGCGGGCGGGCGCTGGCCGCCGCCGGCGATGTCAGCGGCGCGGTCGAGGATCTGCGCCAGGCCACGCTGCTCCAGCCCTCCTTCGCCGAGGCGCATCTCGCGCTGGCCCGGGAGCTGCATTCGATCGGCCGCCACCAGGGCGCGGCGGAGAGCTTTCGCCGCGTCCTGGCGCTCGATCCCCACTGCGACGACGCGCGGCGCGGACTGGATGCCGCGCTGGTGGCGGTGATCCCGCCCTGGCACGCGGCGATGCTGAACGATGCGGCGCGGGCCGAGGCGTACGACCGTGCCATCCGTCGCGCGGTGAAGCCCGGCATGCACGTGCTCGATATCGGCACCGGCACCGGGCTTCTGGCCATGATGGCGGCGCGCGCCGGGGCGGGGCGCGTCACCGCGTGCGAGAGCATTTTTGCACTGGCCGATATGGCAGAGAAAATAATTAGAAACAATGGATTGAATAATTCAATTAATGTTATACGGAAATCATCGGATACCCTGGATTCGGTCGATCTGAGCGGGCGGGCGGACCTGCTGGTGGCCGAAATTCTCGATGCCGGGCTGCTGGGCGAGGGGATGCTGCGGAGCTTCGCCGACGCCCGCGCGCGGCTGCTGAAACCCGGCGCGGCCGTGATCCCGCAGGCAGCCACCGTCCATGCCGCGCCGGTCGAATGCAAGGCGCTCTATGCCGAGCGGCGGGTCGGGACGGTGGCGGGGTTCGACCTCGCCCCGTTCAACGCGCTGGCGCCCCGGCTTTATCTCCAGACCGATCTCCGCCGCTACGACTGGCGCGCCCTCGCGGCGCCCGCCCCCGTCTTCTCCTTCGATTTCCGCACCGCCGCCCCGGCGCCGGAGGAAACGACAATCCCCATCGCCGCCACCGCCGACGGGTCGGCGCAGCTCATCGCCTTCTGGTTCACCCTCGCCCTGGACGAAGAGACAACGCTGTCCACCGCCCCGGACGCGCCGCCGACGCACTGGCAGCAGGCGGTTTACGCCCTCGATGCGCCGATCCCGGTCAGGACCGGCCAGGCGCTGCGCCTGCACGCGCAGCATGATGGCAACACCGTCCGCCTCGCGCTGGACACGGCAGAGGGCTGACATGGTCTCCTCCCCCGCCCCCGACGCGCGCGAGCCGCTGGCGCTGCTCGCCATCGCCGCCGCTGCGGTGGCCGTCTCCGGCATCGGCCCCGAAGACCGGCTGACATGGTGGCTGGAGGCGCTGCCGGTGATGATCGGCGCGCCGATCCTGGTCATTACGTGGCGAAGATTCCCAATGACGCCATTGGTTTACCGGCTGATCCTGATCCACGGACTGATCCTTCTTCTGGGCGCGCACTACACCTATGCGAAGGTGCCGCCGGGGTTCTGGCTGCAGGACTGGCTGGACCTGTCGCGCAACCACTACGACCGGCTGGGGCATCTGGCGCAGGGCTTCGTCCCGGCAATCCTCGCACGCGAGATCCTGCTGCGGACCTCGCCGCTGTGCCGCGGGCGCTGGCTGTTCGTGCTGGTGACCAGCGTCTGCCTCGCCTTCAGCGCGTTCTACGAGATGATCGAATGGTGGACGGCGCTGCTCGGCGGCGCCGAATCCGAAGCCTTCCTCGGCACCCAGGGCGATGTCTGGGACACGCAGTGGGACATGTTCCTGGCGCTGGTCGGCGCGATGACGGCTCAAATTACCCTTGCGCGCGCCCATGACCGCGCGCTGGCGCGGCTCGGGCTGAGCGGCGGTTAGCTCGCTTCGCGTCGGTCTTCTTCGCCGGACGGCTGCGCGTCCGCCGTGCCGGCGTATAGTTTAGCGAGCAGGCTCTTCAACGTGGCGAGCTCCGCCTCGGTGAAATCAGCCGCCGCCTCGAGCGCAGCGGCCGCGGGCAGCAGGGCCTCGGTCCGCCGCCGTCCCTCCTCGGTCGGGGCAACGACCACGGAGCGCGCATCAGCGCCGTCGCGGCGGCGCGCGACAAGCCGCTTCTCCTCCATCCGCGCGACCAGACGCGACAGGGTGGAGAGATTGATGCTGGTCAGCCGCGACAGAGCGCCGGCGCTCTGCGGTCCTTCGGCGTGAAGGACGATCATCACCCGCCACATCTGCACGTCCATGCCCTGCGCGCGCAGTGCCGGGGTGAACCCGGCGACCAAGCGCTGGCCGACGCGATTTACCAGATAGGGAAGGTAGCTATTCAGCCGCAGCATTCTTCGCGCCCCCCGTGGCGAAGGCCGGCGCCACCTGCTCGGCGAAGCGGTGCATCTGCTCTTTCACCAGGGCATGCGGCTTGCAGCCGACGTTGAAGTAAAGGATGACCTCGGCGATGCCGCCCGCCTCGACCTCCTTCAGCTTCTCGACGATCCTGTCCGCCGGGCCGATCAGGATCGACTTGTCGGACAGATCCTCTT
>WHUE01000014.1:58962-62506 GCA_009377375.1 Alphaproteobacteria bacterium | reverse complement strand
TTCGGCGCCATCGCGCGCGAGGCGGGCTGGGACGTGTGGCTGTCGGTGCTTTCCACCGTCATCATCTGGGCGACGCCGGCCCAGGTGCTGATGGCCGAGCTCTATGCCACCGGCACCTCGCTCGCGCTCATCGTCCTCGGCGTCGCCATCGTCAACATGCGCTTCCTGCCGATGTCGGCGGCGCTCGCCCCGACCTTGCTGGAAGGCGACCCGCCGCGCTGGCGGCTCTATATCGCCATGGGCTACCTGGCGATCCTGTCCTGGGCGTTTTCAATGCGCCGCTGCCCGCGCCTGCCGCCGGACCAGCGGCTGCCCTATCTGGAGGGATTCTTCCTGACCGTGCTGGTCTTCGGCACACCGGCCACCTGGGCGGGATTCGTGCTCGCCGGGGTGATGCCGGGCTGGGTGACGCTGGGGCTGGTGGCGCTGCCCGCCATGTTCTTCATCCTGGTCTTCATCGACGGCGCCAGGCTGCGCATCGACCGGGCGTCGCTGCTGGCCGGCGCGGCGGTCGGCCCGCCGGCCTATCTGCTGACGCCGCAATGGAGCCTGATGGTGACGGGGCTGGTGGCGGGCACGGCCGCCTACTGGGCGGACGTGGCAATGACCAGACGCGAGAAGGAGACGAGGCCGTCATGACGGGCAAGGTGTTCGGCAACCGGGTGAAGCGGGTCGAGGACCCGGCGCTGCTGCGCGGCAGGGGCCGCTTCGTGGACGACGTGAAGCTGCCGGCGATGCTGCACGCCGCCTTCGTCCGCAGCCCGCACGCCCACGCGGTCCTGAAATCGCTGGATGCCGCCGCGGCGCTCGCCGTGCCGGGGGTGTTCGCAGTCTACGATTTCGCCGCCCTGCGCCCGCATCTGACCCGCGACCGGTTGCCGGTGGAGTTCCCGTCCGGCGTGCCGAACGCCGAGAACGCCGGCCCGCCGGTGCTGGTCAAGGACGAGACCATGTATGTCGGCGAATGTGTCGCCATCGTGCTGGCGGAGACGCGCGGCGTCGCCGAGGACGCCGCCTCTCTGGTCGATATCGACTGGGACATCCTGGCGGCCGTCGGCGACTGCAAGGCGGCGCTGGAGGACGGCGCGCCGCGCGCCATGAAGGACGCGGAGTCCAACGTGATGATGGAGATGGTGCAGGAATACGGCGATGTGGACGCCGCGATGGCATCCGCCCCGCACGTGTTCCGCGAGACCATCTTCCAGCATCGCGGCAGCGGCCATCCGATGGAGACCCGCGGCGTGGTCGCCCGCCACGACGACTACGACCGGCGCACCACGGTCTGGACCTCCACCCAGATGCCCAACCTGGTGCACGGCTATATCGTCGAGCTTCTGGGCTGCGACGAGAACGGCATCCGCATCGTCACCCCCGATGTCGGCGGCGGGTTCGGACCCAAGTTCCTGTTCTACTCGGAAGAGGTGGTGGTGGCGCTGGCCGCCCGTCTCGCCGGCCGGCCGGTCAAGTGGATCGAGGATCGGCGCGAGCACTTCCTCGCCACCATCCAGGAGCGCGACCAGTACTGGGAGGCCGAGATCGCGCTGGACGCGGACGGCATCGTCCAGGGCGTGCGCGGCCGGCTGATCCACGACCACGGCGCCTATACGCCGCAGGGCATCACCCTGCCCTACAACGCGGCGACCTGCGTGCCCGGCCCCTATCACGTGCCCCACTACCGCATGAAGCAGACGCTGGTGTTCACCAACAAGGTGCCCTGCGCGCCGGTGCGGGGCGCCTCGCACCCGCAGGGGACCTTCGTGATGGAGCGGCTGATGGACCGCGCCGCGCGCGAACTCGGCATCGACCGGGCGGCGCTGCGCGACCGCAACATGATCCGGGGCGAGGAAATGCCCTACAAGAAGCCGCTGAAAACCCGTGCCGGGGTCAATATCACTTACGATTCCGGCGACTTTCCCAAGGGCCAGCAGATGGCGCTCGACGCCGCCGGGTGGGCCGGCTTCCCGGCGCGGCAGGCGGCGGCCCGCGCCGAGGGACGCCATATCGGCATAGGCCTGTCCTTCGGGGTGAAGGGCACCGGGCGCGGCCCGTTCGAGATGGCGACGGTGCGCATCGGCACCTCCGGCAAGGTGCTGGTCTATACCGGCGCGGCCGCGATGGGGCAGAGCACCCATACGATGCTGGCGCAGGTGGTGGCCGAGCAGCTCGGCGGCGACATGTCGCTGGTGCAGGTGGTCACGGGCGACACCGGGCCGATCCCACGCGGCATGGGCGGGTTCGGCAGCCGCCAGACGATCACCGCCGGGTCTTCCGCCCATATCGCCGCCGTCGCCGTGCGCGACAAGGCGCTGAAGGTGGCCTCGCACATGCTGGAGGCGTCCGAGGAGGATATGGAGATCGTGGGCGGCGAGATACGCGTGCGCGGCGTGCCGGAGATGAAGATCGGCTTCGCCCAGGTCGCCAACGCGGTCGCGGGCACGCCCGGCTACGCCCTGCCCGGCGGCATCGAGCCGGGGATGGAAGCAACCGAGAGCTTCCTGACCGACCCGCTCTGCTACTGCTACGGCGCGCATGTCTGCGAGGTCGAGGTGGACCCCGAGACCGGCCATGTCGCGCTGAAGAAATACGTCGTGGTCCACGATTCGGGCACGCTGATCAACCCGATGATCGTGCACGGCCAGGTTGTCGGCGGGGTGGCCCACGGCATCGGCAACGCGCTGTTCGAATGGATGGGGTACGACGCGGACGCCAATCCTGTCACCACCACCTTCGCCGAATACCTGCTGCCTTCCGCCCCGGAAATGCCGAATTTCGAGGTCTCGTTCCTGGAATCCCCGTCGCCGCTGAATCCGCTCGGGGTCAAGGGCGCGGGCGAAGGCTCCACCGTGCCCGCCGCGGCCTGCGTCGTGTCCGCCATCGAGGACGCGCTGAGCCCGTTCGGCGTGCATATCGCCGAGGCGCCGGTGAGCCCGGCGCGGCTGTTCGCCCTGATCGAGGAAGGCCGGGCGCAAAGCGCCGGCTGATACCCCGGCGACGGGGTCGGTTCCGAGGCTCGCGGCTCTCCTGTCACCGTGGCAATCGCTCTGCTGCCGCCAGTGGAAACGCCGCCGTCGATACCCCATCTATTATTACGTCATGGCTGTATATGACCTCGCGTCCTACCGCCCGCTCCCGGCGCGGAAAAGGGGAGCCCCGATGCCCAGGCGCAGAATCGCGGTAGTCGTCAATGGCGGCAGCCGGTCCGGCGAGGGAGAGGTCGACGGTGCGGTCGACTGCCTGAAGACGGGCGGAGACGTGGTTTCGGTGGAGAGGGCCGGCGACATAGACGGCTTCCGCGACCTCGTCCGGCAGGCCGCGAGGGCGGCGGATGTCGTCGTCATCGGCGGGGGCGACGGTTCGATGAGCGCCGCGCTGCCGTTCTTCCTCGGCGACGGGCCGACGCTCGGCGTGCTGCCGCTGGGCACCGCGAACGATCTGGCGCGCACGCTGGGGATTCCGCTGGACCCGGGGGAGGCGGCGCGGATCGTCGCGGACGGGCAGGAGCGCCGCATCGATCTGGGCGAGGTCAACGGGCGCCCGTTCTGCA
>WHUE01000014.1:0-58954 GCA_009377375.1 Alphaproteobacteria bacterium | reverse complement strand
CGGACGGGCAGGAGCGCCGCATCGATCTGGGCGAGGTCAACGGGCGCCCGTTCTGCAACGCCGTCAGCATCGGCTTCGCGCCGGCGGTGGCGCGGCATCAGGAGCCCGATCTGAAAAAGGCGCTGGGTCTGCTGCACTATCCGCTGTGCTGGTTCAGTGCCTATCGCGCGTTTCACCCCTTCCGCGCCACGCTGCGGGCGGACGGTGCGGAGCGGCGTTTCCGCCGCGTCTTCATGCTGACGGTGGCGAACGGGCGTCATCACGGCGGCGGCATGACCGTCGACGAGGACGCGCGCATCGACGACGGGACGTTCGACATATACTGCCTGAAGCGCCGCGACGCGGCGCAGCTGGCGCACGCCATCTACTGCCTGCGGCGGGGCAAGCTGCGCGAGGTGAGCCAGGCGACGCTGCTGCAGGCGACCGAGGTCGAGATCGCGACCCCGGAACCGATGCCGCTCGACATCGACGGCGAGGTGCGGGGCGAAACGCCGGCGCGGCTGCGCATCCTGCCGCAGGCGATCAGGGTTCTGGTTCCCCGGGAAACCGGGGACGGATTGCAATGAGGGTACCGGAATGAACGGCGGGCTGCTGCTGAGCGATTTCGAGATCGCGTTGAACGAGGTTTTCGAGGCTTGCGTGCAGGCGGCTGACATCCATGCCGCCGCCGCGGAGCATTCGGACGGCGCGCAGCTGAGGCCCGACCTCGAGGCGCTGGGCCGCCGCCGGGCCGAAACGTCGGAATGGGCGGGGGACTATCTCGCGAAATACGGCGAGGGACCGAACAGGCCGAGCGAGGAGATGGAGCTTGTCAAGAAGGCGGTCACCCATGCCCGGTCCGTTTTCGGCACCGACTCGGTGCTGGCCGGCTGCCGCGCGGCGGAGGAACGCGTGCGCGATTCCGCCTACCGCGCGCTGCCTCTTACCGAGGATCGCGCGCTTCGCCAGAAGCTCGAAACGCTGAGCCGGGATGCGGCGACGCTCGTGAACATGTTCGACAGCCATATCGGCCCGAAAAACGGCGAGGGCTGACCGGGCGCCGCTTCAGGCGGGCAATTCGCCGCCGATCAGCCAGGCGCGGGCAGCGGCGATATCGGTGAAGCCGCGCACGCGGCCGTCGGCGATCCGCCTGAGCGCGCCGGTGGCGGAGCCGAACACGTCATAGCCTTCGGGCACGCCGGAGTCCTCGGTGAGGACCACCGCCTCGCGGACCAGCCCGCCCTTCAGCACCCGCGGCATCAGATCGCCCACCAGCCATTCGTTCGACTCCGCAAACCCGATGGACATGTAGCGCAGATCCGCGAGCCAGAGGCAGTATCGGCCCGCCTCGATCTCGCCGGCGATGAACGCGAGCACCGTGCGAAACTCGGCCTGGCTGCCGAAGCTGCCCAGCCAGAAATCGGAGATCAGCCCCGCTTCGGGACTGTGCGACACCAGCGCGTAAGGCGTCCGCCCGAAAGGCGGAAGGTCCGCAGCTCGGTCAGCGCAAAAGCCTGCGCGACATCCCGGTTGAGGCTCGCCGAACTCGCCATCCTCGATGGATACCGCGCAGGCGGCCGCCGCACAAGCGGCCGTGTCAGCCCTTTGCCGGACCGTCGTCGCGCATCTGCGCGGCGGCGAGGGTTTCCTTGGGCGGTACGATGTCGGTGACGAGGTCGCGGATCAGCCGCTTGTTCTTCAGAGGTTCCACCGTGACGCCGCTGTCCTTCAGCCGCTCGGTGCAGGCGTAGCCGACCTTTCCGTCCACCCGCACCATGCATTCCTTGCAGGCATTGGCGTTGACGCAGGAATAGCGGAAGGCGATGGAGGAATCGAGATGGGCGCGGATCCAGGTCAGCGCGTCGAGCACCGAGGCGCCGTCCTCGTAAGGCACCTCGTATTCGTCGAAGCGCGGCGCGGCGGGATCGACGCCGCGGAAGACGCGCACGGTGGTGCGCTTGAGCGCGGGTGCGGCCGGCGCGGTCATGCCACCGCCTCGCGCTTGTCTTCCAGCGTCACCGCCTGCCGGGGGACCCCGGTCCAGGCAACCGTCAAGGCGTCGCCGGCGAGCGCCAGCGTCTGGTTGCGCTCCAGCGCAGGGCTGGCGTCCTGTATGTCCTCGCGCTGGTGGGCGCCGCGGCTCTCGTGCCGACCCGACGCGGACAGCGCCACCGTCTCCGCCGTCAGCAGCGAGGCGCGGAGGTCGAACCAGTCGAGCAGCGCCTGGTTGTACGGCCCCGCCGAGGGCACGGCGAGCGCGCCGAGCTCGGAGGCGCGCATGGCGCGGATGCGGGCGAGCGCCACATCCATCTTCGCCTGGCTGCGCAGCAGCCCGACCTTGTCCCACATCAGCGCCTGCAATTCCGCGTAGAGCCCGGTGGCGGCGGGGCTGTGCGCCGCGCCTTCGACGCAGCAGTCGCGGGCCTCCTCCAGCATCGCCTCGGCGCCGGCGCCGTTCCAGCGGGCGCGCTGCGATGCCGCTTCCTCCGCGCCGAACCGGCCGGCGCGTTCGCCGAACACGAAGGCTTCGGGGATGGCGTTGCCGGACAGGCGGTTGGCGCCGTTGGCCCCGCCGACCGCCTCGCCCGCCGCGAACAGGCCGGGCACGCGTGTGCGCATGTCGGGCTCCACCCTGACGCCGCCCATGTGGTAATGGGCGATGGGCGAGACCTCTATGGGCCCCTTCGCCAGGTCGATGCCGTTCGCGGCAAGCCGGTCGATCACCGGGCCGAACGCGGTGCGCAGCGTCTCCGCCGGGATGTGCTCGAAGCTGAGCCAGGCGCCGCCATGCGGCGAGCCGCGCCCGGCCTCCACCTCCTTGAAGATGGCGTAGGACGCGATGTCGCGCGCCGCCGTGTACGTGCCGCTGTCGGTGGAGCCGTAGCGGTCGATGAACTCTTTGAGCTCGCCGTTGAGCAGGCGGCCGCCCAGCTTGTAGCGGAACGGGTCCCACATGATCGGATCCATGCCGACGAGGCGCGGCGCGAGATGCCCGATAGGGAAGAACTGCACGAACTCCATGTCGATCAGCTCCGCCCCGGCGCGCAGCGCCAGCGCGTATGAATCGCCGGTCATGTTGACCGAGGCGCTGTTGCGGGCGAACAGGCGGGTCAGCCCGCCCCCGGCCAGCACGACCGCGCCGGCAGCCAGCGTCACCGTCTCGCCGGTTTCCGTATCGATCGCCAGCGCGCCGCAGCAGCGGCACTCGCGGACGACCAGCTCCACCACGCAGAGCCCGCTGACCCGGGTGACGGACGCGTTCTGCGCCACCTCGCCGCGCAGCGCGCGCGCCACCGCCGGGCCGGTATTGAGGAAATCGGCATAGACGCAGCGCGCCACCTGATGGCCCGGCGCCATGACCTGGCAGTAGCGGCCCTCGGCGTCGCGCGCCCAGCCCGTGCCCCATTCGTCCATCTCGCGGATGCGGATGGGCGCTTCCTCGCACAGGATTGCCGATAGCCGCTCGTCGCAGAGCCCCCGCCCGGCCTTCACCGTGTCGGCGAGGTGGTGGGTCCAGTGATCGGGTTCCTGATGGCCCATCGCGGCGGCGACGGTCATTTGCGCCATGATCGTCGCCCCGCCGCGCCCGATGAGCGACTTGTCCGCCAGGATCACCGCCGCGCCGCTGCGCGCGGCGGAGACGGCGGCATACATGCCGGCGCCGCCCGCGCCGATCACCAGCACGCCGGTCGAAAGATGGATCATGCGCGGCCTCTCAACACCGGCCGACTCTAGCGGAACCGGCGCGAGCCGGCCAGCGGTTCACGCTGCGGCAAGGAGCCGCGCAACCCGTTCGGGCGCGTCGGCGGGCGCGGAGCCGAACTTGCGCAGATCGTCTCCGGTCACCCAGCGGCCGATTCCCTCGGCGAAGGAAGGGCGCGCCCGCACCCGCTCGTACCAGCCGGCGAGGCGCGGCCGGTCCTTCATGAACACCGAATCGAGCCTGAGCATGTGGATGCGGTTCGCGTAGGGCGTGGCGGCGGCATCGGCGAGGGAATAGGCCGGACCGGCGAGCCAGTCCTCCGCCGCCAGCGCCGCCTCCATGTCGCGGAACAGCGCGTCGAACGCCTTCGCAGCCCCGATCACCACCGGCGCGGCCAGCCCGTCGGTATAGACCGCGCGCTGGATGACGCGGCGGCTTTCCATCGGGATCTTGGCGAAGCGGGCTTCCTTCTCCGCCTCCGGCAGCCTGAGGAAATCGGCACGGAAGGCGATGCCGTGCGTCAGCACGCCGGTCGCCGGGTGGATGGGATCGTCGATGCGCTTCATCCACAGCCGCATCCGCGCGCGATCGAAGGGATCGGCGGGGGTCAGGGACGGTTCGGGAAACAGATCCTCCAGATACTGCATGATGACGGAGGATTCCGGGACGATCCGCCCGTCATGGTCGAGCGTCGGCACCAGGGCATTCGGGTTGATCTTCGCATAGGCGGGGTCGAACTGGTCGCCGCGCCCGAGGTCGAGCATTTTGCCCTCGAACCCCTCCCCCTTCTCGGCGAAGACGATGCGCACCTTGCAGGCGCAGACCGAGGTGGTTCCGTGGTAGAGAGTGAGCATCGGCGGCCTCCCCGGGCTGTGCGTCCTGCGGCGGGGCCGAGTGTAGACGACATGGGCTGGCGGCGGGAGTCCGCGGGCGGCGGGGACGAGCGGGCGATGGACGGAGTCTGGCCGTGGATCATGGTGCTGGCCTGCGCCGCGGTGACCTATTTCTGGCGCGCTGCCGGCATCGTGGTGGCGGGGCGCTTTTCCCCCGACGGCGCGCTGGTGCGCTGGGTCGGCTGCGTCGCCTATGCAATGCTGGCGGGGCTGTTCGCCCGCATGATCCTGATACCGGCCGGGCAGCTCGCCGCCGTGCCGCTGCACTGGCGCATCGCCTCGGTGGTGATCGGAGTGGTCGTCTGGCGGGTGGCGGGGCGCAACGTGTTCCTCGGCACCTGCGCCGGGGTCGGCGCGGTGATGGCGCTGACCTGGTGGGGCGGAACGGCGGCGGGGTGATTGCCGGCGCGATTTGCAACGCCTAGGCTGGGGCTCCCGACGGCAACGGAGGACCCCATGGCCCGCGACACGCAGCAGATCCTGATCGACGCCGCCACGCCCTACTGGGACGCGGAGGCCGAGATCGCCCGGCGATTCTTCGCCACGGCGAAGCCGGAAGATCACATCTTCTATCTCAAGGCGCAGATGTGGAAGGAGCTCAATCCGGTCGACGGGTTTTTCAACGGGCTGCACCGCGAGCTGGTGAAGGCCGCCGAGGCGTTTCCGAAGGTCGGCCGCACCATCGACCGGCACGACTACATGTTCCTGCTGGAGCAGCTGGTCTCCGAATACAGCCATTTCGTCGTGCTGGCCGACATCCTGGAACATCTGATGGGGCGCAAGATGCGCCAGTCGGACCTGAAGCAGCTGCCCGAGGAGAAAAAGCTCGGCGATCTGCGCCGGCGCTACGTCACCCGCGGCGGCCCGATCGGCCGGGCGGCGGTGGGCTTCACAGAGGGCGGAGGCAACGCGCTGTTCCGCGTCGGCGCGAGGCTCAGGGGGAAAGAGATCAACCGGATGACTGCCAAGGCGATGAAGCTCATCTGGGACGACGAGAAGGACCATTACCTCGAGCAGGCGAAGATCGCGTCCGAACTGGTGAAGAGCAGGGCGGAACTGGAGAGGATGGTCGCCGCGATCCGCGCCGTCAGCGAGCAGCGCGTCTGGATGCGGAACGAGATGTTCCGCACGCCGATGACCCGCGACGAGGTGACGGCGTTCATCGAAAGGCGGGCGAAGAAGATAACGGCGAGGGCCGCCTAGGCTTTCTTCCCGACGGCTTCCAGCGCCGCGACGCCGGGCAGGGGCTTGCCCTCCAGCCATTCGAGGAAGGCCCCGCCGGCGGTGGAGACGTAGGAGAAATCGTCCTGCACCCCCGCATTGGCGAGCGCCGAGACGGTGTCGCCGCCGCCAGCCACGGAAAGCAGCGTGCCGGCCTTCGTCAGCCTCGCGGCTTCCCGCGCGACGGCGTTGGTGCCGGCGTCGAACGGCTTCACCTCGAACGCGCCGAGCGGGCCGTTCCACAGCAGCGTCCTGCACGTTCCGAGCCGGTCGCAGAGCGCCTGCGCCGAGCCGGGACCGACATCGAGGATCATCTGCCCCCTCGGCACGCCGGCAATGCGCACGACGCGGGAGTCCGCGCCCTCCTCGAATTTTTCCGCCACCACCACGTCGGAGGGCAGCACGATGTCGCAGCCCTTCTCGTCGGCCGTGGCCATCACGGTGCGGGCGGTGGCCGCAAGGTCGTGCTCGCACAGCGACGCGCCGACATCGGTGCCCAGCGCGGCGAGGAAGGTGTTCGCCATCGCGCCGCCGATCACCAGCGCATCGACCCGGCCGACGAGGTTGTTGAGCAGGTCCAGCTTGGTCGAGACCTTGGCGCCGCCGACGATGGCCAGAACGGGGCGCGCAGGGCTGCCCAGGGCGGCGTCGAGGGCCTCCAGCTCCGCCTGCATCAGGCGGCCGGCGCAGGACGGCATCCTGTGCGCCAGACCCTCGGTCGAGGCGTGCGCGCGGTGGGCGGCGGAGAACGCGTCGTTGACGTAGACGTCGCCGAGCTTCGCCAGCGCGGCGACGAAGGCCGGATCGTTGGCTTCCTCGCCCGGGTCGAAGCGCAGGTTTTCCAGCAGCGCGACGCCGCCCTCGGGCAGGACCGCGATGGCGGATTCCGCTTCCGCGCCGGCGAAATGCGGTATGAAGGTGACATCGCGCCCGCCGAGCGCCTTCGATAGCGGGCCGGCGAGCGGTTTCAGCGACATCTCCGGCACAGGCTTGCCCTTGGGCCGGCCGAAATGGCTCATCACCACCACACGGTGGCCGGAATGGGCGAGCTCGTGGATTGTCGGCGCGAGGCGTTCGAGCCGGGTCGCATCGGTCACGCGCCCGTCGCGCACCGGCACGTTGAGATCGCCGCGCAGCAGGACGCGCAGCCCCTTCCGGCCCGCCTTCAGCGCCGGCAGCGTGTCGAGCGTGTGGAAACCGGCCATGGTCGCGGACGCGCGGGCGCGATCAGCCGAGCTTGCCCATCGCGGCGGCAGTGTCGAGCATTCGGTTGGAGAAGCCCCACTCGTTGTCATACCAGCTCGCCACGCGACACAGCTTGCCCTCGATCACCTGGGTCTGGGTCAGGTCGAAGATCGAGCTGGCGGGGTTGTGGTTGAAGTCGCTGGAGACCAGCGGCTCGTCGTTGGTGGTCAGGATGCCCTTGAGCCGGTTGCCCTTGGCCGCCGTTACGATGGCCTCGTTGATCTCGTCCACCGTGGTCTTGCGCCTGGCGGTGAAGTTCAGATCGATGATCGAGACGTTCAGCGTCGGCACGCGGATCGAGGTGCCGTCGAGCTTGCCGTTGAGCTCCGGCAGCACCAGCCCGACCGCCTTGGCGGCCCCGGTGGAGGTCGGGATCATCGACTGCGCAGCGGCGCGCGCGCGCCGGCGGTCCTTGTGCAGCGTGTCCACCAGCTGCTGGTCGCCGGTATAGGAGTGGATGGTAGTCATGTAGCCCTGCTGGATGCCGATGGCTTCGTGAAGCACATGGGCGACCGGGCCGAGGCAGTTGGTGGTGCAGGACGCGTTGGAGACCACCGTGTGGTTCTTGCGCAGCTTGTTGTCGTTGACGCCATAGACGACGGTCAGGTCCTCGCCGGTGGCGGGGGCGGAGATCAGCACCTTCTTCGCGCCGGCCGCGAGATGCTTCGAGGCGTGCTCGCGGCTGGTGAAGATGCCGGTGCATTCCAGCACGACGTCGATGCCGAGCTCGCCCCAGGGCAGCTTGGAGGGATCGCGCTCGGCGAACACCTTGATGTTGCCGATGCCGGGGTTGATGCCGCTCTTGGTGACCTTCACCGTGCCGGGGAACGGACCGTGCGCGGTGTCGTAGCGCAGCAGGTGGGCGCTGTCCTCGACCGAGCCCAGATCGTTGATGGCCACGAATTCCAGATCCTTGCGCTTGGCCTCGCACGCCGCGCGCAGCACCAGCCGTCCGATACGGCCGAACCCGTTGATGGCTACCCGAGCCGCCATAGTACCCTCCGTTGTTGTCGTCCGGCCCGGCCGCCCCTCGGAGACCGTGCCGGATACCGAATCAGTCGAGGCGCATCCGCGCTTCCGCCGCCACGGCCTCGGCCGTGATGCCGAAATGCGCGTAAAGCGCCGCCGCCGGGGCCGATGCGCCGAACCCGGTCATGCCGACGAATCCGCCATCCGGACCTATATAGCGATCCCAGCCGAGCCTTACACCCGCTTCGACGGCGATTCGAACTGTGTTCTTTTTGAGCACGGACTCGCGATAGTCCGCCGGCTGGGCGTCGAAACGCGACCAGCACGGCATGGACACCACCGCCGCGCCGATGCCGTCGGCCCGAAGCGCGTCGCGCGCCGCCATCGCGATGGAGACCTCCGAGCCGGTGGCGAGCAGCGTCACCTTCCTTTCGCCGTCCGCCTCGGCCAGCACGTAGCCGCCTTTGGCGCAGAGGTTCTCGTCCGTGTGGGTCGTGCGCAGCAGAGGCAGGCCCTGGCGGGTCAGCGCCATCACCGACGGCGTGTACTCCGATTCCAGCGCCAGCGCCCAGCATTCGGCGACCTCCACCGCATCGGCAGGGCGGAAGACGTTGAGATTGGGCATCGCGCGCAGGGAGGCGAGCTGCTCCACCGGCTGATGCGTCGGCCCGTCCTCGCCCAGCCCGATGGAATCGTGGGTTGCGACGTGGATCACGCGCTGCTTCATCAGCGCCGCGAGGCGGATCGCCGGGCGCATGTAGTCGGAAAAGATCAGGAACGTGCCGGAATAGGGGATCAGCCCGCCGTGCAACGCCATCCCGTTCATGGCCGCGGCCATGCCGTGCTCGCGCACGCCGTAATGGATGTAGCCGCCGCTGAAATCCTGCGCCCGGACCGGCCGGTGCGCCCTGGTGCGGGTATTCACCGAGCCCGTCAGATCCGCCGAGCCGCCGGCCAGCTCCGGCACCGCCGCGGTCAGCCCCTCCAGCACCGCGCCGGAGGACTGGCGCGTCGCCAGCGTCTTCGCCTCCACCGTGAAGCCGCGCTTGGCGGCATCGATCGCATCCTGCCAGCCTTGCGGCAGCCGGCCCGCCAGCGTGCGCTCGAATTCGGCGCGGGCGGCGGCATCCATCTTCGCCACCCGGCCCTGCCAGGCGGCGTTCGCCGCCGCGCCGCGCGCGCCGATCTCGCGCCAGGCGGACAGAACCGCGCCCGGAATCTCGAACGCGCCGTAGGACCACCCCAGGGCGGCGCGCGCACCTGCGATCTCGTCCTTGCCCAGCGGCGCACCGTGCGCGGCGGCGGTGCCGGCCTTGGTCGGCGCGCCGTAGGCTATGGTGGTGCGGCAGGCGATCAGCGACGGGCGTCCGTCCTTGCGCGCGTCCTCGACGGCGGCGGCGATGGCGTCCGGATCGTGCCCGTCCACCCGCGCGGTGTGCCAGCCATAGGAATCGAACCGGGCACAGGCGTCGTCAGACAGCGCCAGATCGGTGCCGCCGTCGATGGAGATGTTGTTGTCGTCATACAGCACGATCAGGCGGGAAAGCCGCAGATGGCCGGCCAGCGAGCCCGCCTCGTGGCTGATGCCTTCCATCAGGTCGCCGTCGCCAGCGATGACCCAGGTGTAGTGATCCACCACGTCGCCGCCGAAGCGGGCGGCCATCATGCGTTCCGCCAGCGCCATGCCGACCGCCGTGGCGATGCCCTGGCCCAGCGGCCCGGTCGTCGTCTCGATGCCGGCGGCGTGGCCGTATTCCGGATGACCCGCGGTGATGCTGCCGAGCTGGCGGAAATTCTTCAGCTCCTCCAGCGTCATGTCCTCGTAACCGGTGAGGTGCAGGAGCGCATAGAGCAGCATCGAGCCGTGCCCGGCGGACAGCACGAAGCGGTCGCGGTCGGCCCAGCCGGGGTCCATCGGATCGAATTTCAGGAAGCGGCCGAACAGCACGGTCGCCATGTCGGCGGCGCCCATCGGCATGCCGGGATGGCCGGAATTGGCGGCCTCGACGGCATCCATCGCCAGCGCGCGGATGGCGTTGGCAAGATCGCGGTGTTCGACGGCGCTGACGGAGGACAATGCGGACTCGAAGCTGGCGGCGGACCGGTCGTCTGGGGCCATCGGCGGAAACCTCCTCGACTCAGCGGGATCGTCAACGGCCGGCGGCGCCTGTTTTAGGCAGCGCCCGGCGGAGAGTCAAACCGCTTCGTCGCGCGCACCCGCCGGCCGGGACAGGAGTGCCATCCTAGCGCGAATCGGCGCCGAGCCGGGACCGGGGAACGCGGAAATCCGGACAGCATTCCTGCGACCGGGCGCCTTTCCGTTAACCTTCGGCTAACCATAGATTCTTCTTGCGTTTTATCCGCAGAGGGCCTACATACCGGCCGCCCTAAATTCGCACGTGCCCGTGGACGCCACGCAGACATCCCCAGCAGGGATCGGCGTCTAAAAGCAACGACGGTGCGGGCTTTTTTGGTCTCAGTCCGGTTGTCCAAAGACCGGCGACGCTAAAGAGGCACACCTTCATTGCCCCACGTGCGGAACGGCCTCCGTTCCAAACAGAAGGCAGAACCACCGGGTTCCCGCGCTATGCGGTGCATCCGGTAACGCCGGGTATCGGCCCCGAGCGGGAGCTGGCGTCTCCATCGCGCACTTCCGCCCGACCGGAACCGGCCTTGCCGATTTCTGTATGGAGACAGGTGCGTGACCAGCCAGCGTATTCTCGACTTTCTCGCCGCCGAACGACCGGACGGGCCTTGCCTCGTCGTCGACCTCGACGTTGTCCGGCGGAACTTCCAGCATCTCGCGGAAGCCTTTCCCGCGACCGGGATCTACTACGCCGTCAAGGCGAACCCGGCGCCGGAGATTCTGGAGCTGCTGGCCTCGCTGAATTCCAGCTTCGACACCGCCTCGGTGGCCGAGATCGAGATGGCGCTGGCGGCCGGCGCCAGCCCGGACCGGATTTCCTACGGCAACACGATCAAGAAGGAACGCGACGTCGCCCGGGCCCACGCCCTCGGCGTCCGCCTGTTCGCCGTCGACTGCGTCGACGAGGTGGAGAAGATCGCCCGCCAGGCGCCGGGCGCCCGCGTCTTCTGCCGCGTGCTCACCGACGGCGAAGGCGCCGAATGGCCGCTGTCGCGCAAGTTCGGCTGCCATACCGAGCTTGCGGTCAAGGTGCTGGAGCATGCCCACGGTCTCGGGCTGGACGCCTGCGGCCTGTCCTTCCATGTCGGATCGCAGCAATGCGACCTGATGGCCTGGGACAGGGCGGTCGGCGACGCAAGAAAGGTCTTCCTCGCGCTGGGCGAAAAGAACATCAACCTGTCGATGCTGAACCTCGGCGGCGGTTTTCCGACCCGCTACCTCCGGGACGTGCCCGCCACCCTGGCCTATGCCGAGGCGATCCAGAGCGCGCTGAACCGGCATTTCGGCAACCGGCTGCCCGCCACCATCATCGAGCCGGGCCGCGGCATGGTCGGCGATGCCGGCGTCATCAAGACCGAGGTCGTGCTGATCTCGCGCAAGTCCGAGGACGACCCCATGCGCTGGGTCTATCTCGACATCGGCAAGTTCGGCGGGCTGGCCGAGACCATGGACGAGTCCATCCGCTATCCGATCCGCACGCCCTGCGACGGCTCGGAAACCGCGCCCTGCATCATTGCCGGCCCGACCTGCGACTCGGCCGACGTGCTCTACGAGAAGACGCCCTATCCCCTGCCGCTGTCGCTGCGGATCGGCGACGAGCTGCTGATCGAGGCGACAGGCGCCTATACCTCGACCTATGCCTCGGTGGGCTTCAACGGCTTCGCGCCGCTGCCGACCTATATCGTGGGAGGCGGGGACGATGCTGCGGCTGCTGCCTGAGTCGCAGGCCCATGTCCCGGAGCGGGAGGCGCTGCTCGACCGCTGCTTCGGCCCCGGCCGGCATCGCAAGACCTGCGAGACGCTGAGGCGCGGCCGCATTCCGGCGGCGGGGCTCGCCTTCTCGCTGCTCGACGAGGGCACGTTGGTCGGCACGCTGCGGTTCTGGCACATCGCGGCCGGATCGGCGGGTCCGGCCCTGCTGCTCGGGCCGATCGCGGTGGCGCCGGAATGGCAGAACGAGGGGCTGGGCGCCCTGCTGATGCGTCACGGGCTGGCGGAGGCGAAGCGCCTCGGCCATGACGCCGCCCTCCTGGTCGGCGACGCCCCCTATTACGGGCGCTTCGGCTTCCGCCAGGAGCTGGCGCAGCACCTCGTCATGCCCGGCCCGGTGGAGCGCGCGCGCTTCCTCGGCCTGGAGCTGGCGCCGGGCGCCCTGCGGGATGCAAGCGGCCCCGTTTCCGCCAGCGGCGCTATGGACGCCGTGCCGGGCGCAACGCCGATACTGCAGGTGGCCTAAACCCGGCCGGAATGCCGGCCGCCGGTGATGCGGACGTTGCAGGCGATGGAAATGCGCGTGCCCGACCCGTAGAACGGGTGGACGGAATGCTCCATCCAGGCCGGGAACATCAGCATCTGGCCGGGCTGGGGGTCGAGCAGGAAGGACCGGGCGAAGCCGTAGGCGGCGAGGTCGGAGCTGCGCGACAGCGTGCGCGGATCGTGCAGCTCGATCATGCCGTTGCGGTCCCAGCCGGGCTCCTTCTCGCCCACCTCGACGTAGCAGACGACGGCCCAGTCGTTATTGGCATGGATATGGGCATCGTTATAGGCGCCGGTCCGGTTGATATTGGCCCAGGCGACGACCTCGTACTCCACGTCCACGCGGGACAGCTCGGTTTCGCCCGCGGGCAGCGCCGCCATGCGCAGCACGCAGCCATGCACCCAGCCGCGCCAGGCCTCGACCGCGTCGCTGTCCCAGCTCCAGAAATCGGGCCGCGACTGCCAGCCGCCGCGGTTGGAGACGGTGACGCCGGGATCGCGCTCCGCCATCGCCAGGATTTCCGCCCGCAGCGCCGCGGTCACGGCCGCGTGGTTCGGGATCGCCCGCACCATCACCGGCGTGGCGAAGCCGAGAAAGATATCCGGCGTAACAGGTATTCCGAATTCCATGATCCCCACCCGGCCCCGCGCGTCGATCCTACCCTTCCGCCGTCAGCAGCGACACGCCGAGCATCGCCCGGCGGCGCAGCCACGGGCTGGGGCGGTAGCGGGGATCGCCGTAGAACGCCTGCATGGCGTCCAACACGGCGAGGATGCGGCGCGCGCCCCATTTGTCGCCCATCGCCAGCGGACCCTGCGGATAGGCGAGGCCGAGCCGGACCGCCTTGTCGATGTCCTCCGGCACGGCGATGCGGGCCTGGGCGATGTCGCAGGCGATGTTGACGATGGTAGCGACCACGCGCTGGTTCACGAACCCGGCGCTGTCATGCAGCACGGTGACAGCGTGGCCGTCCTTCGCCAGCAGCGCATGGACCTGGTCGCGCAGGTCCGGGTCGGAGACCGGCGTGGTCATCAGCGCCCTGCGGCCGTCGAGCCCGAACAGGGCATCGACGGCGAAGGCGCGCTCGGCCTCCACCCCCGCCGCGACGGCGCAGCTCGTGGCGTCGCGGCCCAGCGGCGCGAACAGGCAGATCGCGGAGGCCGACGGCTTCGACCCGGTCTCGATCTCCACCGCGCCGGCGAGCGCGGCGGCCAGCGCCCGGCCCTCCGTCGTGCCCGGATCGCCGATCCAGACGCTGTCGGGGATGTCGACGGCGAGCTTCGCCGGCTTCGCCTCGACCTTCCTGCCGTCCGCGTATTGGTAGAACCCGCCGCCGGACTTGCGGCCCAGCACCCCGCCGATCATGCGCTGGCGGGTCAGCGGCTGCGGACGGAAGCGGGGCTCCTCGTAGAACTGGTGGTAGATCGATTCCATCACCACGTGGCTGACGTCCAGCCCGGTGACGTCCATCAGCTCGAACGGCCCCATGCGGAAGCCGGGCCCGCCCTCGCGCAGCAGGTCGTCCACCCCGGCGAAATCGGCGACGCCCTCGGCGACGATGCGCAGCCCCTCGGTGTAGAGCCCGCGCCCGGCATGGTTGACCAGGAAGCCCGGCGTGTCCTTCGTGCGCACAGGCTCGTGCCCGGCGCGGCGCGCCACCTTGGCCAGCGCCTCCGTCACCCAGCGCGCGGTGCGCAGCCCTTCCACCACCTCCACCACCCTGAGCAGCGGGACGGGATTGAAGAAATGGTAGCCGGCGAAACGTTCCGGGCTGGACGCCGCCGCCGCGATGGCGGTGACCGACAGCGACGAGGTGTTGGTGGCGAGGATGCATTCCGGGGCGACGATGGCTTCCAGCGCGGCGAAGACCTTCTGCTTGATCTCCAGATCCTCGACGATGGCCTCGACGATCAGGTCGGCATCGGCGAACTCCTGCAAGTCGCCGGCGACGGCGAGGTCGGCGATGTGGGATTTCGCCTCGACGTCGGTGATCGCGCCCTTCTCGGCGGCGCGCAGGATCATGCGCTCCGCGAAGGACCGGCCCTCCTCGGCTACGCCCGCCTGCGCGTCGTACAGCTTCACCCGCATGCCGCCCATCGCCATGATCTGGGCGATGCCGCGCCCCATCGTGCCGGCGCCGACGATGCCGACGGTGAAGCCGGGGTTGCTCGGGTCCTTTGCCATGCGGCCTGCCTCTATCCCTGTTCTGCCCTGATGTGACGGCCGGCGCGCAGCCGGTCAAGCCGCGCCTGCGCGTCCGCCGCCTCGGCGACGATGCGCGCGATAATCGCCGCCGCCGGCTCGATCGCGTCGGCGAAGGTGCAGGACTGGCCGACCGACATCAGCCCGACGTCCGGATCGCCGGTCTCATAAGCCCGGCGCGTGTTCGCGCCCTGCACCAGCGGGCGGTAGCGTTCGAAATCCTTCACGCCCTCGGCCTCCAGCGCGGCGACGGCGCGGGCGGTGTCGTTGTCGAGCGCGCGGTAATTGTCCCTGAACGTGCCCATCACCACGCGGGTGTCGTCATGCCCGGCCTCGATCAGCCGCTGCTTGTAGGCGGCATGGGCCCATATTTCCGACGACACCACCATGCGCGTGCCCATCAGCATGCCCTCGCAGCCCAGAGCCAGCGCCGCGACCAGGTGCCGCCCCGTGCCCATGCCGCCGCCGAGCACGACGGGGATCGAGAGCGCCCCCGCCGCTTCCGCGCCCTGCACCATCGCGCCGGTGAGCCTCATCCCCGGATGGCCGCCGGCCTCCATGCCGAGGATGGTGACGGCGTCGACCCCGGCACGCTCGGCGCTGAGCGCGTGGCGGACGCTGGTGCATTTATGAACGACGGTGATCCCGGCGTCGCGGATACGGGGCAGGAAGGCGGCGGGGCTGTAGCCCGCCGTTTCCACGAAGCGCACGCCCTCCGCGATGGCGATGTCGAGGAAGCCGGAAAGCGCCTCGTTCGCCTCCGGCCGGGCGGAGACGTAGAGATTGACCCCGAAGGGCTTTCCCGCGGTCAGCTCCGCGCAGCGGCGCAGCCCGGCGCGGAATTCCTCCGGCGAGGCGTAGCTGCGCGGGGTGATGAACCCCATCGCACCGGCATTGACCACGGCGGCGACATAGTCGTGCGTCGCCAGCCACATCAGACCGCCGCAGAGGATCGGATGCTCGATCCCGAACAACGCGGTCAGCCGGGTCCGGAAGGCGGGAGCGGTCATGGTCATGAGGCTGTCGGGGCGGGGTTGCCCAACTACCCCTCTCCGCCGGCGGGGCGGAGAGGGTGGCGCGTGAGCGCCGGGTGAGGTGGGGCAGCCTGCCGCCGGGCATGGTGCCGCCCGAGAGAGCCCCCACCTCTCCCCAACCCTCTCCGCCCCCGAGGGCGGAGAGGGAGTCCTGTCCATTCTGCCTCTACGCGCAGCCGCAACTGCCCTGCCCCCTCACACATTGCGGAAATCCGGCTTGCGCTGCTCCTTGAACGCGGCGCGGCCCTCGGCGTGCTCCGGCCCGGTGGCGCAGAGCGGCTGGGCCGTGGCCTCGGCCTCCAGCGCGTCCTGCAGCGAGCGCGGCTCGTTCAGCAGGTGCATCTTGGTCAGCGAGAACGCCATCGGCGGCATGGCGGCGAGCTCCTTCGCGAGTTCCAGCGCCTTCGCCTCCGCCTGGCCGTCCGGGGCGAGCACGTCGGCGAGCCCCGTCTCCACCGCCTCCGCCCCGCGCACGGTGCGGGCGTAGATGAGGAGCTGGCGCGCCTTCGCCCAGCCGAGCCGGCGGGTCAGCGTGTAGGGAATGGCGAAATCCGGCGTCAGCCCGACCTTGAAGAACGGAAAGCCGATGGCCCCGCCCTCCGCCAGCACAATGGTGTCGGCGAACAGGGCGAGCCCGGCTCCGGCCCCCATCGCATAGCCCTCGATGGCGGCGACCAGCGGCTTCTGCGCCTCGGCGATCATGCGGACGAAGCGGTGATGCAGCTTCATCCGCGCCCGCGCGTCGCGCGCGCCGCCCTTTCCCATCGTGCGGATGTCGCCGCCGGAGCTGAAATGGCCTTCGGTCGAGCCCATGACGACGGCGGAGACGGCGGGATCGTCCAGCGCCCGGGTATAGGCGGCGATCAGCTCCAGCCGCGTGTCCGGGCTGATGGCGTTGCGCACGTCGGGCCGGTTTATGGCGATGCGCCAGACCCCGTCTTCCATGGGTTCGCTGACGACGAGTGACATGCGCTTCTCCTCCGACTGGCCCGTATGCGGCCAATCAAGCGGAAAAGCGGGAACGGGGCAAGGGGCGGCGCGCGGCCCGTCCGGCGGACGGGCTTCAGCCGCGCCCGGCGTGCACCGCGATGCGCTTGAGCCGGGCTTCGTCCAGCGGCTGCTTACCGCCCATCCAGAAGCCGAAGATCATGTGGTCGTTGTAGGCGTTGTCGGTCAGCGGGTGGACCAGCACGTCCAGCCCCTCGCGGTTGACGGCCATCCACTGCACGAACTCGGCGAAGAGCGGCGCCTGGAACGCCACCTGGTACATCGAGGCCAGATGCGGGCCGACATGCTCGTCATGCCAGCGCCCGACCACGACGCGGCCGCCGAACAGCGCCTCGATATTGGCGCGCAGCCTCGACGCGTCGTCCTTCGTCGTCGCCGGGTCGTAGTAGATATGGGCGTGCCAGCCGGTGACGTCGTCGGGGTTGCGGTTCGGAAAGCTCATCGGCGGCTCCCTCTCAACTCGTCTGGCTCAGTTCGTCAGGCGGACCAGGCACAGCGTCAGCGCCGGAAAGGCGATCAGCAGCCCGACTCGCACAATGTCCGATATCAGGAACGGCGTCACCCCCTTGAACGTTTCCAGCATGGGGATGTCGCGCGCCATCGAGTTGATGATGAACACGTTCATCCCCACCGGCGGCGTGATCAGCCCGACCTCCACGACGATCAGCGCGAGGATGCCGAACCAGATCTTGACCTCCGCCGGGCTGAGGCCGAAATCCAGCCCCTCGACGATGGGATAGAAGACCGGCACGGTGATCAGGATGATCGACAGCGATTCCATCACGCAGCCGAGGGCCACGTAGAACGCGATCATCGCGATCAGGATGATGTAGGGCGACAGCTTGCTGGCGGCGATCAGGTCGGCGGCCTGGAACGGCATGCGGCTGAGCGCGATGACGGAGTTGAACAGCTCCGCCCCCAGCAGGATCAGGAAGATCATCGCGGTGGCCTCGGCCGCGCCGAGGACGCATTCCACCAGCCCGTCGAGGCGCATGCGCCCGTAGGTGAAGGCGAGGATGCCGGTGCCGATGGCGCCGAACGAGGCGCCCTCGGTCGGCGTGAATACCCCGGTGTAGATGCCGCCGATCACGATCAGGAAGATCAGCCCGACCGCCCAGATGTCGCGCAGGCTGCGCAGCCGCTGCGCCGCGCTGGCCTTCTCGCCCGCCGGCCCCGCCTCGGGATTGATGCGCACGTAGACGGCGATGGCGATGATGTAGCCGATGGCGGCGAGGATGCCGGGGATGAAGGCGGCCAGGAACATGGTGGCGATGTTCGCCTCCACCAGGATGGCGTAGATCACCAGGATGACGCTGGGCGGGATCAGGATGCCGAGCGTGCCGCCGGCCGCCAGCGCCCCGGTGGCGAGCGAGCCGGAATAGTTGTGGCGGCGCAGCTCCGGCAGCGCCACCTGGCCCATCGTCGCCGCGGTGGCGAGCGACGAGCCGCAGATCGCGCCGAACCCGGCGCAGCCGCCGATCGCCGCCATCGCGATACCGCCCCGCCGGTGGCCGAGCCAGACATTGGCGGCGTCGAACAGCGCCTTGGACATGCCCGCCTTGCTGGCGAACTGGCCCATCAGCAGGAACAGCGGCACCACCGACAGCGAATGGGTGGAAAACAGGTAGTAGCCCGACGTCTTGAGCCAGTTGAGCAGCGGGTCCCACCCCGACAGGATGGTATAGGTCGTCATGCCGACCAGCAGCATGGCGACCGCGATGGGCACGCGGATCAGCAGCAGCAGCAGCAGCGCCGCGAACATCCCCAGAACGATCTCGATGCCGCTCATCCCGAAAGCCCCCTGTGCGGCCCGTCATCCGGCAGGGCGCCGCGCGCCTGGCGTATGCTGCGCCAGACGCTGTAGGCGCAGACCAGCACCAGCAGCGCGAGGCACGGCACGATGGCATAGAAGGAATAGTAGCGCGGAATCTCCAGCACCACCGTCTGCTCGTCCGTCTCGAAAAAGCCGAGTCCGCCCTCGAAGGTGCGCCAGGCGAGCAGCGCGGCGATCCCCGTGAACAGCAGCGCGCCGAGCGCGTCCATCGCGCAGCGCAGCGCCGGCCGGACCCCGGCGGTGAAGAAGTCGACGATGACGTTGCCCTTCACCATCTGGCAGTAGGGGAGAAAGGCGTAGACGCCGAGCGCCACCGCGGTTTCGACCAGTTCGAAATCGCCCTGGACCGGGGCCGAGAAGAAATACCGCCCGATGACGCTGACCACGGTCAGCGCCCCCGCGGCGCAGATCAGCACCCCGCCGGCAATCGCGACGAACCGGCTCAGGACCAGCAGGGCCCGGCCGGCCGGATCGGACCGGGTGGCGTCGATGAGAGTTTCGGTCATGACGCGTGCGCCGCGTCCGGCGCCCGCGAGGGGCGCCGGAAACCGGCTGTCACTTCTTTGTCGCCGTCTGCCTGGTGTACTTGTCGATCAGCGCCCGGGCCTCCGCCAGCATTCCCTTGCCGTCATAGCCCTTCCTGGTCACGTCGCTGACCCACTTGTCGATCGCCGGCTGGGCCAGCTTCTCCATCTTCGCAACCTCGGCCGGATCGATGACATTGAACTTGTTGCCGCGCTTCTCGGCCAGGCCGCGGCCGACCACCTCGACCTTGTCGTATTCAGGCCCCAGCCGTTTGGCGAGGGTCATGCCGGAGTTTTTGTCGATCACCGCCTTGAGGTCGTCCGGCAGACTCTCGTACTTCTTCTTGTTCATGGCGTAGAGAAACGCCGCGCCGGCGAAGCCCCTCTCTGTCTCGATCAGAGAGTGGTAGTTGACCAGCTCGTAGACCCTGAGCGGCGTCACGATCTCCCACGGCAGCACCGCGCCCGCCACCACGCCCTTCGACAGCGCCTCGGGCACCGCCGGGACGGGCATGAAGACCGGAGTCGCCCCCAGCGCACTGAGCAGCGAGCCCATGGCGCGGCTGGTGGCGCGGACCTTGCGGCCCTTGAAGTCGTCCGCCCTGACGATGGGGGCGTCGATCATGTGGATCTTGAACCGCGCCGCCGTGTGGTAGGTGAGCACCTTCACGTCCTTGAAGTCGGTGCCGGCGAGATGCTTTTCGCCGAACTCCTGGAATGCCAGCGTGGTCGCCTCGGCGGTGGTGATCATGAACGGCATCTCGAACACCTGGCTCAGCAGGAACCGGTTGCCCGAATAGCCCGGCAGGGTCCAGACCACGTCGACGACGCCGTCCTTCACCTGGTCGTAAAGCTCCGGCGGCTTGCCGCCGAGCTGCATCGCCGGGTAGATCTCGACCTTGATGCGGCCCTTGGAGTCGCGCATCACGGCATCCGCCCAGGGCTGTATGACGACGGTCTGCTGGACCGATTTCGGGCCGACGAAATGATGGACCTTGAGCGTGACCTCCTGCGCGGACGCGTCGGAAGCGGCCATAAGGCCGAGCCCCGCGACGGCGGCGGCCAGCGCCCCTGTTGCTGCGAATTTCATTGATTTCCTCCTCTTCCGCTCTCCGCGGCGGCTGCGAGTCACCGAATTTGGAATCCCTCCAAAACCTGCCCAATCCTAGCGGAGTCGGGCCCCGGAGCAAGCGCCAAGATGGCGAGGACGGCGGCGGAAGCGCCTTATACTTGCGATTCCGCGCCCGCTGGGCCACAGTCCGGCCGCAACGAACGGCGGCGGCGGCGATTGACACGACGGTCGCGCCGGACAACATCCGATACAACGGTTTCTGTACGAGAAAGGGGCAGAAATGAGCTTTGCCATCCCCGCCTGGGACATTCCGAGCCTTCCCGTCGCCAGCAGCGCGGACCGCTACCCGGTCCGCCGGATCTACTGCATCGGCCGCAACTACGCCGCGCATGCGCGCGAGATGGGCGCCGATGAGCGCGAGCCGCCGTTCTTCTTCCTGAAGCCGGCGGACGCCATCGTGCAGGACGGCGAGACGATCCCCTACCCCGCCGCCACCGGCAACCTGCATTACGAGGCCGAACTGGTCGCCGCCATCGGCAAGCCGGGCAAGAACATCCCAGTCGAGAACGCGAACGACCATATCTTCGGCTACGGCGTCGGCATCGACCTGACGCGGCGCGACCTGCAGGACGAGGCCAAGCAGATGCGCCGCCCGTGGGACATGGGCAAGGCCTTCGACCAGTCCGCTCCGTGCAGCGCGATCCATCCGGTCGCCTCGGTCGGGCATCCGGCAAAGGGCGCGATCTGGCTGAAGGTCAACGGCGAGACGAAGCAGAGCGGCGACCTGACCGAGCTGATCTGGTCGGTGCCGGAGAGCATCGCCTACCTGTCCGGGCTGGTGGAGCTGATGCCCGGCGACCTGATCTACACCGGCACCCCCGCCGGCGTCGGCGCCGTGATCAAGGGCGACAGGATCCAGGTCCATGTCAACGGCGTCTGCGAGCTGAATATCGCCATCGGCTGAACCGGGCGCAGAACGGACGACCGGGGCCGCCCGCCGACGCGCGGGCGGCCCTTTCATTTCCCGTCACGACACGAAGCCCCCGCCGTCCGTTGGCTGGGAAACCGTTTGCCCGTAAACAGTTTATGCCCCATGATCGCGGGGACGGGGCAACAGGGATCGACAACGGGGACGTCGCGCGTGCCGTTCAGGGCCAGGTTCAGTTACCGCGTGCTGTGGGCGGACTGCGATTCCAACCGGCACATGTATTACCCCAACTATTTCAAGATGTTCGATTCATCGACCCACAACCTGTTCGAGCAGGCGGGCGCGCCCGTGCCGGAACTGCTCGCCGCGTACGGGCTGCGCGGGCTGTTCATCGTGGATGCGCATGCCGCTTACAGGGCGGGCTGCGGCTGGGGCGACGAGATCGCGGTCGAAAGCCATATCTCCGAATGGAAGCGCAGGACCTTCAAGGTCAGCCACGCGCTGTGGAACGGCGACGTGCTGGCGGCCGAAGGCCATGAAATCCGGGTCTGGGGCGTGCCCCATCCGGACGATCCGGAGCGCAGCGCGGCGGGCGAGATTCCGGCCGAGTTCCGCGCGCGGCTCGACGGCGGAGACGACAGGTGAACGACGCGCCGACCGATATGGGGCTGCTGCCCGAGCTGATCGGGTTCAACCTGCGCTGCGCCCAGACAACGGTGTTCCAGGATTTCGCCCGCACGGTGGGCAAGCAGAACATTTCGCCGCCGCAGTTCGGCGCGCTGATCCTGATCGAGGCCAATCCGGGCATCAGCCAGAGCGCGGTCGCCGGCGCGCTGCGCTTCGACCGCTCGACGCTGGTGCAGATCATCGACCGGCTGGAGGAGCGCGGGCTGGTGGTGCGCGAGGTATCCGCCCGCGACCGGCGCAGCCATGCGCTGAAGCTGACCGGGCCCGGCGCCGCGCTGCTGGAGGAGCTGAAGCACACCGCGCTGACGCACGAGAGCCACATGGCGCGGCACCTCTCGCCCGACGAGAAGCGCACCCTGCTGGCACTGCTTGACCGGATCGACCAGGCCGGGAGAAGCTGACCGGTCCCATCGGAACGCGCATACCATGCCCCATATGAATCCCGTCATCGTTTCGGGCGCAGGCCCCGGAGGGCTGACCGCCGCGCTGTGCCTCGCCGCCGCGGGCGTGCCCGTGCTTGTCTGCGAACGCGAGGACACGCTGCCGGTCGACCTGCGCGCCGGCTCCTATCACCCCCCGACGCTGGAGATGCTGGCCCCGTTCGGGGTGACCGAACGTATGCATGATGAGGGCGTGATCGTGCCGCGCTGGCAGATCCGCGACCGCGACGAGGGGGTGCTGGTCGATTTCGACATGGCGCTGCTGAAGGACGAGACGCCGTATCCGTACCGGCTGCATCTGGAGCAGCACAAGCTGACCCCGCTGCTGCTCGACGCCTGCCGCAGGTATGAGAACTTCGACATCGCGTTCGGAACCGCCGTCTCCGGGCTGACCCAGGACGAGGACGGGGTGACGGTTGGCGTCAACGCACCGGACGGGCACCGTTCGCTGCGCGGCAGCTTCGTCATCGGCGCGGACGGCCATCACAGCGCGGTGCGCAACGCGCTGGGCATCGAGTTCGAGGGCTTCACCTGGCCCGAGGCGTTCCTGGTGCTGTCCACCCCGCACGATTTCGAGGCCGACGGCTTCACCCGCGCCGCCTATGTCGCGGACCCGGACGAATGGCTGGTGATGTTCAAGCTGCCCACCATGTGGCGGCTGGCCTTTCCCGTCGATCCGGACGCCCTGGCCGACAGCTATATGGCGGACGACAAGGTGGAGGCGCGGCTGCAGCGCGTCTCCGTCTGCGCCGACGCATACGAGGTCATCCACCGCAACACCTACCGCGTGCACCAGCGGGTGGCGGCATCCTATGTGAGGGGGCGCGCCGCGCTGGCGGGCGACGCCGCCCATGTGAACAACCCGCTGGGCGGGATGGGGCTGAACGGGGCTGTCCACGACGCGGTGAACCTGGCCGGGCGCGTCGTCGCGATCCTGCGCGGCGAGGCGGGGATGGAAGCGCTGGGCCTTTACGAACGCCAGCGCCGTCCTGTACAGATCGAGTATGTTCAGCGGCTGAGCATCCGCAACAAGCGGCTGGTCGAGGAGCGCGACCCCGAGGTGCGGCAGCGGCATCGCGACGAGTTGCGCGCGATCGGCGACGACCCGGAAAAGGCCCGCGCCTACCTGCTCGACAGCTCGATGATCTCGATGGTCCGCGAGGCCGCGAAGGTCGTGTGAAACAGGCCGGAAACACCGGACCCGGACTTGAAGCCAAGGAGGCATTCATGGCAGAAGCAGAAATCCAGGAAGCGAACCCCCGTGCCGCGAAGAAGCCGCGCGTGCGCCCGCCGCAGACCTTCCGGCACTTCAAGCCGGAAACCCAGGGCGGCGGCAAGGCGATGGTGCGGCTGTGCCAGTCCGACCTGATCCGCGGCGTCGTGCAGGTGGTGAAGAAGGGCGAGGGCGACAACAATCTGCACCTGCACACCGGCATGGACACGGTGTGGTTCGTGATCCGCGGCCGGGTGAAGTTCTATGGCGAGAACGACGCGGTGATGGGGGAGTTCGGCCCCGGCGAGGGCATCCTGATGCCGCGCAACAACGCCTACTGGTTCGCCGCCGAGGGCGAGGAGGACCTGGAGCTGCTGCAGGTCGCCGCGTTCGACCGCGAGGTCAAGAACGAGCGCGTCGACCTGGAGAACCAGCGCTTCGAGGTCGGCACGGCCGAATATTTCGACGGCCGCACCGGCTGACGGGGACACGCCGTGCACAACAAAAAGGGCCGGCCCCGAAGGACCGGCCCTTTGTCATGGCGATGCGCGCCGCCGCTACTGGGTGACGTTGCCGCGCAGTTCGCGGTAGAGGCCGAGCTTTTCGTGGACCGGGCGCTCGGTGAAGCTGAACACGAAGGCGTCCTCGGAGGCCTCGTGGTGGTGGGGATACCAGCCGGGCACGACGAACACGTCGCGCGGACCCCATTCGACGACGGTGTCACCGATGGTGGTCCGTCCCGTGCCCTCGACCACCGAATAGATCCAGCTTGCCGTGCTGGTATAACGCTCTGTCCTGATGCTGCCGGGCAGCATCTGCATGTAGCAGCCTATCGTCGGCATGACCGGGCCGCCATTGGCCGGGTTCACGTACTGCATCTTGATGCCGTGCACCGAATCGATCTCGCCCGATTTGTGCATGTTCAGCAGGGCGGCCTTGGTGTCCTCGTACTTGTAGTGAAAGACCGGCGAGTTCTCGGTGTCGAACTGCGCGCCGATGGGCAGCATGTTGGTCCCGAACCGCGAGATGTTGTCGAACGCCGTCCGGGTCTCCGGGTACAGCTCGCCGCCGTTGTAGAGATCGGCGAACATGGGGCCGAGATAGCGCACCAGCGGCAGGTCCAGCCCGTCGAGCCAGACCACCGGCTCGTCGCCGACATTGCCGTGGTCGTGCCACACCATGGAGGGGGTCAGGATCAGGTCGCCCACCTTCATCGGGGCCTTTTCGCCGTTGATCGCGGTATAGGCGCCCTCGCCTTCCACGATGAAGCGCAGCGCGCAGGGCGAATGGCGGTGGGTGCCGGCGGTCTCGCCCGGCATGATGAGCTGGAAGCCGGAGAACAGCGCGTCGGAGATGCGGGTCTCGCCGCGCAGCGCCGGGTTTTCCAGCACCAGCACGCGGCGCTCGGCCTCCTCCGCCGTGATCAGGTCCGCCGTCTCCATCAGGTGCGGGCGCACCTCGTCGTATTTCCATACATGCGGCACGGCGCGCACGCTGGGGGTGCGGGTGACGATACTGGACAGCACCTCCCATAGCGGGGCGACGCTTTGCGGTCCGATCTTGTCATAGAACGCCTGGCGCTCCGGCGTGGTTTCGGGCTTGTCGTGCAGACCCCTGGACATCGGCTCTCTCCGTACGGCTCAAACGCACATTTAGCATGATTCTAAAATGGCCGGACCGTCCCCGCGAACAAGGGGCGAAATCCAACATAATTCTAAAATGGCAGGATTTTCGTTCGAAAACAAGGGCGGCCGGCGCACGAAGCCGCCGAAGCCCGCGTTCAGCCCATCATCGTCGTCGGCAGGAACAGCGCGATCTGCGGGAACGCGATCAGGATGAGGACGCAGACCAGCATGGCGATCCAGAACGGGAGGATGCCGGCATAGATCTTGCCCATCGGCACGTCCTCGGCGACGCCCTTGACGACGAACACGTTTATGCCGACCGGCGGGCTTATCAGCCCCATCTCGAGCACCACGACCATGACGATGCCGAACCAGATCGGATCGAAGCCGAGCGCGGTAACGATCGGAAACACGATGGGGATCGTCAGCACCAGCATCGCGAAGCCCTCGAGAAACATGCCGAGGACGATGAAGGCCAGCAGGATGATCCCGAGCACCGCGACCGGCGAGATGGCGAACCCCGACAGCACCGCGGCGAGGTCGGTCGGGATGCGGGTCATCGCGAGAAACGGCGCGAAGACATGGGCGCCGATCAGGATCAGAAACACCATCGCGGTGGTGCGCACGGTCTGCAGCAGCGCCTCCGACAGCACGGGAAGGGTGAGCCGCCGCCGCCACAACGCGTGCAGCATGGCAAGAAAGGCGCCGATCGCCGCCGCCTCGGTCACCGTGAATACGCCGAGATAGATGCCGCCGATGACGACCAGCACGATGAGCAGCAGCGCGCCGGAATGCCGCAGCGCGGCGAGGCGGGCGCGCATCGGCATCGCCTCGCTGGGGGGGCCGAACTCCGGCCGGACGAACGTGACCGCGGCGATGGTCGCGACGAACAGCAGCGTCAGCAGCAGCCCGGGCAGGAAACCCGCGAGAAACAGCTGGCCGATCGACTGCTCGGTCAGCAGCGCATAGACGATCAGTGCGGTCGAGGGCGGAATCAGGATGCCGAGCGTCCCACCCGACGCCACCGCCCCGGTCGCCAGCCGGGCGTCGTAGTTGTAGCGGCGCATCTCGGGCAGCGCGACGCGGCCCATCGTGACGGCGGAGGCCACCGACGAGCCGGACAGCGCGGCGAAACCGGCGCAGGCGAGGATGGTGGCGGAGGCGAGCCCGCCGCGGCGGTGCCCGACCCAGGCGTAGGCGGCGGCGTAGAGGTCGCGCCCCATCCCCGACGCGGCAGCGAAATTGCCCATCAGCACGAAGAGCGGAATGACGCTCAGCTCGTAGACCGAGGAGTAGGCGTAGGGGAACGAGCCGAGCGTGTGCAGCGCCGCGTCGGCGTTGTTGAGCACGGCGATGCCGACGAACCCGACCAGCATCATCGCGATGCCGATCGGCATGCGCAGCACGAGCAGCACGAGCAGCCCGGCGAACCCGACGAGACCGGCGAAGGTTGGGCTCATGGCGCCGGATCGGTCGGCAGCGGCGGAAATGCGGCCTTCCACGCCTGCAGCAACAGCACCAGCGCGAACAGGGCGGCGCCGACCGCCGTGACCAGCTGGAACGGGTATTTCGGTATCGCCATCATGTTGGTGGCGTCGCCCCAGCGATAGCTGCCCATCGCGTAGAGCGTCGTGCGCCAGGCGACGGCGGCGAGCAGCCCGGCGCCGGCGAGATGGACGGCGACGGTGATCCAGCGCAGCCGGGGCCGGTCCAGCACCGGCGAGAACACGTCCACGGCGACGTGCCCGCCGGTCATCGCGCAGTAGGGCAGGCCGAGCGCGACGATCAGCACCATCGCCAGCTCGGTCATCTCGAAGCCCCCGAGGAACGGCAGCCTGAAGACGTAGCGCACGGCCACCTCGTAGACGACCATCGCCATCAGCCCGAGCAGCACCGCGCCCCCGCCATAGGCGAGGGCGCGGAGGACACGCTCGAAGGCCCGCTCGCCGCGCAGCGGCGCCATCGGGCCGCTACTGCCCGGCAGGGCGGCCGGCGGCGCGCAGCATCTCCCGCGCGGGGATGCCCTTGCCCTCGGCTTCCTTGATCCACTCGTCGTAGATCGGCCGCAGATGGTCGAGAATGCGCTTCTGCTCCGCCTCGGAGAAGTTGATGATTTCCGCCTTGCCGCGCACGCTGTCCAGCGCTTCCTTCGCGCGGTCGAGATAGGCCTGGGTGCCCTTGAGGCTGAGCTCGCGCCCGGAGAGCTTCGCGATCGCCTCGCGGTGGCGCTGCGGCAGGCTGTCGAACTTGCGCTGGTTCATGGCGATCAGGAACAGCGACCGGCCGAAGATCGGCCCGGTGACGGTGTAGTGCCGCGCCACCTCGCCCAGCCGGAAGTCGAGGATGGTAGTGAACGGCACCATCGCGCCCTCGATTACGCCGCGCTCGAGCCCCTGATAGACCTGGGTTATCGGCATCGCCGTGGGCGCCGCGCCCATGCGCTCGAGCTGCTTGGCCTGCGCCGCCGACGGCGAGCGCATGCGCATGCCCTTGACGTCGTCCATCGAGCGGATGGGCTTGGCGCGGGTCATCAGCCCGGCATCCTCAGCACCCCACAGCGCGATCACCTTCACGCCCTTGTATTCGGGCAGAAGATAGGGGTCCATCAGATCCCACATCAATTCGGTGGCGGCGAGTCCGTCAGGCTTCAGCCCCGGCAGCTCTATCATCTGGCTGCGCGGGAAGGCGGGCGAGGTGTAGCCCGGCAGGGTGAAGACGACATCCACTACCCCTTCGACCGCCTGCCGGAAAAGTCCGGGCGGCGAGCCGCCGAGCTGCATCGACGGATACACGGTGATCTTGACCTCGCCGTTCGTCTCCTTCGCCACCGCCTCGATCCACGGGTTGATCATCTCGCGCACGATCACGTGCGTCGGCGGCACGAAGGTGGACAGGCGGAGTTCGGTCGTCTGCGCGGCTGCGTCGCGCGCCGCGCCGAGTCCGGCCGGAAGCGCCACCAGGGCCGCCAGCGCAACGGCTAGGGCATGCATGCTGAAAGATCGCCTGATCTTGCCAGTCATCGTCGTTTCCTCCCTCGATACGGACGCTCGCGCCGGGACGGCGCAGGATCCTCTCCCTCTCCGCGCGCGGCCCGAAACCTCTCCCTTGCGGACCGCGACGCGCCGGCCGATCGCTTGCCGACCGGGGCTAGGAAATCTCATCCGATAAATGTTTGTCAATAAACAGTTTGAAAAACCAATTCGTTGGCCACGCGCGCAGCGAGCCTGTATGACTGTGCCCCGAACGAAATCCTGTCGCCGGGGCCATGCGAATTCTGCACGTACTCGACCATTCCATCCCGCTGCAGAGCGGGTACACGTTCCGTACGCTGTCGATTCTGCGGCAGCAGCGGGCGCTGGGATGGGAGACGGTCCACCTGACGACGCCGAAGCACACCCGCCCGTTCAAGCCGTGGGAGGAGGTGGACGGCTGGCGTTTCTACCGGACGCGGCCGGCGCCGGGCGCGCTCGACAGGCTGCCGGTGCTGCGCGAGCTGGAGCTGATGCGGCGGGTGGAGCGGCGGCTGAAGCAGGTGGTGGCGGAGACGCGGCCGGACATACTGCACGCCCATTCGCCGGTGCTCGACGCCGTGCCCGCCATCAGGGTCGGCAAGGCGACCGGGATTCCCGTGGTCTACGAGGTGCGCGCGTTCTGGGAGGACGCGGCGGCGAGCCACGGCACCGGGCGCGAGAACGGCCTGCGCTACCGGATGACGCGCAAGCTGGAAACCTGGGCGCTTGAACAGGCCGATGCCGTCACCTGCATCTGCGAGGGGCTGCGCCGGGACATCGTCGCGCGCGGCATTCCCGAGGACAAGGTAACGGTGATTCCCAACGCGGTGGATGTCGAGGAATTCAGCGGCGCCGGCACGCGGGACGAAAACCTGGCGCGGTCGCTGGGGCTGAAGGACAACACGGTGATCGGTTTCATCGGGTCGTTCTATTCCTACGAGGGGATCGACCTGCTGCTGCGGGCCATGCCGCGAATCCTGGAGAAGCGGCCCGACGTGCGGCTGCTGCTGGTGGGCGGCGGGCCGGACGACCAGCGGCTCAAGGAGATCGCCAGCGAGGTGCGGGTGCGCAACCGGATGCTGTTCACCGGCCGCGTGCCGCATCACGAGGTCCAGCGCTATTACGACCTGATCGACGTTCTGGTCTATCCCCGGGTATCGATGCGGCTGACCGACCTGGTGACGCCGCTGAAGCCGCTGGAAGCGATGGCGCAGGACAAGATCGTCGTCGCCTCCGATGTCGGCGGCCATGTCGAGCTGATCCGCGACGGCGAAACCGGCAACCTGTTCGCCGCCGGCGACGTCGCCGGCCTGGCCAGCACCGTGCTGCGCGTGCTCGACAACCCGGACGACTGGCCGCGCCAGCGCGCCGCCGGCCGCCGCTTCGTCGAGCAGGAGCGGACCTGGAAGAACAGCGTCGCGCGCTACGAGGTGGTCTATGAAGCCGCGCGCGCGCGCGCGGCCGGCCGCACAAGCAAGTCCGCCGAAAGCTAGGCGATCAGGCGTTCATAAAGCGCCCGCTGCGCCGCGGCGGTTCGCTCCCAGTCGAATTTCAGCGCATGGGCGCGCACCCGTTCGCGCGCGGGCGCGGCGGCGAGCAGCGCCCGCGCCGCTTCCGCCAGGGCCTCCGGCGTGCGTTCCGCGAGCACCAGCCCGGCCTCCGGCGCGGAGACGATCTCCCGCACCCCGCCGACATCGGAGGCGATGGCGGGCGTGCCGCAGGCCATCGATTCCAGCAGCACGTTGGGCCAACCCTCGCGCATCGAGGCCAGCACCGAGACGTCGGCGGCCGCATAAAGCCGCGCCAGGTTGTCATGCGGGACGCGCCCCAGGAACCGTACCCGGTCTCCGACGCCGAGCGCGCGCGCCAGCGTCTCGAACGCCGCCGCATCGGCGCCGCCGCCGACGACCAGCAGCGTCCATCCCGGCAGCGCCGCGAGCGCGCGGATGGCGACGTCCTGGCCCTTGGACCGCAGGAGATTGCCGACGGCGATCATCGCGGGCCCGTCGAGCCCCAGCGCCGCGCGCGCGGCGCCGCGGTCGGGCGGCGCGAACAGCGCGGCATCGACGCCGTTGGGCAGCACCGCAATCTTGCCGGACGGGATGCCGATCCGCTCCATGCGTCCGGCCAGCGCCTGCGAGACGGCGATGACCGCGTCGGCCTGCGCCGCCGCCTCCAGGATCATGCGCCGCGGCGCCGGGTAGTCGGGGATCAGGTTGATGTCCGTGCCGCGGGCGGAGATCACCAGCGGACGGCGGAACGCGCGAGCGAGCCGCGCCGCCGCGACCCCGTCGGGATAGAAGTAATGGGCGTCGATCAGGTCGAAATCGAACCCGTCCCGGCGCAGCCGCGACAGCGCCGGCCTGGATGCGCGCGCCAGCAGCCCCGGCGTCCAGTTCATCCCGATCTTGGGGATCACCGCGTAGCGCGGGTGCAGCACCTCTATGCCGAAGCGCGTATCCGCCGCGGGCACGCGCGCATAGGCCGCGTACGGGCCGAACGGCCCGGCCGTGAACGGAAACCATGGAACCGGAGCGACCACCCGCGCCGCGATCCCGCCGCCGGCCAGTATGTGGCGCAACCGGTTCTCGACGAAGATGCCGTGATGCGGCTGCTCCGGGTTGGGATACAGCGTGGTGAAGGTGAGAATCCGCATCCGGCCCGGCTCCGTTAGCTCCGGCCCGACCGCGCCAGCGCGCCGTCGAACAGGGCGCGGTACGCCTCGATCATGCGGTCCATCCCGTAATGGGCCAGCACGTGGCGGCGGTTGGCGGCGGCAAGGTCGCGGCGGAGCGCCGCATCGTCGATCAGCCGCCGCAGCGCCTCCGCCAGCGCCGTCTCGTCGTCGCGGGGCACGATGAAAGGCGCGTTCTCGGACGAAAGATTCGCCTTCACGTCGCCCACGTCGGTGCCGGCCACGGGCAGCGAGGCCGCCATGGCCTGGATCACCGTGTTCGGCATCTGCTCGGTATCGGACGAAATGCCGAAAATGTCGAACAGCGGGTAGGTAAGGTCCGGCCGCTCGACATGGCCGGCGAACAGCACGCGGTCGGCAATGCCCAGCGCCGCGGCGGCGCGCTCCAGCGCCGGCCGCTCCGCCCCCTCGCCGACGACCAGCAGCCGGACGGCGCGGCCTTCGGCCGCGGCGGCGAAGGCGCGCAGCAGCCGCGCGATGTTCTTCTCCCGGCGCAGCGGCGCCAGCGTGCCGACCACGACCTCGCCTTCACGGCGCACATATCCCGGCAGAATGGCGGCATCGCCCGGCCCGCCGAACAGGTCGCAATCCACGCCGTTGGGCACGTGACGCAGCCGGCGCGGCCCGATCCTCCAGATGCCGGTAGCGATGCCCATCAGGGTCTGCGACGGCACCACGATGGCAGGCGTGCCGCCCAGCGCGAGCCGCCGCATCCACACCCGGCGGGGAATCTGGCGGTCGGCTTCTTCCGGCCCGAACCCGCTTTCGAAATGGATGTGGGGCCGCCGCGCGCCGAAGCGGTTGACCAGCGCCCATTCGACCGCCCCCCAGTTATAGGTGAGCATGAGGTCCGGCTTCCGGGCGGCGATCGTGCGATGGATATTCAGCAGCGCCGACAGCGGCCGCGCCTTGTCGATGCCCGGGTCCTCCACGGCGACGCCGAGGGCGGGATCGAGCCGCGAGGCGGCGTCCATGTTGCCGTCGAGGGCGAAGACCAGGTGGCTGTAGCGGCCGCCGAGCGCGTTGATGATGTTGGCGATGCGGATGGGAACGCCGCCGGCGCCATAGCTGGGGAAGACATGCAGCAGCAGGGGCCGCCGGTCGGTCGGCGACGGCGTGGTGTCACGGTCGGAGGTCATGCCGGCCTGTCCGCATCCTGTGTTCTTGTCTCATGCGCGCCCGTTTTGTGCTATCTGTCTACCGCGTCGCCGCGACATTGACCACGCTCATCCGCATGCTCGACCCCGCCACCTGGACCCCAGCCCCGCCCGAGACCGACCGGCCCGTTCTGACGGTGCTGATCGACACGGAGGAGGAGTTCGACTGGGGCCTCCCGCTGGCGCGCGAAAACACCGGCGTGCGCGCGATGGCCGCGCAGGAACGCGCGCACCGGATCTTCGAGCGCTTCGGGATCACGCCGATCTATGTCATCGACCATCCGGTGGCGAGCCAGGACGACGGCGCGCGCCCGCTGCAGGAGCTGTTCGCCGACGGCAAGTGCCGGATCGGCGCCCATCTTCATCCCTGGGTCAGCCCGCCCCATGACGAGGCGGTGTGCAACCGCAACTCCTATCCCGGCAACCTGCCGGCGGCGCTGGAGGAGGCCAAGCTCGCCCGGCTGACGGAGACCATCGCCGAGCGGTTCGGCGAGCGGCCCACCGTATACAAGGCCGGGCGCTATGGCGTCGGCCCCAACACCACCGCCATCCTGCAGAAGCTTGGCTACGAGATCGACGCCAGCGTGGTGCCGTGGACCGATTTCAGCGACGAGGAGGGCCCCGATTTCCGCGCCTGCGGCGCCGATCCGTACTGGTTCGGCGAGGGCAGGCGGCTGCTGGAGATCCCGCTGACGGCAGGGTTCGTCGGCGCGCTCGCGCGGCTCGGCGCCGGCTGGAGGCTGAAGAGCGCGCTCGCCTCGCCGGCGGGACGGCGGCTGCGGGGCGAGGCGATCCTGTCGCGGACGGGGCTGTTCGAACGGCTGCGGCTCACGCCGGAAGGCCACGATTTCGACGAGCATGTCCGGCTGACCCGGGGGCTGCTGCGCCGCGGCGCACGGATCTTCAGCTTCACCTATCACAGCCCGTCCCTGCTTGCCGGCTGCACCCCCTATGTGCAGAGCGAGGCCGAGCTGCGCGGCTTCCTCGACCGGCTCGAACGCTATTTCGACTGGTTCTTCGGCACGCTCGGCGGCCAGTACGCCACGCCGCACGAGATCATGCACATGGTGCCCGGGCCGGGACGTTAGAGTCTGATCCACCTGAATAGAATCACCTGCGTTGCGCGCAGACGAGTCGATCCGCGAGGCGCGGCCCGCAGGGCGATGCCTTCGCATCGGCCAAGGGTCGCAACGACGCGGGCGGCCGTCTGCGCGCAACCCTCCGGGCCGGGGCCTTTTGCGTCGGGGGTGCTTCTATTTAGGTGGATCAGACTCTAACGCGGCGCGAACTCGTGCGCGCCGAGATCGATGGCGCCGTGAACGATCCTGGGCGCGCGCCCGGCCGGATGGCTGTAGGCGGCGTCCGGCACGAGAACGAACCCGCCTGCCGGTTCCAGCCGGACGCCGGTGTCGACGGCGCCGACGCCGGGGGCGAGGCGGAGATCGCCGCCCGGCAGGTCGACGAAGGCCGCCGGATCCGCATGCAGGTTCCGCTGCGCGTTCGACAGCCCCTCGGCCAGCACGGCGGGGCCGGCGATCAGGTTGTTGACGATGCGCGCGGGCGTCGCCGCCGAGAAGTTGCGCACGAACACGCCCAGCAGCCGCGCATTGACGAAGGTGTTGTTGACGACGAACAACCCGGCGCCGGGACGGCGCTCGCCCTCGGCGGCGAAGGCGATGGCGGCTTCGTTTTCGGCATGGGCGCCCTTGCGCAGCTCGTTGCCCATCACCACCGCCGCGCCGCCGTTTGGCAAGTCGATCAGGTAGCTGCCGCCGCCGTTCGCGCCGTCGACAATGCGGTTGTAGAGGATGAGGTTCTCCGCCGCCCGCGACTTGACGTTATGGCCGACGGACGGCTTGTCGAAATAGCTGTAGCGCAGCGTGAGCCGCCGGATCGCGCCGACATAGAGCTGGTGGCCAAGCCGGCCATGGCGTTCGTAGTTGGCGGCGTTGCCGATAAAGACCGAATGCTCGACCGTCACCTCGCTCTCGGCGTCGCGCCAGGTCAGCAGCCCCATCTCGTTGTCGCGAAACGAGCAGCGGCGCACTGTGAGGTTGCGGCCGAACAGGCGGATTCCGGCGCCGTTATGCTGCGCCGACCGTGCGCCGGAGAACGCGATGCCGGCAATCACGGTGTCGTTGCCGCGGACGACCCAGATGCCGGGCCGCTGGAATTCCGGCCCCGCCGGCGCGACCAGCCGCACCTCGCCGCCCGCCGCCTCTATGGTCAGCCCGTTCCGGCGCCAGACAGCGAAGTCCCCGATATATTCGCCGGCATCGATCCGGATCGTGTCGCCGTCGCGCGCGACCGCTGCCGCGCCAGACGGCGTCTTCAGCGCGCGATCCGGTCCGACCAGCAGCACGCGCGGCGCCACTCCGGCGCCGCCCTGTGCAACGGCGGGCGAAACGCCAGCGGGGATTGCGGCCAGCACCAGAAGGAGAGAACCGCGCGCCGCGACGCGCGCGACGCGCCGGCCCGCCGCGCCGCCGTCAGCCACCAAGCTCCTGCAGCAGCTTCCTGGCGTTTGCCGCTTCGGAGAACTTGACGTCCTCCTGCAGGGTGCGTTGCAGAACGCGCACCGCCTCGCGCTTGCGGTCGAGATTCTTCAGCACGACCGCGTAGTGATAGGCGATGTCGCCCTGCTTGGGGGCGGCCTGATGCGCCTTGTCCAGCAACTCGGCGGCGCGGTCGTTCTTGCCCTGGCGCACCAGGATCCAGCCCAGCGTATCCATCACCGCCGGAGATTCGGGCGCCTGCTTCAGCGCCCTTTCGGCGTAGTCCGTCGCCCGCTTGTCGCCCTTCTGGTCGTAAAGCCAGGCGAGGTTGTTGAGCAGCACCGGGTTGGTCTTGTCGTGCTCCAGCAGCCTCTCGGACTCGCGGATGGCCGGGTCGTACTTTTCGGCGCTGATATAGCTGCTGGCCAACACGTGCCGCACGGCGCGGTCGTCCTTGCGATCGACCCAGCCCTGCAGGGACGCGAGCGCGTCGTCCGCCCTGCCGGCCTCGCGCATCGCGTTGTAGCGCCGGATCGCTAGCACGCCGGTATCTTCCTTCTTGAGCGCCGCGTCGTAGGCGTCCACCGCCTTGCCGTAATCCTTGGCGCGCATGTGGACATCGCCGGCCAGCATGTCGCCGACCGCGCCCTTCGGCTGCTTTTCCTTCAACGTCGCCGCCAGCTTGAGCGCCTTTTCGGTGTTGCCCTCGCGCGATTCGAGCTCGACCAGCGCCATGTAGGCGGGAACGTAATCGCCGTTCAGCTCCAGCGCCTTCTCGTAGTTTTCGCGGGCGGAGCTCCCGTCGCTGGAGGCGGCCTGCGCCCCGGCCAGCAGGCTGTAAGCGCGTGGGGATTTCGGCGCGAGCCCGACCAGCCGGCGGAAGGTCCCGACCGCGGCGATGTTGTCGCCCACCGCCGCCTCCGCCTGTCCCAGGGACTCCAGCACCTGCGGATTGTTGGGCACGGTGGTGTTGAGTTCGCGCGCCACCGCCACCGCCTTGCGGAAATCGCGGTTCCGCCCGTAATACTGGACGAGCCGCAGCTTCGGCACCTCGGATTTCGGGTTCGCGTCGGAGGCCTTCTGCAGCCAGTTCAGCACGCCTTCGTCGTTCTTCTTGCGGGCTGCGATATCGGCCAGCGCCAGCATGGCGCCGACATGCTTGGGATCCTTCTCGACGATCGTCTCGTATTGCGCGATCGCCTCGTCGACCTTCTCCTCGCGCAGGTCGAGCTGGGCGAGGTTCATCCGCGCGGGATGAAAATCGGGCCTGCTCTTCAGCGCCTGCTCGAAGGTGCTCCGCGCCTTCGTCAGATCGCCCTTGCCGAGATAGGCCGCGCCGATCAGGTTGTCCGGCAGCGGATTGTCGGGCATCGATTTCTTCAGCTTGAGCGCCGAGTCCAGCGCCTGATCGAACTCGCCCTTGCGCAGCCGCACCAGCGTCAGCAGAACCGAGGCCTGCCGCGCATCGGGATCCATGTCCACCGCCGCCTCGAGGTCTCCGACCGCCTGGTCGGACTTGCCCGTGGCCAAGTGGCTGAGTGCGAGCTGGGTGCGGATCGACGCCATGTTCGGCGCCGCCTGCGCGGCCTTCTCGAACAGCTCCGTTCCTTCGGAGTACTTGCCGATGCGCATGTTGGCGCTGCCCAGAAGCGCCAGGACCTGTGCATCGCCCTCCGCCGACTCCAGCAGCGGCGTCAGCACCTCGATCGCCCGCTGCGGCTGGTTCTTGCGGACCAGCGTGGCGCCGAGCAGCTTGCGCGCCTTCGCGTTGTTCGGCACGGCGGCAACGTAACGTTCCAGGCTGGTTGCGGCCTGTTCGAGCTGGTTCAGCCCGTAATTGATCGCCCCGCGCAGGAACACGCTGGGCATGTGGTTGTCGAGCAGAGGCCCCGCCTGCTGCAACGCCTCCTGGGCCCCGGCGAAGTCCTTCTTCTTGGCCTGGATCAGCGCGGCGAGATAGCTGGCCAGCGGGTGCTTGGGCACGCGGCGGAAGACGGACTGCAGATCGGCCTGTGCCTGGTCGTCCTTGTTCTGGTCGATCAGTGAGGCGGCCCGTCCGAGCAGCGCAGGCAGATTGCCTTTCTGTGCCTTGAGCGCCGCGTCGAAATTCTTCACGGCGCCGTCGAGATCGCGATTGAGCCGCCGCAGCTCGCCCTTCAGGACCAGCGCCTCCGGCGCGTCCTCATTGACCTTGAGCGCCTCGTCGACCTTGCCCTCCGCCTCCTTCAGCTTGCCCTGGTTCACCAGCCCCTGGGCGATGCCGATCTTCGGCCGCACGTCCTCCGGCATGAGCTTTTCAGCTTCCCGGAAGGAATCGGAGGCCTTGTCGAAGTCGCCGAGACCCAGACGGGCGCGCCCGCGAATCAGCAGGATTTCCGCGCGGGTCATGGGCTCGGAAACGTCGTCCTGCAGCTCCTTGAGCACGTCCTGGTACTTGCCCTGCTGCAGATAGGCGCGCGCAATCAGGATGCCGACTTCCTTATCGCTGGCGCCGCGCCGCTTGGCCTGCTTGAGCTCCTTTTCCGCCGAGGGACCGTTGCCGATGCGCAGGTAGATCTCGCCGAGTTGCTTGCGCGCCTCCACATTGTTGGGATCTTTCTGCAGCGCATTCTTGAGCTGAATCACGGCGGCGTTGATGTCGCCCTTTTCAAGGTACTTCTTGGCGTCGCGCAGGAAGGCCTCCGCCTCGCCCTTTTCGCCGGTGGCGGCAAGTGCGGGCTGTGCGCCCGTCAGGCACGCCGCGCCCAGGCCGGCCGCAAGGACCAGGGCCATCGCGCTAGAACCGAGAATACGTCTGACCATCGCCTAATCTCCAAAATCCGTTCCGTGTGCCGCGGCCGCCCTTGCGCCGCGACGGCCGCGGGCAGCAGATGCCGCCTCCGGCGCGCCGATCAATCGACCTTGATGTTGTGGTGCCGCAAAAGGTCGTAAAGCGTGGGGCGGCTGATGCCAAGCAGCTTCGCCGCCCGGGTGATATTGCCATCGACCCGTGACAGCGCCCGTGGAATTTCGCGGCGCTCGGCTTCTTCCCGCGCCCGGGCGAGGTTCAACACTTCCGGCAACTCGTCGGGCTCGACCAGATCGAGATCGGCCGGGGTGATCCGGTTTTCCTCCGCCATGATCACCGCGCGCTTCACACGGTTTTCCAGCTCGCGCACATTGCCCGGCCACGGATGGGTCTCGAGCGTCGCCAGCGCCTCGACGCTGAAGCCGCGGAGGTTGCGCTTGTGCTCCTGGTTGAACCTGGCGAGGAAATTGTGCGCCAGAAGCTCCGCGTCGCCCGTGCGGTCGCGCAGCGGCGGGATGTTGATCACCAGCTCGCTCAGACGGTAATAGAGGTCCTCGCGAAAACGGACGGTCGCCATCAGCTCCTTGAGGTCCTGATTGGTGGCGCAGACGATGCGGACGTCCACCGCGATCTGCTGGCGCCCGCCGACGCGCTCCACCACGCGCTCCTGGAGGAAGCGCAGCAGCTTCACCTGGAACATCGGGCTGGTCTCGCCAATCTCGTCGAGGAAGACGGTGCCGCCATCGGCAAGCTCGATCTTGCCCTTGGTCTGCTTGACCGCGCCGGTGAAGGCGCCCTTCTCATGGCCGAACAGCTCCGATTCCAGCAGGTTTTCCGGAATGGCGGCGCAGTTGATGGCGGAAAAGGACTTGCCGGCGCGCGGGCTGAGGTCATGCAGGGCACGGGCCAGCAGTTCCTTGCCGGTGCCGCTTTCGCCCAGCAGGAGCACCGTGACATCTGTGGGCGCCACCTTCTCCACGAGATGGCAGACCTTGAGCATCTCCGGCGCGGCGGTCACCAGGTCGCCAAGCGGCACGTTCTTGCGCGACCGGACGAGCAGCCGGTTCTCCTCCTCGATCTCGTACAGGTGGTAGGCGCGGTCCACGATCAGCGCCAGCACGTCGGAATCGATCGGCTTCGAATAAAAATCGTAGGCGCCCATGCCGATGGCGCGCATCGCGATGTGGTTGTCATCCTGGCCGGTGACGACGACGACCTTGGTTTCCGGCGCAAGACGCAGGATCTCTTCCACCGTCGAAAGACCCTCGTCCGGACTGTCGGGATCGGGCGGCAGGCCGAGATCGACCGTTACCACGGGCGGCGCCTCGGCTCGGAACCGGGCGATCGCTTCCTCGCGGTCGCCGGCGACCGAGACGTCATAGCCGTCGAAGCTCCAGCGCAGCTGACGCTGGATGCCGGTGTCGTCATCGACGATGAGAAGCTTTCGCTTCTCGTCCTTCCTGGTCTTGTTCGCCTTCGTCGCCATCATCCGGCCCTAATGGCTCGCGAGCGTCTGCCGCGCAAGCTCGTTCTCCTGCGAGGCGTTCAACGCCGGCACGCTGATCCGTATCGTCGTTCCCTTGCCGGGAGCGCTGATCACGTCCATGCGGCCGCCGAGCTCACGCACAAATTCCCGGCTCTCGAAGGCGCCGATGCCGTAGCCGCCGCTCTTCGTGCTCTTGAAAGGACGGAACAGCTCGTTGCGCACGAAGTGCTCGTCCATGCCGGCGCCATTGTCCTGCACCTCGATCACCGCTTCGCCGCCGCGGGCGCTCAGCCGCACATCGACCCGCCCCGTACCGTCCGTCATCTCGGAAATGCCGCCCAGCGCATTGTCGATCAGATGCGCCAGAACTGCGCAGAGCCTCTCCTCGTCGGCGACTACAGAGATACCGTCCACCGTGCTCTCGAACATCAGATTGTCGTTTCGACCGGCGTTGCGTTCGACAGCACCCCGCATAAGCGGCGCAAGCTCGACCGCCTTGGTCGCGGCCGCTTCCCTGCCGCCCTCATGCAATCGTACCAAAAGCCTGTTCATTTTATCTACAGATTCCTTGACGGTCGCCAGCATATCCTCCTGAAAGGCCGGATTCTTCTTATGTTTCTCAGCATTCTGGGTGAGCAGCGAGAGTTGACTGACCAGGTTCTTGATGTCATGCAGAACAAAAGCGAAACGCCGATTGAATTCGTCGAACTGGCGCGCCTCGACCAGCGCACGGGCGGTTTCGCGCTCCGCCAGATAGCTCGCGGCCTGGCGGCCGACGGTGGTGAGGAGCACGTAGTCCTCGTGATCGACATCGCGCGCGGCGCGCGGCTGGCCGAGCAGGAGGAATCCCAGCAGGCGGTCGTGGTGGATCAGAGGCACGATCAGCCAGGCGCGGCGGATCTCGCGCAGCCAGTCCGGCACAATGAGACCGTCATAGGCGTCGGGGCGTTCCTCCAGCTGGGCGAGGTTTATGACGGCCTGCCTGCTCTCCAGGAATTCGGTGAACGACGGATCGACCTCCATGGCGCCTTCCGGCACCGTCGCGTTCCATGAGGCCATCAGGGTGCACCGCGTCTCGTCCTCGCAGAACCAAATGGCGCCTTCGGGACTTTCCACGATGCCGGCAATGCCTTCCATGACGCGCATCGGCAGCGAAACCCCGGCGCCCGTGGATGACGAGATCGTCCCGATGAAGCGCAGCCATTCGTCGCGGTAATCGTATTTGTAGCTGAAGAAATGGGTCGAGATCATTTCCTTCAGCCGGGCGCGGAACGTGCCGGAGAACAGCACCAGCGCCATCAGGATCAGCGCGGCGAACAGGAAAGTGGCCTGCAGCACTGACCCCCATTCGCCGCCGAATTCGCGCAGGTAGTAGCCGACCCCCGCCATGGCCAGCAGGTACACGCCCGCGCCGACGAGAGTGGTCGAATGGAAGATCACCTGGCGCGACACGAACACGTCGATCGACCAGGTCGGGTTGCGCCGGGCGGAGACGGCGATCAGCGGCACGATCAGCGCGTTGGTCACGCCGCGGGCAGCGCCCAGATTGTCGTTCACCCGGTGAAACAGCAGCGCGTCGGCGTACATGAAGAAATCGTAGGCGAACAGCCCGCCGATGCCGAAGCACAGGAACTTGATGCCCCAGCGGTGCTCCGGCCGCGTGTTGCGCAACAGGTTTTCCACCAGCAGCAGCCCGGCGACGGCCAGGATCAGCCGGCCGAAGATCGGCAGATTCAGCGCGCCCGCCAGCATGTCGGCGCCGACATGCGCCGCCGCGGCGATATCCAGCCCGACCACGGCCGCGCACAGCGCGCCGATGGCGCCCACCGTCGCCAGCCACGCCGGCGCCATCGTCCCCCCCTGCCGGTCGAGGAACAGCAGGCTGAGCAGAAACGCGATCCAGCCCGCCGTCCGCAGCACCTCGAGCACCAGGACCGCGAGGCCGAGCTGGCCGCCGGTCCAGTCGTTCCAGGCGGCGACCCCGGCCCAGAGCGCCGTCAGTCCGCAGGCGGCGGTGAGCCAGGCCCCGATATAGCCCTGCCGCCAGCTGAGGACGACGAGCAGCATCAGCAGCAGGAAGGCTGCCATGGCTGTTGCGTGGCTGATGGCGCCGATGTCGAATGTCATGAGTGGTGCAGCCTTCCCGCCCGTTTCAACGGACGCCGCTCGGCCACAGCACGACGCGGGCCGTCTGAATCAGCACGATAAGGTCGAGGAAGAGGCTGTAGTTCTTGATGTAGTAGAGGTCGTACTGGAACTTTTCCTTCGCGTCCTCGACCGACGCGCCATAGGGATAGTTGAGCTGCGCCCAGCCGCTGATGCCGGGCTTGACCCGGTGGCGTTCGAAATAATAGGGGATCGCCTGGCGCAGCTCGTCGACGAAAAACGGTCGCTCCGGCCGCGGGCCGATGAAGCTCATCTCGCCCCTGAGCACGTTGAAGATCTGGGGGATTTCGTCGATCCGGGTCTTGCGCAGAAAGGCGCCGACACCGGTGACGCGGCTGTCGTTCACGGCCGCCCAGCGCGGCACGCCGTCCTTCTCCGCGTCGGTCCGCATGCTGCGGAACTTGAGCAGCATGAACGGCTGGCCGTTCAGCCCCACCCGCTCCTGCCGGTAGAGAACGGGCCCGTTGCTTCCCAGCTTCACGACAAGGGCGGTCAACGCGATGATCGGCGCCGCCGCCGCCAGCAGCAGCAGGCTGGCGATGACGTCGAACACGCGCTTGAAAGTCGCCTGAACCCAGCCGCCGACGAATCCGTCCGAAAAGATCAGCCAGGAGGGATGCAGCGCGTCCAGATCCATCTTGCCGGTTTCGCGTTCCCAGAACAGGGAGTAGTCGGTGACCGTCACGCCCTGCAGCTTGCACTCGAGCAGGGCCTTCGTCGGCATGCCGCCGCGCCGCTCGTCGATGGCGACGACGATCTCCTCCACGTTCTGCTCGGCCACCAGCTCGGGCAGGGACATGTTGCCCCAGATGTTATGGGACCCGTCGATCTGCGCCTCGCGGTCGCTCAGCGGCACGAAGCCGACGCAGATGAAGCTCCTCGTCTGGTCGTCGCGCTCCAGCGCCTCGATCTTCGCCGCTTTCGACCCCACGCCCAGCACGAGGATCCGCCGCTTGAACGTGTCCACATCCGCGGCATGCAGAAATATCCAGCGGATGATCATGATGCCCAGCAGGGCGACGACGATCGCGATTGCGATCGCGCTGCGCCAGATCGCCAGGTCGGGATAGATGTAGAACAGCAGCGCGAGGACGATGAAGGCGAAGAAGAAGCTGAACAGCAACCGCGTCAGGATCGTGCTCAGATCGCGGATGTACTCCTTGTTGTACAGCCCGAGCGCGAACATGGTCACGGTAAAGACGGTGGCGAAGGTGATGACGCGCGGCAGATGCTGTGCCAGCGACGCCGTCAGGTCGGTGATATCGGCCCAGCGGAAGAACAGCGCGCAATAGATAGTGAGGATCAGGAACAGGTGCTCCACCATTCCCAGGAAGAGCAGCGACCCCGGAACGTAGTGCCTGAAAATCCGTACCATATTTTTCTCTTGCCCCCGTCCTGACCGCCCCAGCCGGCCTGTCGGTGGCGCCAGTCATCCGGGTGCGAACGCGCGCCAGTTTCTGCCGTTATAATAATACCTTGCGCGGCGCAAACCCAGATATTTCGGGGCTTCGCGGAGGCGGAGGATGCCGCCGCCGGCACGGCGCGCAGCGGCGACGAAGGGGGTCGGGCCGCCCGAAAATTCGAGCATGAAGCACAATCTCTGGCTGCATGCCTGCGGTACAGGGTACCGGCCGACGGGAAGCGGCTCCGATATCCTTAAAATTTGCCGCGACAATAGTTGCCTTCGAACGCGGCTTCATGATCTTCTGAAACCTGCGTTTTCAAAAATGCGGCGCGTGCGGAAGGCTTGGTAGGCGCAGAAGGAATCGAACCCCCGACCTCTGCCATGTAAAGGCAGCGCTCTGCCACTGAGCTATACGCCTGCGCCGGATATTAACAGAGCCTGGACGGGCGGGGTAAGGGCCGGAGCGGATACCGCGACGGACGCGCCGCGCAAGACGGCCCTCCCGCCCGCGAGTTGCAATAATTCCAGATTTGTCATGCCCGGATATCACATACTAAATTATTGATATATCGTATGATTTTCTGGATCATTCGCTACCGGTTGGCAAGAATACGTGGATAATGAAGGCTTCCTGAGCCGGAGACCACCGCATTTGGATCGATTTTTGCCTCGTTGGCAGCCCCGGCTCGCGTCCACGGCAGCCTGCCTGAGCGTTGCGTGTTTCCTGTTCCAGGGTGCGGGAACCGCTCACGCATACCCGCAGGTGATGCCCGACGCATTATGGCAACCGTTCTCGACCCTCGAATCGGTTGCGGCCGGCAACAGCGATCCGGACATATATGAGATTCTTGTCGCCGTTGCGCCCGGGGCGGCCACCGGGTCCCGGACGACTCCGTTGCCGCTGCCGCAGTCTACGAACGTACAGGCGGAGTCGGCGTCCCGCCTGGCGGGGCTGCCGGAAGCCGAACGCGGGCGTCCGGCAGGAGCCCCGAGCCCCGCAACCGCCGGGGAACGCCCGCAGCCGGCCGCGGGCGGGAGAGCGGTCGTCGCTCCTGAAGGCGCCGACGCGACGGATCCGAACGCGAGCACATTGCGCGATTTCGTGCGCTACGCGTTCACGACCATCGGAAATCCGGGCGCCATCGGCCAGGGACCGGATCGGCAAACCGGCGGCACGAGCGTCGCCGCCGGCCTGATCGAAAGCATCCTGGACGCCGCGATCTCGGCAGAAATGATCAACGTCATTTCCGAGGTCGTCTCCCCGGCGCTGTCCCCCGACGGGTTCATCGCCATGACAGTCGCGGAGATGGGACAGTTCATCATCATGTTCGTCCGCGAGGCGGGCGGCATCCGGCTCATTGATCTGAACGACAAATCCAGGCTTTCGCTGGAAGGCGACGGATTCCAGAGGCCGCGATCCACGCTTCAGCGGGGCGGCGAGGTGCGGACGGGCGCCGGCGGCAACAAGCTGACGCTGGGCGATTTTCTCGATCTGATCCACGATTTCGTCGACACCTATATCCTCAACCCCCTGACGCTCGGCGTGACCCTTTTCGCGGTCCTGATCTGGGTGGTGTCGCGGCTGCGCAGCACCGAAGCCTGAGCGGTGTCGCATTTTGGTGTCGGAAAATTTTACATTTCGGTAAGACATTTCCAATGCCTTGCTTTTATCCTATTGGAAACAAACAATTAACTTTTTTGGCACGGATCTTGCATGCAGTCGGGAAAGACGGCCTCGCGCGGCCTGACCCGTTTTACCACCGGGGCGCCGCCGGAACGTCTGGTTGGAAAGTACGCCGCTCCGCGGCGTCCGAGATCGGGTTGAAAGCTATGGAAATTTCGCGGCGCTTCATCAAGACACTGCTGTTTCTCGCCGTCGTGGCCGCCCTCGGCTCCATCTATGTCGGCGCGGCACTGGCTCTCGCGGCGTAGGGACGGCACACCGGTAGAATTTCAGTCGACCGTTCCGCTTCCCCGCGCGGTCGCAACCGGCTGCGGAGGGCATGCGGCGCTATTTCAGCAATCCGGCGTCCCGCAACAGCTTGCGGGCATAGGAAATCGGCACCGCGTAGGTGATGCCGCTCGGGTCGGACAGCACCTTTTCCTTCGACTGCTTCACGAACACGCTGCTGACGATTCCGATCACCTCGCCGGTCTCGGCGTCGTAAAGCGCGCTGCCGCTGTTGCCCGGATAGGCGGTGGCGTCGAGCTGAAAGACCTCGAACTTTTCGCGCAGCCGCTTGATCATCTTCGGATCCAGCCGCCCCGGCGTGACCTGGGGAATGGCGATCGGCGTGCGGGCGGAGACGATGCCGCGATGCGTCACGGGGTAGAGGCCGAGCACGGCGCCGATCGGAAACCCCGTGAAGGCGATCTGCTGTCCCTCCGCCACATCCTTCTCGTCGCCGAGCGCGAGCGGCGGCAACGGCTTGCCGTCGATCCTCAGGATCGCGACGTCGTGGGCCAGGTCCTCGGCGACCTTGGTCGCGGCAACGGTGCGGGCGTCGTCCCCGGCGCCGACGAAGACCACCAGCCGTTCCTTGTTGGCGGCATCGATCCGGCGCGGCACGACATGGGCGTTCGTGACCACGTGCAGCCCGTCGGCGACCACGAATCCCGTGCCGAGCAGGTTGGACGGCGGACGGCGGATGTCCTTGTAGGTGCCGACTCCCACGACGCTGGGCTTGACCCGCTTGATCGCGTCCACAAGGCCGGACGCGCCCGCAGGCGCCGCCAGCAGCACGACGAGAAACAGGGCGGCGAGGCGCGGGACCAGGCGCCTCACGGGCCCACCCCGTGCACCTGCCGCAGAAACGATTCGAACATCAGCAGGCTCCACAGGGTCGGCGAATGCTCGCGCGCGCCGGACCGGTGCTGATCGACCAGGATCCTGAGATACCCCATGTCGAACATGCCCGTATCGCCCATCGTTTCGCCGGTCACCAGCGCATCGACCCGATCGGCGAGCGGCCCCCGGAACCAGTCCGCGATCGGCACGGCGAAGCCCATCTTCGGCCGGTACAGGATGTCGTCCGGCAGCATCGGTTCCAGCGCCTTCTTGAACAGGTGCTTGCCCTCCCCGTTGTGCAGCTTTTCGCCGGGCGGCACCCTTGCCGCCCATTCGACGAGGGGATGGTCGAGGAGCGGCACGCGGACCTCCAGCGAATGCGCCATAGAGGCCCGGTCCACCTTGGTCAGGATGTCGCCCGGCAGGTAGGTCTTGAGGTCCGCGTACTGCGCGCGCGACAGGTAGTGGTCGGTGGGCGCGTTCTCCATATGGCGGGCCAGCACCTCGCGCGCGTGATAGCCCTGCAGATCGCTGCGGAAGGCGTCGCTGAACAGATGCTGGCGGAGGTCGTCATAGACGACGGCAATGCTGTGGAAGTAGCCGCTGATCGTGTCGCGGCCAAGCGACTGGAAGGTCGACTTGGCGCGCAGGAATTTCGGCGCGCGGTCGAGCTTGGGGTATAGGCGCCCCAGCGTGCCGAAGACGGGACCGCGGATCGCCTGCGGCAGAAGCCCGCGCATCCTTTCCTCGTAATGGTGCCAGCGATAACGGCGGTAGCCGGCGAACACCTCATCGCCGCCGTCGCCGGAAAGCGCGACGGTGACGTGCCGGCGCGCCAGCTCGCAGACGCGGTAGGTCGGCATGGCGGACGAATCGGCGAACGGCTCGTCGTACAGCGTCGCCAGGCGGTCGATCAGGTCGAACGAATCCGGATCGACGCGCTCCACCCGGTGATCGGTGCCGTAGCGGTCGGCCACCGCCTTTGCATATCGCGACTCGTCGAATTGCGGATCGCCGAACGAGATCGAGCAGGTGTTGACCGGCTCGTCCTTGAGCCCCGCCATCAGGGCCACCACCGCGCTGGAATCCACCCCGCCGGACAGGAAGGCGCCGAGCGGCACCTCGGCGATCATGCGGCAGTCGACGGCATCGCGCAGGCGTTCGATCAGCGCCTCGCGCGCGGTCTCCCCCACCAGCGCGGGATCGCTCTCGAACGACACGTTCCAGTATTGCCTCGGCGCCGGCGGGACCGCACCGCGGCGCCAGGACAGGACATGGCCCGGCTCCAGCTTGTGAACGCCGGCATAGATCGTCTTCGGGTCGGGCACGTAGCCGTAGGCGAAATAGTCCTCCACCGCCTGCGGATCGATCCTTCGCGGCAGGCGGGGGTCCAGCATCATCGCCTTCAGCTCGGACGCGAACAGCACCGTGCCGTCGGCCAGCGGGGCGTAGTAGAGCGGCTTGATGCCCAGCCGGTCGCGCGCCAGAAACAGCGTCTCCTTTTTCCGGTCCCAGATGGCGAAGGCGAACATGCCGCGGAACCGTTCCACGCAGGCTTCGCCCCATTCCTCCCAGGCATGGACGATGACCTCGGTGTCGCAGTGGGTGCGGAAGCTGTGGCCGCGCTGCACCAGCTCGGCGGTCAGGGTCGGGAAGTTGTAGATCTCGCCGTTGAAGACGACGACGACGGAATTGTCCTCGTTGAACAGCGGCTGTGCGCCGCCCGACAGATCGATGATGGAAAGCCGGCGATGGCCCAGCCCGATGCCGGGGTCGAGGAACACCCCGTCCCCGTCGGGGCCGCGATGCGACTGGCTGTCGTTCATGCGGCCCAGCAGCCCGCGGTCGATCGCCGACCCCTGCCGACTATCGAATATTCCAACGATCCCGCACATATGCCTGTTATACCTGTTTCAGTGGGCGTGAGTGGCCGTGCGGCCGCCGGAGGCCGCGCAGGACTTCGTCGCTAGCGAGAAAGACCGGCCAGCATCGGCCGGACCGGACCGAGGGAGGAGAGAAAATCCTTCAGCCGCCGATCCGCTTCCGCCGGCAGATCCTCGTAAGCGGCGCTGACCAGTATGACGGCCGACGGATCGTCGCCGACCAGCAGCCGGTTGTATGCCTGCATCATCTTGGCCAGATAGGGGCTCGCCATGTACCAGTCGCCGATCCAGAACCAGTGATAGGCGATGCGCCCGTGCGGCCGGCGCAGCAGCCGGCTGCGCTCCGCCTCGACCTTTTCGCCGTCGACGGAGACCTGGGCAGTGCCGCTGGCGGCGCGCGTCCAGCCTTCGCCCGTGACCGAGTTCGCCGCGCTGATCATCTCCGCCCCCGGCCGCTCGTGCGTGTAATACGCGATGAACAGGGAGACCACATGGCCGTCCTTTTCATAGCTCTGCATCAGCCTGGCGCTGGCGCCCGGGTAGTGCGGCATCCAGTCCGGCGACGCCACCGTCACCGCCCGCCAGCCGCCCCCCGGCTCGGGCGCCGTCAGCGGCGACGCCACGGGCGCCGGGACCTCCTGCGCAAGATAGACGGCATAGCCCTGCGCGCCGGCGGCGATCAGTACGCCGAGCATGCCCGCCGCCAGGATACGCCGCGGCGCCACGCGCTGCGCCGCGGCGCGCCGCATGGCATCCGGATCCGGCAGCGTGTCGGGCGGCATGCCGTCGCGGAAGGTCATGCCGATCGCGAGCAGGATCACGGTGACGATGGCGAAGAAAATCCAGCCATAGATGATGTGATCGACGCCGACGGCGAGCTTGTTGTCGGTCAGGTAAGCGATCAGCACGATGCCGAAGGCCCGGAACCCGTTCGCCACGATCGGCACGATGAAGGACAGGCCGATGAACGCCGCGCGCCGCCAGCGGCTGATATAGGTGAGCTCCGCGAACAGAAAGCCCAGCGCGAGAGTCGCGATCAGGAAGCGCACGCCGGAGCAGGCCTCGGCGACCTCGAAATTGCCCGTCGGAATCGAGATGAAGATTCCGTCGAGGAAGACGGGAATTTCGATCAACCGCAGGAACGCCACCGTGAATACGGCGGTCAGGTCCTGCAGCGGCGGCACCAGGAACTCGCCGAACGGCACCGCGAAGAACATGTAGAACAGCGGAAAGACCAGCAGCCATGCAACGCGCAGACCGAGCACGGTGACGATCAGGGCCTGCACCATGATGACCAGCGCGAACTGCTGCACCGAGAACACGCTGGCGACCTCGCCCAGAAGCCAGCCGAACGCGGCGGCCAGCATCAACAGCAGCCCCCAGAGCGTCGGCGTCGGCGCCTGGCCGGCAAGCGCCCCCCGCTTGATCCAGACCAGATAGCCGCAGATCGGCAGGATCAGGAATCCGTGGTTGAACGTGTCGGAATTGTACCAGGTGCTCACCATCTGGAAGGCGGTGCTCCAGAACAGCGCGACCAGCGCAGCGAAGCCGAGCGCGATGGCGGTCCATGCCGCGCGCCAGCTCATCGGCGCGCCGAAATCGCGCGGCAATGCCGCATCCGACGCCGCGCCGGCGGGCACGAGCCCCATGGCCGCGAGAGCCGGGTCACGCAGCAACGATTTGATGCTTGCCTGAGAGATCATGCCATTTACCGCCTTGTCCGCATTCTACCGCAGCGCACCGTCATCCAGAAATTTATTGAGACCGTTCAGGCAGGCCGACCAGCCGTATCCGGAGACCACGCAGTCGCGCGCCGCGGCGCCGACGGACGCCAGGTCGTTGCGCGCCAGCATCTCCAGCGCGGCGCGCGAGAGCCCGTCCGCGCCCGACGCCCGGAACACCTCCTGCCCCGGCACGGCGTCGATCCCTTCCAGCGCCTCCGGCGTCGCCAGCACCGGCCGGGCCATCGCCATCGCCTCCAGCACCTTGTTCTGGACCCCGCGCGCGAGTCGCAGCGGCGCGACCGAGATCGCGGCATGGGCGACAAAGGGCCGCACGTCCGCGACCCGCCCGGTCACCTGCACGCCCGGCAAGGCGGATAGCGCGCGAACCTGCTGCGCCGGCTTGGCGCCGACGATATGGAAGGCGGCGTCGGCATGGACTGCCCGGATGGCCGGCAGGACGTCGCGCGCGAACCAGTCCACCGCGTCCACGTTGGCCCAGTAATCCATAGCCCCGGTGAACACCAGCGCGGGGCCCGGCCCGTCGAACGGGTTCGGGTACGCCCGCGACGGATCGAAGTAATCCACGTCGACCCCGTTCTTCAGCGCGGCAATGCGGTCCGCGCTCTCGGGCGCGAGGCTCCGGAACAGCGCGGCCTCGGCCTCGGACACGAACAGGCTGACGTCGAAGGCCGCGGCCACGCGGCGCTCGAACCCGAGCAGCGTACGCGCCTCGCGGCCGTAGATCCGGCTTTCCGGCCAGCGTTTCGCCGCCGCGTACTGGCGCCACTTGTCGGAGTCGACGTCGACGAAATCGATCACGCGGCGGGCCGCGGCGGCGGGCCCGTCGAGCGCGTACTGGGCCATCGCCGACGAGAAGGCGAAGACGTGGCCGATCGCGGCGCGGGAAACGGTCTCGCGCACCCAGCGCGCCAGCCCCCGGTCGCGGTAATAGCCGAGCGTGATCGGATCGCCACGCAGCAGGCCCGGCAGGCCGCGCAGCCTGGCGGCGCGCGCGTCGAGCGGGGCGAAATGGCAGCTTTCGCAAAGCTCCTGCAGTACGCCGGTATGGGCGCGGTCTTCCTCGTCGTCGATAAAGCAGCCGAGATGCACGCTGTACCGTTCCGCCAGGTAGCGCAGGATGTTCCAGGAACGAATCTTGTCGCCCTTGTTCGGCGGATAGGGGATCCTGTGGGCCAGAAACAGCAGCGGTGTCATGGCCTCAGCCCAGGCTCCGCACGATCCGCGGCCCGATCAGATTGGCGACCGGCAGCGGCAGGCGCTTCCACGCGCCGATGAACAGGCGGTATTTCGGATTCAGCGGATTGATCTCCGGCAGCGCCTCGATCTTGCGGAGCCGGTATTCGTAATCCATCGGCTCCGGCTCGAAGCCCCAGTTCTTCTTGAACGAGAAGGCGCCGGTGCCGACCTTGCTGCGGCCGAAATCGAACAGCCGGAAACCCCGCCCCGCCGCCCGCCGCATGACCTCCCAGTACATGAAGTCGTTGGCCGCCAGCGGCCGCGCCGCCGGCGTGCCGCCGCCGTAATAGGGCAGGACCTGGTCGCGGAAATAGAAATTCATCACGCTGGCGACAGCCTCGCCACCATGGGTGATCGTCACCACGTCCACCGACTCGCCGAAGGCGTCGATCAGCGCCTCGAAGTAGCGCTTCCCGAATACCGGCGTGCCCAGGTTGCGGACGCTGACGGCGTAGACCGGGTGCAGCCGCTCCACGCCGCGATCGACGACGCTTTCGAGTCCCGCCTTGATGCCCTTGCGCACCATGGCACGCTGCTTGCGCGGGATTGCCAGCATGTCCACTTCCGGGTCGGGGCCGATCGGCTTGCGGAACGATACATAGAGCCCGTCGTTCCGGGCCCAGCCGTCATGCGCCGGACCGCCCCGGTATTCCAGGTAGTCCACATCCAGCGTCTCGGCGAGCGCCAGCGCCCGCGCATCCAGCGCCGCGCGCGCCGCGTCGTCGACAGCCGCGATGCCGCCGCCGACGGTGAAACCGTTCGAAATCAGGCTGTTGCCGAACAGCCGGCTTTTCACGTGAACCAGCGGCAGCACGCCGCAGATCTCGCCGCCTCGCTCGGCATAGAGATAGTGGCAGGGCCGGTCCAGCCCGCGCTCGATTGCCTGTTTCCAGCCGGCGCGATGAAAGAACGTTGCGTCCGGACAGCCGTCCACGAACGCCTCCCACCGGGCGGCGGAGCCGCCGTCGAGCGAGGCGATGCGGATATCGCCCGCAGCTTCGGATGTCACGATGTCTCCCTGGTCGCGGCGGGAAAGACCCGGTCGATCCGGTCCCAGGCAAAATCGGCCAGCATGCAGCGGAGCTTCGACTCCATGCGGTCGAGATTGACGTAGTGGCGGAAGCGGGTCTTGGCGCTGATGCCGCCCTGGCGCGGCTGTCCGGGATCGATCTCCCAGGGATGGAAGTAGAAGATCGACGACCGGCCCTCGATCCGGTTCAGCCGGCCGATCGCCCAGCGATAGTAGAGATAGGGCAGAAGCCGGAAATAGCCGCCGCCGGCGCAGGGGAGGTTGCGCCCCAGGAGACGCACCGTCGAAAGCGGAATCTCAACCACCCCGTTTCCGTCAGCGGGATACCACGGAAAGCGGGGCGAATCCGGCATGCCGTAATGGTCGTGGCTCACCGGATAGATGCTGGAGCTGTAGCGGTAGCCTTCCTCGCCCAGGATCTCGTGCGCCCACGGCGTCCGCTGGTCCAGCGAGAAGCTGGCGGCGCGGAATCCGTTCACGGGCACACCTCCGGTGTCCTCCAGAAGCGCCTTGGTGCGGCGAATGTCGGCGCGGAAGGAATCGGGGTTCTGGTCCGTGACCCTGACATGGGCGAAGCCGTGGCTCGCCAGCTCGTGCCCCGCGTCGACCAGGCGGCGGATCAGGGCGGGATGCCGTTCCGCAATCCAGCCCAGGGTGAAGAAGGTGCAGCGCGCCCCGAACTCGTCGAACAGCGCAAGGAGCTGTTCGGTGGACTGCTCGACCCGCGCATCGAAGCCGCCCCAGTCGTCGCGATCGATGCGGCCGGCAAAGGCGCTGACCTGGAAGTACTCCTCGACATCGACGGTCAGCGCATTCACCTGGCCGCCGCCGGCCGCGGCGGACGACGCGTCTCCGCCGGCCCCGGACGCAGGCGCGACGCCGGGCGCCCCCTCGCTGACCTTTCTGCCCACCACGCCGCCGGCAGCCATGCTATCCGGCCCTGCGCAGTCGTCGCACGCGGCGGTCCAGCGCGTCGACGGCGTCGGCATGGCTTTCGGGCGCCGCGCCGGCGGCGAGCTCGCCCAGCGCGCCGACCTTGGGACGGACGCGATCGTCGGCGAAGGAAATCTGGGTGCCTTCCTCGGCCAGTTCCTCGACCACCTCGATCACGGTCGCGGCGTCGAAATGGTGCTTGTCTTCGAGATAGCCGAACAGCAGCAGCCGCCCGCACAGCGTGTTGATGCGCCGCGGCACCCCGCCCGCGTGGCGGTGGATCAGCGTGAAGGCCTCGTCGGAGAAGGTCGGATCGTCGGTCCAGCCCACGGTGCGCAGCCGGTGCTCGATATAGGAGCGGGTCTCGTCCTCGTCCAGCGGCTCCAGGTGGCAGGAGGCGATGACGCGCTGGCGAAGCTGCTCCATCTCCGGATGGGCCATGATGGTCCGGAACTGCGGCTGGCCGAGCAGAAAGCACTGGATGAGCGGTTTGCCGTCGAGCTGGAAATTCGACAGCATGCGCAGCTCCTCCAGCGCGGAGAGGCTCATGTTCTGCGCCTCGTCGACGATCAGGAGGACATGCTTGCCCAGCTGGTGGTTCCCGGCCAGGAAGGCTTCGATCTCGCGCAGCGTCGTCGCCTTGTCGCGGTCGCGGATCGGAATGCCGAAGGCGGACGCTACCATGCGCAGCGCGTCGTCCGCCTGGAGCTGCGTCGTCACCACGTTGGCGGAGACATACTGCTCACGGTCGATCTCGCTCAGCAGATGGCCGACCATCGTGGTCTTGCCGGTGCCGATATTCCCGGTGATGACGATGAACCCCTCGCGCTCGCTCAGCCCGAAGGTGAGGTACGCCATTGCTTTCCTGTGGCTACGGCTGCCGAAGAAGAAGCGGTGGTCCGGGCTGAGCTGGAAGGGCCGCCCGTTCAGGTGATAGTGATCGGCGTACATGGCGTGGCGTTAGAACCTCTTGGTGAGACCGGCGGTAACCGCATTCTCGTAGAAGTCGCCGTCCTGATTGTTGACGTTTCGAAGCGTCAAATTATAGGCCAAAGACAGCTGGGCATCTTGCATAATCTGATAGCCGTAGTTCAGCGAAAACGTCACCTCACGCTCCTCGGCCTGATTGTCGGTGCCGAAATCCGTGGCGGCGTAGCCGATGCCGAACCCGCCGCTCGCCCGCTCGGAAATCCGGCGGTTCAGCAGCAGGTCGGTGCTGAACACCGTTTCGGTGACGCCGGTGGCCTCCGTCTCGCGCGATTCCCACCGCACGACTCCGGAGAACGTGTTGCGCCGCCGCGTGCCCGACAGCCGCAGGGAGAACACGCGCTGGCGAAAGGTCTCGTCCTGCAGGCCGAAATCGTCGTCGCCGGGCACGAAGGCCGCGCCGGTGCGTGAATCGATCAGCGCGCCGTCGGGAGCGACGGTCAGAAAGCTCAGATTGTCCGAAATCTGCTGCTGCGACGTCTGGAGCTGTTCGTTGTAGCTGGCCGTGAGCGCGGTCCGGGCGGACAGGCGATAGCTGGATTCGAAATCGACGGTCGGCCCCCCGTCCCGCTCGCCCACGGTAAGGCGCATCGAAGTCTTCTGGCCGGGCTGCGCGGCGAAGCCGGCGCTCCATGTGGGACCTTTCGGCTGGTTGACGAGGGTCGCGTCCTCGGTGCTCTGCCAGCCCAGGCCGGCCAGCAGCGAAAGCCGGCTGTCCAGCACGTAGGTTCCGTTGCCGTCGATGGTGCGCTCGCGGATGGCGGGCGTTTCCTCGCGCGGGGTCTTGGAGTTGACGGCCGTGACCGACCAGAGGAAGCGGGAGAACCGGCGGCCGCTGTTGAGCACGAAGCTTTCAGTCAGCGACCCGGTATCGGACACCTCCTCGCTGTCGGTATCCACCTGGCTGTAGGTGATCTGCGACCGGGTTTCCGCCCAGGTTCCGAAATGGTGCAGGAAATAGGGCGACAGGTTGTACGCGCGGGTTTCCGTGCGGTTGACCTGCCGCGTCGCGAGAGACCGGCTCGACGGCTGCGTCTCGTCGATGACCTCCCGCGATATGGAGGCCTGCGCGTCGATGAACGCGACGCGTTCCCACAGCTCCGCCTGGCCGGTGGCCGCCAGTTCGTTCTCGCTGCCGGCGTCGCTTGCGCCCGTGCGGGATATGGCTTCGCTGCGGGAGAAGTTGAGCCCGCCATTGACGCGCCCGCCCCGCATCGTGGCGGCTATGCTGGGCGTGACGACGGTGACGAGATCGGAATTGCGGTCGTTCTCGTCCTCGGCCAGGTTGGCGTTGTCGCTGAAGCTCTCTTCCAGCCCGATCGCCGTCGTGATGGTGAGGTCGGCGGCGGAGACGGCAACCGGGACAAGCGCAAACGCGGCCGCAGCAACGCAGCGGCCGATATGGAATCCTTCCGGCAGCCACCGCGACCCGGTCATCAGCGGCGTGACTCCCCCTTCAACCCCGTTCCTGGAACCCGGGCCGCATTCTAACGGTAATAGCCGTAATAGGCCCCGAATTTCTCGGACCCGCCGATCGAGCGGGTCTTGTTGAGCAGCAGATAGATGTTCTCGCACGCGCTGATGAGGCCGAGCCCGGCGTCGATCGAGGTCTGCGTGCTTTTCTCCGCCTGCACCACGAAGACGATCTGGCCGACATAGAGCGCCAGCACCCCCGGCACGCTGCTCATCAGCACCGGCGACGAATCGATGATGATGACGCGGTCGGGATAGCGTTCCGCCAGTTCGACGATGAGCTGCTCCATCCTTTCGCTGGCGAGAAGCTCGGTGGCCAGATGGTGCGGTCGCCCGGCCGGCAGCACGGTCAGGTTTTCGATATCGGTGCGCACCAGCACATCCGACACATCCAGCCCGTCGTCGGCGATGAGGTCGATCAGCCCGAGCTCGGCCTCGAAGCCCAGCGTCGAGGGGACGCTCGGCTTGGCCACGTCGGCATCGATCAGCATCACGGTGAGATCGCGTTCCAGCGCGATGCTCATCGCGAGATTGACCGCGCAGAACGTCTTGCCTTCGCCCGGCCTGCCGCTGGAGACCATGATCAGGTTGCCATGGCGGATTTTCTCGTCCCCCTCGGCGAACGCCTTCAGCAGCAGGGGCCGCTTGACCAGGCGGAACTCCTCCGCGATCACCGAGCGCTCGGCGTCCAGCGTCAGCATCCCGTTGGCGCGCATCGCGTCCTGATCGATTCCGACCTGTCGCGTCTGCCTCAGGCTGCCGTCGCGGTAGGGCCGCCGGCCGGAATCGCCCGCGGAGCCCATCGTGGCCTGCGGACGCTCCACGGCGCGACGCCGGGCCGGACCGGGCATGTTCCCGTGCGCGGCACGATCCGCCGACGCCTCGTCGCGCTTGGGAAGCCGCCCCTCCGCCGTCGCCGCCTTCTTCGCCGCGCTGCGGGCGCGGCGGGCGGCCAGCATTCGAACCAGCCGGCCGCCGGCCCCGGACGTTGCGGCTTCGCCCGCCTTGCGTCCGAACGTCAGCAGGCGCCGCAACCGGCCCAGCCGTGCCGGAGCCGCCGGCGCGACGGTGTCTTCGTCATCGTCGTCGCGATCGGCGGAGGGTTCCGCGGCATCCGCTGGAGGCTGCGACGCGGGCGCCGGCGGCGCGTCCCCGGCGTCCGGGGGCGGGTCGTCGGCCGCGGGAGGGAGGGGATTGCCGCGTGACGCCGCAGGGCCTTCGTCGGCGTCGTCGGCGTGAGGCGGCGGGTCGAAATCGTCCCGGTCGGCGGGCGCGCTGGACAGTCGCTCAGCCGCCTTTTCAACGGAGGATGAACGGGACCCGCGACCGGTGCGCCCTGTCGTTTTGTTGCCTTCAGCCAACCCAGATCACCGCGTCAGCGCGGTCAGATAATGCCAAGGCCCCTGATCTTGGTCATCAGCCCACCGGCGCCGAACATCTCAATCCCCACGAGGCCGCCGAATGCGGCGACCAGGGCGAAGCACACCATAGCAAATCCGACGAGCTCGCGCATCCGGGTCCTGCGCTCCGCCCTGGAGACCACCGCGCTGACGCGGCCGAGCACGGGCAGGGTGAAGGTCGCACGCAGACGATGAACGGAGGAGAACGTCGTGTTGATCTGGCTGAGCAGGAAGGCGAAGGCTATGCCGACGACCAGCCCCCCGAACAGCACGGCGGCGAGGAGGATCGGACGGTTGGGGCCGCTCGGCTTGAGCGGCATCTTGGGCGGATCGATGACGCGGAACTGAACCTTCTGCGCCTTGGTCTCGAGATCGTGGGCCAGCTTCGCCGATTCCTGGCGCTGGCGAAGCTCCTGGTAGCCCTTCTTGACGATGGTGTAGTCGCGATCCAGCTGCGCGAGCTCGGCTTCCACCTGGGGCACCAGCTTGGCCATGCTCGACCACTTCTCGACATCCTTGCGCGCCGTCTCGGCTCGATTCTTCAGCGCGGCGATGACGCCTTCCTGCTGTACGAGCTGCAGCTTGATCTGCTCGTAGACCGGGTTCGGCAGCATGTTCTTGATCGGCGCGGGCGGCGGCGCGGCGACAGGAGCGCTGGCGGCGGGGCCGCCGTCCAGGGCGGCAATTTCGGCGCCAGCCGGGCCAGATACGTTCTGCAGATGATCCAGAGCGGCGCCGGGACCTGCCTGCTCCGCGGCCAGCTCCTTCTTCAGAGTTTCCAGCCGGCGCTTGGCGGTCAGGACATCCGGATGCTTCTCGGTGTAGCGGCTCATCAGCGAATCGATCACCTGCTGCATTTCGAGCATGCGGATCATCAGATCGGAATCCGGTCCGCGCGACGCGTTGGCCGATACCTGCGCCAGCGGGTTCTCGCCGGCGACCTCGAGAAACTGCGGCACTTCCTTCAGCTGGGACCGGAATTCGTTGCGGATCATCACCGACTCGCTGATCTTCGCCTCGGTCGCGCTCAGCTGCTGGCGCATCTTCTGCATGTGGTCGTAGTAGTTGTTGCCCTCGCCGGGCAGCATGCCCATGTTCTTGCGCTTGAACGCGGCCAGCCGCTGCTCGGCCGCGACGAGCTGGGCCTCGTAGTCCTTGATCTGGCCGTCGAGGAAGCGCCGCGTCGTTTCCATGTCCTTGCGGCTGGCGCCGAGATTGCCCTCGACGAAAATCTGCATCACCGCCTGGACGACGCGCTTGGTCATCGCCGGGTCGGTGTCCTCATAGGCGATCTCGAACAGGTTGCGGCCCTGCTGCTTGACATGGATACGCGCCGCCAGTTCCTCCACCAGGCGTTCCTTGCCTTCCTCGTTCTTCACCGTGAGATCGAGATCGGTCATCAGAATGATCTTCTCGACGTTCGGCCGGCTGAGCAGGGTGCGGCGCATGATGTCGATCTGCTGGAACAGGTTCATCTCGACCGCGATGCCTTTCATCAGCGGGCCGAGCATGGTGTCCACGTCGACATAGATGCGGGCCTGGGACTGGTACCGGTCGGGCAGGCTCGCCACGGTGGTCCAGCCTGCGCCGCAGACCAGCCAGGCGAGCGCAAGAACCAGCCAGCGCCGGCGCCAGATGCCGCTCAGGTATGTGATAATCTGCAAATATACGTCGTTCATATGGCGTGCACTTCTATCTCGGCGTCAAACCGGCGCAGCGGTCTACGGCCTCCGCCAGACATCCTGGCGATAACGCTCCCGATACAAATGTCGATTAGCCATCTCAGCGACGCCTAACGACCCCATCCGCTGGCCTGCCGTTTTACCCGGCAGTTACAAACGGCGTCCCCCGACGAAACCGCATCCCCTTCACTGGCCGGTCACCGCCGATGACGGGAAAACTACCAGCGAACCAAGCAATAAGCAAGCTCAATCCATAAGCGTATGATCTTATAGTTAACTGTGTTTACAACGTCTTAACAGTCGAAATGCGTCGCAAAACCAGACAGGGGCGAAGGCCTTCCCTGGCGTGGCCGTCGCCCGGCTGAAACCCGTATATTGTGTATTTTTCAACTGCTTCACACCCGATAGCCGGGGCCCGGACATGCGGAATGTCTTAAAATGTAACAAAACAGGGATGCCTGCTTGGCGCGGAACCCTCCCGGCCAGGAGGGCTATTTCATGCGCAAGAGGAGAATCGCCCGCCGCTCCGAGGCCGCAGAGGGCATGTTGCGACAATCCGCCGCGCCCTGCGGCGGCGGGTCAGAACCAGGCTTCGGGCACCACGATCACGTCGCCAGGGGCGATCTTGATGTTCGCGGCCATGTCGCCTTCGCGCAGCAGGTCGTCCAGCAGCAGGCGGTACGATTTCTGCGCCCCGTCCTCGATCCGGGTCAGCGTGGCCCGGTTGCCCGCGGCGAAATCGGTGATGCCGCCGACCGCGATCATCACGTCCAGCAGCGTCATGGTGGAGCGATACGGCAGCGCCTGCGGCCGCGTCGCCTCGCCCACGATGCGGACCCGGTCCTCGAACGGTCCGACGAAACCGGTGACGATCACCGTGACGATCGGATCCTGGATGTAGACGGAAAGCGCCTTCTCGATGTCGCGCGCGAGCTGGGTGGGCGTCTTGCCGGTGGCCGGCAGGTCCTCGATCAGCGGCACGGTGATGCGGCCGTCAGGGCGCACCGGCACGGAGCTGGTCAGTTCCGGGTTGCGCCAGACGAAGATCGACAGATTGTCGTCCGAGCCGATGCGGTACTCGGATTTCAGCGATTCCTCGTCCTTGACCGGCGCCGCCGTCGGCAGCGTATCGAGCCCGCCGCAGCCCGCGAGGCCGAACAGCAGAAGGGCCGCCGCGCAGAGCGGTCCTATGCGCCCCACAGGTGTCTTTGTCACTATCCACCTCGTCCTGAAAGCATCCACGATGCCGCCACGTCGAAATTGTACAAATACTGCAGGAACTTAGACTTCAGGCCCTTCCGGTGTCAAAACTTTCACTGCCGCTGCGCCTGAAGCCAGAGTTCCAGAACAGCCAGAACCCAAATCAGCTCACCGTAATAGCCAGGATCACCCCCGCGATGCTCGGCGATCACCCCATCAATGTAGCCTGCCCTGTAGATTCCCCGAGCCCGCAACGCTTCCAGCGCCCCGTAGCACAAATCCTGAAGCGGCTCGTAAGTAAGCAGCCATACGCCGAAGGGCAGGCCGAACCCATGCTTCGATTTCCGCAGTGTGGATTGCGGCAGGAAATCCCGGAACGCGTGTCGGAAGAAGGAGCGCAGCTCAAAACCCTTC
>WHUE01000149.1 GCA_009377375.1 Alphaproteobacteria bacterium | reverse complement strand
GATCAACTTCGACCTTACCAAGCTGAACCAGGTGCACCTCGCGCTGCGCAATCCCGACCTGACGACAGCCCGCCGCGTCTCGGCGGCGATCAACCAGATGATCAAGGGCGACGCCGCGACGCCGATCGACCCCGGCACGGTCCAGATCAGGATTCCGGCGTCCTATCCCGGCGGCACCATCGGGCTGCTGGCCGACGTGGAACAGCTGCGCGTCAACCCGGACCAGGTGGCGCGCGTGGTGGTGGACGAAAAGTCCGGCGTCATCGTGATCGGCCAGAACGTGCGCATCGACACCGTCGCCATCGCCCAGGGCAACCTGACCATCAAGGTCACGGAAACCCCCCAGGTTTCGCAGCCCAACGCCTTCGCCGCCGCCGGCACGACGGAAGTGGTGGACCGCACACAGATCGAGGTCGACGAGGGCAGCGCATCCAAGCTCGCCCTCCTGCCCGGCGGAGTCAGCCTGCAGGAGCTGGTCAACGGGCTGAACGCGCTGGGCGTGGGCCCGCGCGACATGATCACCATCCTCCAGACCATCAAGGCCAGCGGCGCGCTGCAGGCCGAGATCGAGGTAATGTGATGAACGGCCTGCCCGCCGCATACAGCACCGCCACCTCCGCGCTCCATGCCGGCGCCGTCAAGTCGCCGGCGCTGCCCAAGGGCGCGGACGAGGCGGCGACGCGCAAGGCGGCCGAGGAATTCGAGGCGCTTTTCCTCACCCAGATGCTGGAGAGCATGTTCAAGGACATCCCCACCGGCGGCACGTTCGGCGGCGGACCTGCGGAAGGCGTCTACCGGACGTTCCTGCTGCAGGAATACGGCAAGGCCATTGCCAAGTCGGGCGGCATCGGGCTGGCCGACACGGTGACCCGCGAGATGATGCGGATTCAGGAGATTGCATGATGGCGACCAGGACCCTCCATATCGAAACCCTGATCAAGGTGACCGGCCGGCTTATCGGCGTGATGAACCGCGAGGTGGAGCTGCTGCGCTCGATGGACGTCGCCGAGATCGAGGCGATCCAGGACGAGAAGCAGGCGCTGACGGTGGCCTATGAGGAATGCGTGCGCGCCGTCGCCGCAAATCCGGCCGTGCTGGAGGCGCTGGAGCCGCCGCTGCGTGCCGAGCTGTCCGACATGGCCGCGCGCTTCGATGCGGCGCTGGCGGAGAATGCCCGCGCGCTCCAGATCGTCCGCGACTCCCATGACCGGCTGCTCAAGGCGATCGTCGACGCCGTCTCCGAGAGCCGGACCCAGCGCAAGGGCTACGCCGCCGACGGGTCCCTCGCGGCCATCGGCCGCCGCAAGGCCGGCGCGACGATCTCGCTGACCCTCGACCGGCAGCTCTAGGCCCGCCGGAAACGCGCAGACAGGAAATATCCGACATGTCGCTCAGCATCGCCCTCATGAACGCCGTCAGCGGCCTGCACACCAATTCGCGGGCCCTCGACATCACGGCGCAGAACGTCTCCAACGTGAACACCGAGGGGTATTCGCGCAAGATCGTTCATCAGCAGGCCGTGGTGATCGCGGGCCAGGGCGGCGGCGTCCAGATCGCCGAGGTTTCCCGCACCGTCAACGAGTTCATGATCCGCGAGGTGCGCACGGCCACCTCGCAGATGGGCGAGATCAGCGTCAAGGACGACTTCCTCAGCCGCATCCAGGACCTGTTCGGCACGCTGGCGTCCGACAGCTCGCCGGCGCTCCAGATCGCCGAGCTGGCCAGCACCATGCAGGCGCTGGCCGACACGCCCGAGAACGCATCGCTGCGCACCGAGCTGGTCGAGCGCGCCCGGCTTCTTGTTCAGAACCTCGGCGAGATCGCCGACGACATCGAGAAGTTCCGGGTCGAGATCGACCGCGACATCGGCGAGGCGGTCTCCACCGTGAACACCCAGCTCGCCCTGATTCAGGAGCTGAACCTCAAGATCGCCCAGAACGTCGCGCTCAACCAGGGAGCCAGCGAGCTGCAGGACCAGCGCGACATCGCCATGAACAAGGTCGCGGAGCTGATGGGATACCAGCAGTTTCCGCGCAACAACGGCGAGATCGTAATGCTCACCAGTTCCGGCCGCTCGCTGCTGGACCGGACCGTCAATACCCTGAGCCACGCCCCGATCACGGGAAGCTCGCCGCTGACCACCTGGGCCGATGGCGGGATCAGCCCCATCACCCTGAGCGGCGTCGACATCACGACGGAGATCACGACGGGGCGCATCGGCGGGCTGCTCGAGCTGCGCGACGAGATGCTGCCCAACCTGCATTCTCAGTTCCAGGAGCTGACAGAGGCGCTGCACGACCAGATCAACACGCTGCACAACCAGGGCACCGCGTATCCCGGCATGACCACGGTCACCGGCTCGCGCAGCTTTGCCGGCACCGACCCTCTCAACGCGACGGGCGATTTCCGCGTCACCATCACCGACACCAGCGGCGTCGTGGTCGAAACGCTGGATATCGACATGAGCACGACCACGTCGGTCAACGCGATGCTCACCGCCATCAACGGGATGGCCAGCGTTTCGTCCGCCGCCCTGAACGCCGCCGGCAAGATCGTCATCACGCCGACAGCCGGCAGCCGCATCGCGTTCAACGAGATGGACAGCGCCGTGACCGCCGGCAGCAAGACGATGGGCGCCTCCGCCTTCTTCGGCCTCAACGACTTCTTCGTCAGCAGGAACGAGTACGACGACTACAGCAGCGCCCACCGGACCAGCCGCACGACCGCGCTGGGTCAGACGGGCCAGCTTTCCTTCGCCGGCGGGTTCGGCACGACCACGGTGAACTACGCCGCCGGCAATTCGCTGGACGATATCGCGGAGTCGATCAACCTCAACGGCGTGCTGTCGGGCGCCGGCATCACGGCGTCGGTCATCGCCGACGGGTCCGGTTACCGCCTGCGCGTGATCGACGCCGACGGCGACAACATGTTCATCACCGAAAGCGGCGGCGGCAACCTGCTGACCTCGCTCAACATCCGCGCCCGCGACGCGGGCATCGTCGGCGACATCGACGTGCGATCCGACATCCTCGCCGACCCGTCCCTGGTCGCGCGCGGCACGCTGAGCAACGATCCGGCGCTGGCCGCAGGCGACGTCGCGCTGACCGCCGGCGACAAGACCGCGATCCAGGCGATGGCCGACCGGTTCAACCAGCGGCTGACCTTCGACGCCACCAACCTGCTGGCCGGCACCTCGGCGACGCTGAGCGAATACGGCTCCGAAATCCTGGCGCTGAACGCGACCCAGGCGAACACGATCAAGCAGTCCCTGAACTCGCGCCAGATCCTGCTCGACAACCTCACGTCGAAGACCGCCTCGATCAGCGGGGTCAACCTCGACGAGGAAATGTCGCGGATGATCATTCTGGAGAACGCCTACGCGGCGTCGGCGCGGGTCATCACAGTGACCCAGAACCTGTTCGACCTGCTTTCGGACCTTATGAGATAGGACCGGCCCAATGACCCGCATCGCCAACCTGGCCCAGTTCGAGCGCACCCAGTCGCACATCCTCACCGCGATGGAGCGGCTGAACGACGGCCAGCTCAAGATCGCCAGCGGACGCCAGTCGGAGAACTATTCCGGCGTCGCCCGCGACTCGCGGCGGCTGATCAACGTGGAAAGCAGCCACATCCGGACCACGCAGTACATCGAAAACAACAGCATGGTCGAGCAGCGGCTGCAGAAGATGGAAACCAGCATCTCGCAGATTTTCGACGTTCTGAGCCAGTTCAAGACGCTGGTGGTCAACGGCCTCAACGCCAGCAACGCCAGCGACCTGGCCGTGCCGGTGCAGGCCCAGTCGTTCCTGGACGAGGTGACCGCCCTGCTGAACGTCCAGGAGGACGGGCGCTACCTGTTCGCGGGCTCCCGAACGGACACGAGGCCGGTGGACCTGAGCGCGCTTCCCGGCGCCTATGTCGTGCCCACGGCGGATGGCGACTCGCTGCCCTACTATCAGGGCGACACGACGCTGCTGAACGTCCGCGCCGACGAAAGCTATACCATCGGCTACGGCGTCCACGCGGGCGAAGAGGGGTTCGAGCGTGCGATCCGCGGCCTGGACCTCATGGTCAAGAGCGCGCCCGGGGACCGGGACGCCATGGAGCACGCGCTCGACATCGTCAACGCCGCGATCACCAACGTCTCGGACATCCGCACCCGGGTCGGCGCCGCCCGCTCGGCGCTGGAGAACGTCAACCAGCGCCATGGGGATTTTCTGCTGTTCGCCGAAAAGACGATCTCGGACATCGAGAACGTCGACGTGACCGCGGTGATCACGCAGATGAACGC
>WHUE01000148.1 GCA_009377375.1 Alphaproteobacteria bacterium | reverse complement strand
AGGATTCGCTCTATGTCCTCGTTGGACAGGATCAGGGTCATGCGCGGTCGCTCCTTGAGAACCGGCGCGACAGGGTATCGCCGCGTGTCAGCCTATGCCGTACTTCTCGCTCGCCAGCCACTCGCGCGGGATGACGCGCTCCGTGCCCTCCGCGCGCAGCTTGCGGCAAACGATAGCACCCGCTGCGGCGAACTGCATGGCAAGCCCGGTGTTGTTCTTGTAGTAGACGATGTTGTCCGGTGTGTTGTGCACGGTGGCCTTGCCAGCCACAACGTCCGCCAGTGTATGGACGTGCGCGGCGTCTACCCGACCGTCATCGAGCAATTCGATCAGCTCCACCTGCCGGTTGGCATGCACGCTGTCCCAGTCGGTGATGACAATCTCGTCTGCGCGCAGGAAAGTTTCCTCGTCAACCTCGCGACGTTCGACGGTCACGTCGGAGTTGGCGATGGAGATTACCATCTGTCCCTTCTCCAACCACGCGCCCGAGAAAACGGGCGCGGTTGAGTTGGTCGTGCAGCAGACGATATGGGAGTCCTTCACGACCTCCTCCGGACCGCGCGCCGCTACGACGGGCAGACCGGCACTGGATGCGCGGGCGATGAACGAAGCCAGATGCTCCGGGTTCGGACTGAAGACCTTCACCTGCCGGATCGGGCGTACCGCGCAGATGGCTTCGCAATGGGCATAGGCCTGGCGCCCGGTACCGAAGACGCCGAGGACCTCCGCATCATCGCGCGCAATCTCCGCCGCTGCCAGCCCGTCAGTCGCACCGACGCGCAGACCGCTCAGATAGGATTCATGCATGAAGGCGACTGGCTCGGATGTTTCGGTATCGTATAGGATGATCACCGTCCAATTGACCGGTTCCGGGTTGTTCATGCGCCGCCGGCCGTCTCCCCAGCCTGCCTTATCTATGAGGTGCGTGCCGGCGCGAACGCAGGCCGTGTGGAAGCTCGGGACGGCACCGACATGGACATTGGCATAATAGCTGCGCGCGGGGTCGGAGGTATCTACTGTGTAGCGAACGCGTGGCAGACTGACTGCCTGCCCCTCTGCCAGATCGCGAAAGCAGACGCGCATCGCCTCGATGCATTCCGGCATCGACAGAAGTCGACGCACGTCGTCATCCGTGATCACAATAGGCATTCTAGACTCCCTTGCGCAGAACGGGCCCTTGTCCTCGACTGGCACCATCGACCGGCGGCCGCTGATTATACGGGTCGCGGGCGGACCGTCGACCCGCCGCGCCAAAAAAACCGACCTTCCCCGGAGTGCTGTTGGCGCCGCTATGCAGCCGCTATGCGCCTGTGCCATAGTTCCAAGGCAGGAAGGGAGATCGACCGCCGGCCCAGCCGGGAAAGGAGTCGACCGGCACTAAGGGAGAGAATCATCATGAAAACGACACTGCATTCGTGTTTTTTCTGCGCCTTGGCCATCTTGGCGACGAGCGGAGCCGCTGCCCAATCATTGGAGGGCAAGACTGTCACCGTATACATCCCCGTGGGCGCGGGCGGCGGCTACGACGCATACGGTCGAATGACTGCCAACCACATCGGCCGCCATCTGCCTGGGAATCCGACCGTGATTGCCAGCAATATGCCGGGGGGCGGCGGCCGCAAGCTCGCTAACTACATGTACAATGCGGCGCCCAAGGACGGTTCGGCCGTCGCCATCATCCACCACACCACGGTCTACGACGCCGCCTTCGGCTCCAAGGGCGCAAACTACGATTCGACCAAGTTCAACTGGCTCGGCAGCATGGCCAGTGCCACACTGTTCGTCGTCGTCAACGCCGAAACAGGAGTCAAGACGTTTGAGGATGCGAAGAAGAAACAGCTGGTCATGGGAGCGACCGGCAAGGGGGCGACGTCCTATCAATTTCTGTCGCTGCTGAAGAACATGTTCGGAGCCGATTTCAAGATCGTTTCCGGCTACAAGGGCGCGCGCGACATCTATACGGCGGTGGAACGCAATGAGCTCAATGGGACGGGCGGCATGACGTGGGCGACGTTCCGCAACAACTATCCCCACCTGCTGAATGACAACAAGGTAAATTTGCTGGTTCAGATCGGCACCGATAAGCATCCGCAGCTTGCGGGAGTGCCATCGATGCAGGACCTTGCGCAGTCGGATGAGCAGAAGAAGCTGCTCGACTTCATACTGTCTGGGCTCAAGATAACGCGGCCGTTCATGGCACCGCCCGGCATGTCGACAGACTTGGCCAATACCTACCGCAAGGCGTTCGAGGAGCTTGTGGAGGACCCGAAGCTGATCGCGGAGGCGGCGAAACGCAAATTCGACATCGACCCGACCGACGGCGCGACGGTCCAGAAGATTGTTGACCAGATCTACAATGCTCCGGTCGAGACCAAGGCCAAGGCCAAGGAATTGCTATCCGGCAAATAGCAGACGAGTTTGGCGCAGCGACCTGCGCTAAGCCGCTCCCACGTGCCCGAGGCAGCGGAAACGACCGCACGTCCGATTTCGGCGATAGCTACGTAAAGGGCGACGATGACACTAATCCTCAACGATGCGGAGGTCCGCCAGCTCGTTGCCATGGGCGAGTTGGTCGAAACGATGGAGGAAGCCTACGCCGAGTTGGCTGCGGGGCGCGGCATTTACCGCGTGCGCACCGATATGATCGCGCCCGCGTCGGGTGACGACAACATCTTCGCCTTGAAGTCCATGGATGGGGTGATCCCGAAATTCGGGGTCGGCTCCATTCGCATCAACTCAGACACACTGCATTACAAGCGGGACGGCAACCGGCTCAGGCGTGACCGGGTCCCCACCGACGATGCCGGACGCTATACCGGGTTCGTTCTGTTGTTCAGTATAGAGACCGGCGAGCTGCTAATGATCTACGCGGACGGCATTCAATCCAAGCGCGTGGCTTCGATTTCCGCGCTGGGAATCCGGCATCTTGCACGACCCGACTCGCGCCGGGTTGCGCTGATCGGGTCAGGCGTACAAGCACGTGCCCAGGTGGAGGCCGCCCTGGCGGTAATGCAAGTCGACGAGATCCGCTGCTACAGCACCACCGCGGAGCGCCGCGAAGCCTTTTGTGAGGCAATGCGAGCGCAGCACGATGTCAACATTCGCCCCGCCACGCAGGCCGAAGACGCAATAGAAGGTGCCGATGTCGTACTCTGTGGCACTAACAGTCGCAGCCATGTCTTTTTCCGCGACTGGCTTCGTCCAGGCATGCATGTTTCGTGCATCAACATGTTCGAGTTGGAGCCCTCTGTCGTGACCGCCGCCGACGTGGTATCCACCCACATCCGTGACTGCGACCCAGTGTTCATCAAGACTGACGATATCGGCGTTCTGCCGGAAGAACCCGGTGCAGGCTATCAGGACCTGGCCGCCGAAACCAATTTCGCGGCCCTGCCGACCATCGCCGAAGTCATTGCCGGTCAGGCTCCGCGCCGAACGTCCGACAAACAAGTGAGTTGTATGGTTAACAGTGTCGGCTGTGGATATCAGTTTTCAGTTGTCGGCTATCTGCTGAATCGAAAGGCACGCGAGGCGGGGCTAGGAACCGAGGTTCCTACCACCCTTTTCGCAGCGACACCGGAGACATAGCATCCTTCTGATGCAGCGCGAGATACATCTGGTTGGCAGCATCGGTCTCTCCTCCGCGGAAGAGGTCTTTCGCGCCGTCAGTGGTCTGATCGGAAACCGCGTCGCGCGCATTCCGGACGGCGAGACTGGAGCGCGCTCCTCCTGGATCCATTGGAATCGTGTTGTCTTCGAGGCCAATCCCGCGCTGGAACCCGACCCGAGCGAAATGGCGTCGGGAGGGCGCATCACAACCGCCGTGGAGGGCACGCGTCGCTGGGGCGGCGGGCCGGCGCGGGCCATCGGCTCGCGACAACCCCCGCGTCTTTGCATCAAGGACGGGGTCACGCTGGCCGACATGACGTTCGCGCCGCTCGGACATGTCGCCGAAGCGCAAAATTCTTACGCAATTTTCCGGCGCCTCCGGGACGAAGGTGTAATCGCCCCGGGCACGCGATTCCAGGTGTCGCTTCCCACTGTCGGGGCCGCGCTCAACGCGCATATCATTCCGGCACAGCAGGCGCTGGTGGAAACGCCCCTGATGCGGCGGCTATTCGCGGACGTGGCAGATCTCTGCGCCACCATTCCCCATCCTGACCTTGCGATCCAGTGGGATGTCTCGCACGAGATGGCGCTTTGGGAGGGCGTGCGACCGGCGTGGTTCGACGACGTGCAAGAGGGCATTTCGGACCGGCTAGCTGCGCACTTGGAACAGGTGCCTACCGACGTTCCCGCGGGACTGCACCTATGCTACGGCAGCTACGGCGACCGGCACTGGAAAGAGCCTGAGGATCTCGGCAACTGCGTGGCGGTCTACAGCAAAGTGGCGAACAAGACGACGCGCCCGATCAGTTGGGTGCATATGCCGGTGCCCGTGGCACGCGATGATGAAGCGTACTTTACTCCGCTGAGCGACCTGGTCCTGGACCCGGAGACCACGCTCTACTTGGGGCTCATCCATATAAGCGACGGCATAGAG
>WHUE01000147.1 GCA_009377375.1 Alphaproteobacteria bacterium | reverse complement strand
GCAAAACACGTGGGTGGTCGGCCTTCGCCGACCACGACGGGGGGAGAGAGGTCGGTGTCGGGAATGGCCGGGACCGTCGGCGGGCCAGCCCGGGCCAAGGCATTCCGACTGGCCCCGGAAATCAAGCCGGACAGCAATGGCCTTCGCCGACCCGTCACCCCCGTGACGACAGCACGACGGAGAGCATGTTGCCGGCGAGGTCGTTGGCGGTGCGGTAATCGGCCTGGCGGGCGCGCTGGAGATAGGATTTGCAGGCGGCGACGGATTCGCGCTCATAGGCGGAAATCGTTTCCAGCACGGCATCGGCGGTCGAGAACAGCGCGTCGTTCGGCACCACCTCGGACACCAGCCCATGGGCCAGGGCGCGGGCCGAATCGATCTGCTTGCGGGTCATCACCATCCACATCAGCGCCTTGGACGGGATGCGGTCGAGATGGGCCAGCATGGCGAGGGTCGGCGGCAGGTTCGCGCCCATCTCGGGCAGGGCGAAGGTCGCGGTCTCGGCGGCGACGGTCACGTCGCAGACCGCGGCGATGCCGCAGCCGAGCCCCTGCACCGTGCCCTGCACCGCAGCCACCACCGGCACCTGGGCGTCGCGCACGGCGGCGTAGACGCCCAGGATCGGCTGGATCAGCGCGTCGCGCATCTCCACCGCCGTGGTGGGTTTGGACTCGGGCGCGCCCTGAGGGTCGCGGCCGCGGCAGAAATCCGCGCCCTTGCCCGAGATCAGGATCGCCTTGACCGCGGGGTCGGTGCCGGCCCCGGCGATGGCGGCCGAAATCTCGTCCAGCATCGCCAGCGTCAGCATGTTGCCGCGATCCTCGCGGTCGATCTGCAGCCGCAGGACCGCGCCGTCGCGCGTCAGGTTGAATCCGTCGCTCATCTCCGTACTTCCCTCGCCTGTTCTCAGTGCTCCCGAAGGATGCCCCTGTTCACGTAATCCGCGATCTCCTCCGCCTGCATCCCCAGCATTTCGGCCAGTATCTCGCGCCCATGGGCGCCCAGCGGCGGCGGGTAGTGCGGCGTCGGCTCGGCGGCGCCGGCGAACTTGATCGGGTTGCCGACGACGCGGATGGTCTCGCCCGCGGCGGAGCGCATCTCCAGCACCATGTTGCGGTGCAGCACCTGCTCGTCCGACAGCGCGTCGGCCAGGTCGTTGACCTCGCCCACCGGCACGCCGGCCCTGAGCAGCAGGGGCGCCCATTCCTTCGCCTCGCGCGTCCGGAAGGCGGCTTCCAGCAGCGGCCACAGGGCCTCGCGGTTGACGTAGCGCTCGTCGTTGGTGAGGAAGCGCGGATCGGCCTTGAGCGCCGGCAGGCCGAGCACGTCGCACAGCCCCTGCCACATCCGCTCCGTGTTGGCGGTGATCACCAGCCCGGTGCCGTTGCCGGCGGCGAAGGCGCGGTAGGTCGGGATCGAGGCGTGGCCCGCCCCCTGCCGGCCCGGCACCTCGCCCGAATGCAGGTAATAGGCCGCCTGGTAGGTCAGCATCGCCACCTGGCAGTCGAGCATGGAGATGTCGACGAAGCGCCCGCGCCCCGTCCGGCGGCGCTCCTCCAGCGCGGAGAGTCCGCCGATCAGCCCGTACATCCCCGCGCAGAGATCGCCGATGGGCAGCCCGGCGCGGACGCTCCGGCCGTCCGGCTCGCCGGTCAGGCTCATCCCGCCCGACATCGCCTGCACGATCATGTCGTAGGCCGGCCGGTCGCGGTACGGCCCGGTCTGGCCGAACCCGCTGATCGACACCCAGATCAGGCCGGGATTGCGCGCCGACAGATCGTCCCAGCCGAAGCCGAGCTTGCCGAGCACGCCGGGGCGGAAATTCTCGATCAGCATGTCGGAGGAATCCGCCAGCTTCCTGGCGAGCTCCAGTCCTTCGGGAGCCTTCATGTCGACCGCGATGGCGCGCTTGGAGCGGTTGATGGAGAGGTAGTAGCAGCTTTCCCCGCCGACGAAATGCGGCGGCAGGGTCCGCGACCAGTCGCCGACCGGCGCTTCCAGCTTGACGATCTCGGCCCCCAGGTCGGCGAGGATCTGGGTGGCGAACGGCCCGGCGAGGAACTGCGTCATGTCGAGCACGCGCAGCCCTTCCAGCGGGCGGGCGACGGGGGGCTCGGCCATTGCGCTACGCCTCCGCCGCGGCGATCGCGCCGACGATGTCGGACGGCGTCACCGGCACATAGGGGAAGCGCGCGCCGTACTCCTTCAGCGCGTCCTCGATGGCGGAAACGATGGCGGCGGCGGCGGGGATGGTGCCGCCCTCGCCCGCGCCCTTGACGCCGAGCGGGTTCAGCGGCGACGGGCTCTCGATATGCACCGTCTCCGCCCAGGGCACGTCGCAGGCGCCGGGGATGATGTAGTCCGCGAAGGTGGTGGTCAGCGGGTTCGCCTCGGCGTCGAAATGCAGCGCCTCGAACAGCGCGTTGCCGACGCCGTGGGCGACGCCGCCCTGCACCTGCCCGTCCACGATCAGCGGGTTGATCAGCCGCCCGGCGTCGTGGCCGGTGACGTAGCGCAGGATGGTCACATGGCCGGTCTCGACATCGACCTCCACCTCGGCGATATGCGTGCCGTTGCAATAGGCGGCGGCGGCGGGCGAGAAGTAATGCGTCGATTCCAGCCCCGGATCGAGCCCCGGCGGCAGGGCGTAGCCGGGCGTGCCGGCGACCGCGTGGGCGATCTGGCCCAGCGTCAGCGCCATTTCGGGCACGCCGCGCACGAACGCCTTCCCCCCCTCCAGCTCGATGTCCTCCTCCGCCGCTTCCAGCATGTGGGCGGCGACCCGGACGGCCTTGTCGCGCACGTCGATGGAGGCGAGATGGACCGACGGCATCGCGTTGCAGGCGATGCGGCTGGCGAAGGTGCCGACGCCGTGGGCGATGGCGGTGGTGTCGGCGAGGACGACCTCGATATCCGCGACGCCGACGCCGAACTTCTCGGCGCAGAGCTGCGCCATGGTGGTGCGGTGGCCCTGACCCTGCGGCGCGGCGCCGGACGCCACCATGATCTTCCCCGACGGGCCGATGCGCACGGTCGCGCCCTCGAACGGGCCGAGCCCGGTGCCCTCCACGTAGTTGGCGATGCCGATGCCGATGACGCGGCCCTCGGCGCGCGCCGCTTCGCGCCGCGCCTCGAACCCGGCATAGCCGGCCAGCGCCTCGGCCTCGGCCTGGCAGCGGGGATAGTCGCCGGAATCGTAGGTCACCGGCTTCCCGTCGCGGAAGATCAGCCCGACATCGTAGGGCATGAGATCGGCCGGGATCAGGTTGCGGCGGCGGATCTCGGCGGCGTCGAGCCCCAGCGCGCGGGCGCCGGCATCCATCAGCCGCTCCATCGCGAACACCGCCTGCGGCCGGCCCGCGCCGCGCACCGGCGTCACCTGCACCTTGTTGGTCAGCGCGACCGTGGTCTCCAGCCGGTAGGCCGGCAGCACGTAGGGCCCGGGCACGGTGGTGGAGGAGATCAGCGGCGAGACGATGCCCCAGGGGATATAGGCGCCGTTGTCGTGGATCATCGTGCCGCGCACGCCGAGCAGCCTGCCCTCGGCATCGAACGCGGCCTCCACGTTCCAGTACTGGTCGCGTTCCTGGCTGGCGCAGAGGAAATGCTCGCGCCGGTCCTCGGTCCACTTGACCGGGCGGCGCAGCGTGCGCGCCAGCAGCGGTATGATGGCCTCCTCGATGTAGAACATCGCCTTCGGGCCGAACCCGCCGCCGACATCGGGGGCGATCACGTCGATCTCGTTCTCGTCCCAGCCGAGCAGCCCGATCAGGTTGCGCTTCACCTGGTGCGGCGCCTGGGTGGCGGACCACACCATGGTGCGGGATTCCTCGGCGTCGTGATGGGCCAGCACGGCGCGGCCCTCCATCGCGTGGCCGCCGCCGCGATGGTGCAGGATGTCCTCGCGCACCACATGGGCGGCGCGGACGAAGGCGGCGTCGATGTCGCCATAGGCGTTGACGAAGCGGGCGGCGATGTTGTTCTCGGTGCCGCTATGGGCCACCGGCGCGCCGGGCTTCAGCGCGTCGCGGGCATCCGATGCGGCGGGCAGCGGGTCCCAGTCGACGATCACGGCCGCCGCCGCGTCCTCCGCCAGCGGCCGGGTCTCGGCCACCACCACGGCGACCGCTTCGCCGACGTAGCGCGCCTCGTCGCCGGCCAGCACGGTCGGCATCAGCGGCTGGCTGATGGCGGGGTTGGGCAGCAGCAGAAGCAGGCTCTTGCCGCGCAGCTCCTCCGGCAGGTCGGCCAGCGTCCACACGCCGATCACGCCGGGCATGGCGCGCGCGGCCGCCGCGTCGATGCCGCCGATGCGCGCATGGGCGAACGGGCTGCGCACGAAGGCGGCGTGCAGCGTGCCGGGGATGCGGATGTCGTCGGTGAACCGGCCCCGCCCGGTCAGCAGGGCCGCGTCCTCCAGCCGCACGACCCGCGCGCCGAAAAAGCTGGCGCCCATGGTCAGGCCTGCCCGCGCCAGAGAGACCGGCGCAGGATGGCGCCGCCCATCCGCCCTCCCTGTTCCTCCCCCGCGAGGGGGGAGGGGACGCGGTTGCAGGGCCGCGCCCGGTTACTCCCTCCCCCTCGACGGGGGAG
>WHUE01000146.1 GCA_009377375.1 Alphaproteobacteria bacterium | reverse complement strand
CAAGTTCGCACCGAAGACTCAACATGACTACCTTCAGAGGGTCAAGAACTTCGCTGCCTTCCTCGGCCGCTCGCCCGACACCGCGAGTTTCGAAGACGTGCGCCGCTATCAGCTTCATCTGGCGACGAGCGGCGTTGGTGTACCGACCATCAACCAGACCGTATCGACGCTGCGGTTCTTTTTCAGGGTCACGCTCAGGCGCCACGATATCGTCGAGCACGCGCATTTCATTCACGAGCCGCGCAAGCTGCCGGTGGTGCTCAGCCCGGAGGAAGTGGCGCGGCTGCTCGATGCCGCACCCGGGCTCAAGTACAAGGCGGCGCTGAGCGTGGCCTATGGCGCCGGCCTGCGCGCCACCGAGGTCATCTCGCTCAAGGTCTCCGACATCGACAGCAAGCAAATGATCATTCGCGTCGAGCAGGGCAAAGGCGGCAAGGACCGTAACGTCATGCTCTCGCCGAGCCTGCTCAATCTGCTGCGCACCTGGTGGCGGGCGGCGCGGCCCCGGGGTTGGCTATTCCCGGGCCGCGATCCGGCGCAGCCGATGACCACGCGCCAGCTCAATCGTGCCTGTCACGCGGCCGCCCAGATGGCGGAGATCAACAAGCGCGTCTCGCTGCACACCTTGCGGCACAGCTTTGCCACCCACCTGCTCGAGCAGAACATCGATGTCCGCGTGATCCAGGTGCTGCTCGGTCACGCCAAGCTCGACACCACGGCGCTCTATACCCGCGTCGCCACCAAGACGATCAGCGAGGTCATGAGCCCGCTGGAGCATATCGCGCTCAAGCTCAAGGAGAACCGGCCACCCGGCTGATGCTGAGGCGCGTATGTCGCGCCCGGCGTTGGAGGTCGCGGATATCTTCCGCGACCGTGGACCGGCATGGCGCAGAGCCAATACCGGCCATGTCAGCCTTGAGCAGCTGAAGGTGATGTCGGCAATCGAGAACTGCCGCACGGCAGCTCTCGGCGGCCATGTCGCGCGCTGCGAGGACTGCGCCTATACGACGATTGCCTACAACTCCTGCCGCAGCCGGCACTGCCCGAAGTGTCAGGGCGCCGCCGCGAAGGAATGGCTCGCCGCGCGTGAGGCCGACCTGTTGCCGGTGCCGTACTATCACGTGGTGTTCACGCTGCCTGCACCGATCGCCGACATCGCCTACCAGAACAAGGCCGTCATCTACGATCTCCTGTTCAAGGTCTCGGCCGAGACCGTGCTGACGATCGCCGCCGATCCGAAGCATCTGGGTGCCAGGATCGGCATCACCTCGGTGCTGCACACCTGGGGCTCGGCGCTGACCCATCACCCGCATGTGCACATGATCGTGCCGGGTGGCGGCATCTCTCCCGACAGTCAGCGCTGGGTGTCCTGCCGGCCCGGTTTCTTCCTCCCCGTGCGCGTGCTCTCGCGCCTGTTCCGGCGACTGTTCCTGGAGAAGCTCATCGCCGCCCACGCGGCCGGCCGCCTCAGCTTCTTCGGCGACCACGCCCATCTCGCCGATGCGCAATCCTTCGCGGCTTATCTGGCCCCACTGCGCAAGGCCGAGTGGGTCGTCTACGCAAAGCGCCCATTCGGCGGACCTCAGGCGGTGCTGGCCTATCTGTCGCGCTACACCCACCGTGTCGCCATCGCCAACAGCCGCCTGATCGCCTTCGACGAGCAGGGCGTCACCTTCAAGTGGAAGGACTACCGCATCGAGGGGAGCGACCGCTACAAGCGCATGACACTCGCCACCGACGAGTTCATCCGCCGCTTCCTCACCCATGTCCTGCCAAAAGGTTTGCACCGCATCCGCCACTACGGCCTGTTCGCCAAAAGCTCTTGCGCCGACAACATCGCACGCGCCCGTGAGCTGCTCGCTGTTCCTGAAGGCGAGCCTGCCAATGCCGCTGTCGATCCCAGCAAGCCACCTTGCCCTTGCTGCGGCGGTCGCATGATCATCATCGAAGTCTTCGAGCGCGGCGCAACGCCACGACATCGGCCGACCGCTCCAACGAGCGTCATCAGGATCGACACCTCATGACCACGTCTCAATCCTGCAAATCTGCTCGTCGCGCTCGCTGCCTCTCGACCGGCCACGGAAGAGCGCGCTCATATATAAAGCTGTCGCCTCAAATCATCCGACAGTTCACAACGTTCGACGCCACCCGCCGCTCCTTCATGAGCCACTTCACCGTCGGCCAACTCGCAGAGCCGGCTCAACTCCAATCCCACACCTCACCCGCGGCCCTCAAATCTCCATAGCGCCTGCGGCGCGGCCTTACGTTCCCCCAGCGCGGTTTCCTCCCTTGGAGGTTTGCGGACGCCGGCCCCAGAGTGCGTGGCGCCGTCGTCATGGGCCGGCATCCGAAAACCTTCACAACAGCGGAAGTCACCCGGCGAAGATAATGCCAGCGCCAAGCACCGCGAGAACGGCTCCGAGCCAAGCCGTCAATGGTGGCGGGTCACCACTCATAATCCATATCATCGGGAGCATTACAACCGGCGCCATTGAACTGAGAACGGCGACTATCCCGGCGTCGTAGCTGCGCAATGCATAGAGCTGAAGGCTGACAGCAGCGATGTATCCGACAAATCCCGGCAGGATTGCACGAAGCACAACACTGGGCGTTCGCTTGGTCGGAGTTTCGAAGGCTACTGCGGGCCATAGAGCCACGACCGAAATCACCAAGGCTCCTCCTCCGGTACGCAGTGCGGTCGCCGCAAGAGGGTCGGTTCCCGCCAGCAATGCGGGCTTCAAAGCAATAAGTCCGACGGCGTTACAGATCGCAGCGAAGAGCCCAAGTGCAATGACGATTACGAGAGAGCCCTGGACTGCCTCGATGCGGTGTTGGCCACGCCGACCAAATAAGATTGCGAGAAGCAAGCCACTGAAGGCCAGTCCAACGCCAATGAGCTTCCGAGGCGACATCGACTCCCCAAGGAACAAAAACCCTAGCAGCGCAGCGAACGGAGCACTCATGCTCACGAGCAGCTGCATGCGTCGCGGCCCGCCCCGCCTCAGGCAGGCGATCATCGCGAGATTAGTGAAGACTACGCCGATCAGACTGGCTGCCACGAACGATGGCCAGTGCACCCAACTAACGCTTTGCCAGCCATTGAGCGCCGTAACAATGACGATCAAGAGTGCGAATGAACTGATCAACTGAGTTCTTGTGAACTCGAATGCGCCGAGCTGTGTCGCGGGGCGATGAGCTAATAAGGAACCGCCCGCCCAACACAAAGAAGCGCCGAGAGCCGCGGCGAGCGCAACAATTGGCATCCGGTGTACTCCTGATGGCGCTACAGATAGAGTAGTGCCATCCGTAACACCTGACAGAGAAAAATGCTACCCATTTAGTAGCAAAAGGATGCCCCTCATGAGCCAAACTCCAAAACCCGGGAGACCTGTCCGAGGCTCGCGATCCGGTGTCCCGGTCATGGCGCTCCTAGACTTGTTGGGGCGACGCTGGGCAATGGGCATTCTGTGGAACCTCAGCAAAGGCGGCCCTTGCACCTTCCGGGAGCTGCAAGAACGTTGCGAAGCGATCTCGCCTACGGTTCTCAATTCGCGTCTGAAAGAGCTGCGTGAAGCAGGCCTGGTCGAGCATTCACACGAGGGTTATCGCGCCACGCCAACCGGACGTGAACTCTATGCCCTTCTCGTTCCTCTCGGGGTCTGGGCGAAAAAGTGGGCAACGAAGTTACCGGCGTAAGTTATTCCTGGGATAGTGGCAGCGAAGCGCACCAAGCTCGGCAGTTGTGTTGCTGGGTACTTCGCCTTCGGGTCAAAGGCGACGTTCTCGCATCTTCTGGGCATGGCCGCTTTACGCCCGAAAGCGGACATTTTGTTTATGAGTACACGCCCTAACAACTTGATGCAGCGGCAAGATCTCGACGCAGGGGCGCCTGCGATCGACCGCTCACGCTTTTCTGAGTCTCAGAAAAAATAGTTGGCCGATGTTCGTATTTTGTTCTTGACGTTCTCGGTAGGACTAATATCATCGCTGCCATCCCGCTCCGACCAAGAGGCGCGCCGGAATCGTCACCGGCGCGGGGCGGGATGCGACGGCCCCGTCGCGTATGCGGGCCTTTCGCGCGGCGGCGCGCCGATCAGGCAAACCCCGCGAGGTAGTGAAAGGACGACGACCCGCAGACGAGGTGGGCGGCCCAAGGACCCAGCAATGCTGCGATGCCAAGCATTCAGTCAAGGCGCCAAGCACGTGGCGCCGCTGGGAGTTGCAAGCCGATAAGACCGTCGCGTGCGGAACGCAGGCGAAGATCTGCGTCCGAGGCCCGGTTCAGCTCAGCAATGGGCTGGACCACCGCCCGTGTGCCGACGCGAAAACGGCATGCGGGATGCCCGCAAACCATGCGGGCGCCGCGGGCGCGGTGAAACGCCTGTCGTTCCGCACGCCCCTACGGGGGAAGCCAGCGACTTTGATTTTGCGCGAATGGGGCAAGCCCCAAGCGCGCGTACGACCGGCGAGCCCTGGAGCCGGACGAACCCTGGGGCGATGACGCGCGTCTGCCTCGGCGTAGCCCGACTTGTCCGCCGTAGCTCGAAGAGCGAAGGCGGAAGGGCGAAGACGGGGGCTGTTTGACAATTGAATTTGAAACTGACGACGGTGCGTCGCGCCTCGCCATGAATGCGAAACGTGGGTCCGGAAAACTGAGCCCTCGTCCCA
>WHUE01000145.1 GCA_009377375.1 Alphaproteobacteria bacterium | reverse complement strand
TCTGCCAGAAAACCCAACAGACCTTATGCAACGAACTTTAGATTCATGTGACTAGTTGACGATCCGCTTCAGGTAGGCGCTCGGCCAGTAGGTGACGCGGTCCTTGACGATGCCCTCGTTGAACGGGAATTCGGGCTCCTCGATCACGAATTCGGGGTGGCCGGCGGCGAAGTCGCGGGCGGCCGTGGTGGGGTTGTTCCAGTCCCAGTCGATGCCGCTGCGCGGCGCGCCCTTCACATCGGCCATGATGCCGTCGCAGGCGACGATGTAGGAGCCGGGCGTCACCAGAGCGCCGTATGCCTCGAGCTCGCCCGTCACGTGATCCCTGGTATGGTTCGAATCGAGGATCACCAGCACGGTTTCGTTCGGGGCGACCAGGTTCTTCACCTGGGCGACCACGTTGGGGTCGATGGAGCTGCCCTCGATCAGCGTGATGTATTCGAACATCTCATGCGACTCGATGGCATTGCGGTTGTGCGGGCGGATCTCGATGTCGACGCCGATCACCCGGCCCTTGCCGATGGCGCGGCACAGCGAGGCGTGAAAGATCAGCGAGCCGCCGTGGGCGACCCCGGTCTCGACGATCACGTCGGGGCGCACCCGGTAGATCACCTCCTGCAGCCGGATCATGTCCTCCGGCAGCTGGATCATCGGACGGCCCATCCACGAGAACGAGTAGACGTACTTGGTGTCCCAGCCGCAGCGGAGCCAGGCGCGGCTGACGGCGGAAAAGGCCTCGGGCGTGTCCATCGCCAGGTGCTTCTCGCCGTTGCCGTCGATGACGACGACCGTGCCGTTGTCCTCGTCGATGGTGATCTTCATTCCGGTGGTCATGGGTGTACTCCTGTCAGGCCGCGGTCCGGCGCGCACGGGGCGCGACGAGCCGCGGCAGATCGTCGATCAGATGGGCGGGCCGCCACGACGCGCCGGCGGCCGCGAAGAGGGCGGCGATGCGCGCGGTGTCGATCCGCGGAAAACGGGGCGCGGGCGCGCCGGGCTCGGTGCCTGTCGTACAGCCGGCGATCCGCGCCAGAACCTCGGCGATCTCGCCATTGGTGACGTTGCGCCCCGCTGCGACGTTGTAGCAGCGTTCGGCGCCGGTCAGCGCGATGCGCTCCAGCGCCCGGCAGACGTCGTCGACGCGGATGTAGTCCTTGGCGGAGTCCGGACCGGTGGCGAAGGTGACGGCGCCCGCGCGGGCGGCGCGGATCACCGACGGCAGAAAATCAGCCGTTTCCGCGGCGCCGTCCGCCGCGGTGTCGTATACGTTGGACAGGCGGGCGATCCGTACCCGCCGGCTGTCGTGCGCATGGCACAGCGCCTCCCCGGCCAGCTTGGAGAGATTGTAGAGATCGCTCGGGTCGGACGGGTCCACGGCGAGCCGGTCCGTCTCCCGCCCGGCCCCGCCGCCGCCATAGACGCGCGTCGAGGACAGGTAGAGAAAGGAGTCGAACCGCGCCCGGCGCAGCGTCTCGCCCAGCACCTCCACATGGGCCTCCATGGTGTCGAACGGCCGGCTGCGGAAATCGGCGGTCAGTCCGATGGCGTAGATCACGTGTCCCGGATCGCCGCCAAGGTCGGTCGTGCCCCGCCCCGGCGCCTCGACGGCGTGTCCCTGCTCGCGCAGGCGCCGGATCAGGCGGGCGCCGATGAAGCCGCCGCCGCCGAGGACGGTGAAGCGTTCGGTCATTGCAGCCCGCCTTTCGCGCTCCGCCCGGCTGCCGCCGAAAGGCCGGTCTGGCCGCGATAGCCGATGACCCGCGTCGGGCTGCCGACATTGATCGAATAGGCCGGCAGCTCGCCGCGCACCACGGAACCCGCGCCGACAACGCAGCCGCGGCGCAGCACCGCGCCGTCGAGCAGCGCGACATTGGCGCCGATCCACACATCGTCCTCCAGCACGATGCCGCCGCGGCTCGGCATGAACCGCTGCTCCGCGAGGGTCTTGTCGCGCGCCGAAAACTCGTGGTTGGTCGGGGCGAAGGTGCAGTTGGCGGCGATCGCGCAGCCGCGGCCGATGCGAATGCCGTTTCCGGTATAGAACACGCAGCCGGAATTGACCGTCGTGTTCTCGCCGATGAACAGGTCCCCCGATCCGCCCGCAGGCTTGATCTTGACGAAGGAATCGATGGAAACGCCGTCGGCGATCTCGATCACCGTGCCGCGCTGCGAATCCTCGATATCGGCGAGAGGCGAAATTCTGGCGCCGGGCGCAACGATCAGCATACCGTCTCTCCCGTCAGCGGCAGCGCGCGGTCGCGTTCGTTCAGGATCGGCGTGGCCAGCGGCCATTCGATGCCGATGGCCGGGTCGTCCCAGCGCACGCCGCGGCTGTGCGCCGGGCTGTGCGGCACGCTGATCTGGTAGAACAGCTCGCTCGCATCCTCCAGCGTCTGGAAGCCGTGGGCGCAGCCCTCGGGGATGTAGATCATCCGGCCGTTCTCCGCCGACAGCTCCGCCGCCGTCCACTGGCCGCGCGTCGGCGATGCCGGGCGCAGGTCGACCGCCACGTCGAACACGCGACCGCGCGTGCAGCGGATCAGCTTGGCCTCGCCGCAGGGCGCGGCCTGGTAGTGCAGCCCGCGCAGCGTGCCGCGGCGTTCGTTGTAGGATGCGCTGCATTGCGGAAACTCGATCGCGAGCCCGTATTCGGCGAACTCCTCCATGCAGAACGTGCGCGAGAACCAGCCGCGCGAATCCTCGCGCCGCTCCTGGTCGACGAGCAGGACGCCGTCGATGCCGGTGCGCCGGAAGATCACTCGATCACCTCCACCCGCGGGATCGGCACGACGAAGCGGCCGCCCCAGCCGCGGATGTAGCCATGCGCGCCGACGATCTCGTCCTTCAGGTTCCAGGGCAGGATCAGCACGTAGTCGGGCCGGGTCTCGCGAAGGCGCTCCGGCGCATGGACGGGGATGCGGCTGCCCGGCAGGTACAGCCCCTGCTTGTGCGGGCTGGAATCGACGACGTAGTCGATGAAGTCGCCGCGCACGCCGCAATAGTTCAGCAGCGTGTTGCCCTTGGCGGCGGCGCCGAAGGCGGCGATGCTCTTGCCGCTCTCCTTCGCGGCGATCAGGAACGAGAGCAGGCCGCGCTTCACGGCGCGCGCCTTCTCCCCGAACCCCTCATAGGTCTCCAGCCGGTCGAGCCCGGCCGCCGCCTCGCGGGCGCGCATCGCGCCCACCGCCGGCGTCTCGGCGCGGGCGGCGTCCGCATGGCAGCCGAACAGCCGCAGCGAGCCGCCATGCGTCGGCAGCGTCTCCACGTCGAACAGCCGGATGCCGTGGGCCGCGAACACGCGCTCGGCGGCGGAGAACGAGAAATAGGAGAAATGCTCGTGATAGATGGTGTCGAACTGGGCCTGCTCCATCAGCCGCAGCAGGTGCGGCGCCTCGATGGTCAGCACGCCGTCCGGCTTCAGCATCATGCGCAGCGCCGCGACGAAGTCGTTCAGGTCCGGCACGTGTGCCAGCACGTTGTTGCCTACGAGCAGGTCGGCGGCGAAGCCGTCGGCGACGAGCTTGCGCGCGGTGGCGCGTCCCATGAAGCCGACATGGGTCGGCACGCCCTTTGCGTTGGCGATGCGCGCGACGTTGGCGGCGGGCTCGACCCCCAGCACGGGCACGTCGCGGCGCACGAAGTATTGCAGCAGGTAGCCGTCGTTGCTGGCGACCTCCACCACGCGGCTGCCGGCGCCGAGGCCGAACCGGGCGTACATCGCCGCGCAGTATGTCTCCGCGTGACGCAGCCAGCTTTCGGAATAGGACGAGAAATAGGCGTAGTCGCTGAAGATTTCCTCCGGCGCGTGGTACGCCTCGAGCTGCACCAGGAAGCAGGCGCCGCAGACATGGGCGTGCAGCGGAAAGGTCGGCTCCATACGGTTCAGGTCGGCCGCGCGCAGATAGCTGTTGGACGGCGGCTGCACGCCGAGATCCACCATGCTGTTCTGCAGCGGCGTGCCGCAGAAGCGGCAGGCGCAGACGCGCAGGCTGTAATTGACCGCTGTGGCGTACATGTCAGTTGGCGTCCCGGGCGTTGGCGATCTGCTGAGGCGTGACATCCTGCATCGCCGGGTTACGCCGACAGCCTGCATTCTTCCCATACGGTCCAGGGCGGACGCCCGCTGTCCCACATCTCGTTAAGCAGCGTCATCTCGCGATAGGTGTCCATCGACTGCCAGAATCCGTGATGCTTGTAGACGGCGAGCTGGCCGTTCGCCGCCAGAGCCTCCAGCACGGTCGTTTCCAGCGGCGCGTCGCCGGCTGGGCCGAACAGGTCGAACGCGCGCTTCTCGAATATGAAGAACCCGCCGTTGATCCAGCCGTCCGCGACCTGCGGCTTCTCGCGGAACGACGTCACGAGATTGTCGTCGATCGACAGCTCGCCGAAGCGCGAGGACGGCCGGACGGCGGTGACGGTAGCCAGCTTGCCCTGGGCCTTGTGATGGGCGTAGAGCCGGTCGAGATCGATATCGGACACCCCGTCGCCGTATGTCGCGAGGAACGTGTCGCCCTTCGCATAGCGCATGGCCCGCCGGATCCGGGTCGCCGTCATCGAATCGCGGCCGGTTTCCGCCAGCACCACGCGCCAGTCCTCGGTGCAACCCTGCGCGAGCGTCTCGACGTCGCCGGTGGCGAAATCGACGGCGAAATCGGCGTTGTAGATCGGGTAGTTCAGGAAGTAGTCGCGGATGACCTCGCCCTTGTAGCCCAGGCACAGCACGAAATCGCGTACCCCGAAATGGCGGTAATGCTTCATGATATGCCAGAGGATCGGCCGGTTGCCGATTTCCACCATGGGCTTCGGCTTGAACTCGGTCTCCTCGCGGAGCCGGGTGCCCAGCCCCCCGCAGAGCACGACGGCCGTCATCTTCTCGAGACCGCTCATCGGTCGATCCTCTTCGCCGCGATGCGCCGGGCGGGGCCCGTGCAGCGCGGGGTACAGCTGTTCAAACGCTCAGTGGCCGGATTGTCCCCTGTCATGACTAATCATCCGTTAATCGGCGGAATGGTTCACGTCGGCGATGACGTGGCGGACCGGATAGCGGCTGTTGCTCAGGACGTGCTGCCAGCCGGTATGGCTCGCGCTGTCGATGATGATCGGCGCGCGCAGGTTGACGGAAACCTGGGTCTTGTTCGCGATGCGCCGCGTGGCGACGATCA
>WHUE01000144.1 GCA_009377375.1 Alphaproteobacteria bacterium | reverse complement strand
GGCAGGTTCCTCCTGCCGCCAGTGAATCAGATCGTCGCGCCGACGTGAATCCCTTTAATGGGTCCTGAGCCTAGCAGACGGCGACCGCGTTGACCTCGACCATCATCTCCGGCCGGTTCAGCGCCGCCACCGTCACGAGGGTGGAGGCGGGGTAGTTGCCGCCGGGGAAGAACTCGCCGCGCAGCTCGACGAAGCGGGTGTTGAGGCGCGGATCGGTGATGAACACGGTCATGGTCACGATGTCCGACAGCGCCGCGCCGGCTTCCTCCAGCGTGGCCCCCAGCTTGCGGAAGACGCAGCGCACCTGGCCGTCGAAATCGCCGGCGAGGGATTTGCCGTCCTCGTCCTGCGGCGCGATATGGCCGGACAGCCAGATCGTGCGGCCCCCTTCGGTGATCACCGCCGGCGAGTAGGAGCGCGACGTCTGGTAGGGCGCGCTGAGACAGGTCTTCTTCATCGCCGGTTCAGCTCGCGCCTTCCCAGTTGTTCGCGCTGACCTCGACGATGATGCCGTAGGGATCGCGGTAGCGGCCCTGGGCATTGGCGGTGTCGAGCGTCGACGCGGTGGTCATCGATGTCGCGCCGGCCGCTTCCATCCGCCGGCAGGTTTCGGCGACGTCGTCCACCAGGATGCCGAAATGGTGGATGCCGACGAAGCGCTCGCCCGGCGCCAGGCCCGGCGCGTCGTCGTCCGGCATCAGGGTGAAGTTGATCAGCCCGTCGGTCATGTAGATGCGCTTCTTCGTCTGCTTCGCGCGGGTGAAGCCGTAGGCCGCCTCGCAATAGGCCGCCGCCTTCTCCATGTCCGGCACGCCGAGCGCGATATGGCGGATGCGGCCCGCGCCTGGGCTGGCGGGCGGGGCGGCCGCCGCCGCCGCCATGTCCTTGATCGCGCCGTGCCAGCCGCCGACGGAGACGTCGAACACCACCCCGTCGGGGTCGCGGTATTTCAGCTCCGCCCCTGTCATCGGGATCCCGCCCTCGATCGGCTTGGTCCGTCCGCCCGCCGCCTCGACGGCGGTGCAGGCGGCCTTCATGTCGTCGTACCAGATGCCGAAATGGTGCATGCCGACGAAATCCTTGCCGCGCTCGTCGCCGGCGTCCTCGTCGGTCGGAAAGGTCAGCAGGGTCAGGCTGATCGCGCCGTCGGACAGCCGCGCGGCGATGGACGATTCGGACTGCCGGGTGAAGCCGAAGCAGTCCTCGTAGAACTTCGCCTCGCGCTCCTTGTCGGGCACGGAAATGGCGATATGGCGCAGCGATCCCTTCATGGCGGCCTCCTGACGTCGGAACGGTGTTCGGGACGATGATACGCCGCGAGGGGCAGCGGCGGTAGACCCGCGCGCCGCTCGTCGCGCGGCCTACTCGAAGCTCGCGTGCTCGCGGGTCTTGCCCTTGCCGTCCTCGGCGACCTCTTCCATGGAGACGACCTGCTCCGGCTTCGGCCCCTTGATGTTGAGGAAGCGGCGGGTGCGCTCGTAGACGACCTCGTGGCGGAACTCCGGCGTCTCGCCCTTGAACATCTCGTAGAAGATCGGCGACGGGTCGGGCCAGGTGCCCTGCGGGTGCGGGTAGTCCGCGCCCCAGGCGAGGATGTCGCGCAGGATGTTCTCCTTGTTGCGGATCATCTGGGCGGCGATCTCGTCCTCCTCGAAGGTCACGAGCATCTGGCGCTTGCAGTATTCGCTCGGCAGCTCCTTCAGCCCCGTGTCCCTGAACAGGCCGGGGCGTTCCTGCGCCTGGCGGTCCATCCAGTAGATCAGGAACGGCACCCAGCCGGCGCGGCATTCGGCGTAGAGCACCTTCAGCCCCGGATGGCGCATCAGCGCGCCGGAATAGACGATGTCGGCGATGGGCCGGGCGACGCTGAACGGCGCGCAGGAGAAATAGGCCATGCGCTCGCCGAACTCGGCCGGCGGGATGGCCGTCTTCACGTTGCCGCCGATATGCGAGCAGCAGACGATCCCGGTCTCCTCGAACGCTTCCCAGGTCGGCTCCCAGCACGGGTCGAACAGCGGCGCGACGCCGTCATAGGGCACGAACTCCACGGCGCGGATGCCCTTGCCGGCCATGCGGCGGATCTCGGCGGGCACGGAGGCGGGGTCGAACACCGGCAGGATCGGCAGCATCATCAGCCGGTCCGGATCGTGCGACGACAGCTCCACCATCCAGTCGTTGTAGACGCGATGGACCTCGTGGCGCAGCGCCGGGTCGTCGATGTCCCACTTGCGCGTGCCGCCGAAGCCGACATAGCCGTAGATGTTGCCGAAATCCATGTGCTCCAGCAGCAGCGCAGGATCGGAGGGCGGCAGCGCGCCTTCCGGCAGCCGGGCGCCGGTGCCGCCGAAGAACTGCTGCAGCAGCTCCGCGTTGTCCGGCCCGTCGGCGGTGCCGCCGTCGCGGCCCCTGATCACCTTGCCTTCCCATGTCCAGCACCGCGCGCCGTCCTGCTCGATCACCTTCGGCGCCTGCTCCCTGAACTTCGACGCGACGCGGTCCTGCCACAGATTGGCCGGGATCCAGCGGTGGTCGAGATGGTTGTCGGCGGAGTTGTACTTGTAGATCACCATGGTCGCGGTCCTGCTTTCGTACGGGTTCGAATTCCCGGCCGATCTTAGCGCCATTCGCCGTCCGGGGAAGGGGGCGCCGCCGCATCCGTCGCGAATCGCGGCCCGAAGCAGTCGCGCGCCGTTCTCCCAGGATGTCGCCGGCCCAAAAGCCGGGACGGCACCCTGGGCGCGGGGCCCTACAGCTTCAGCAGCCGCCTGACGTTGTTGAGGTACAGGTCCTCGCGGTCGGCGTCGGAGACCTTGAGCCTGTCCAGCACCTTGATCGTCTCGCGGATGTACATCGGCCCGCCTTCCGGGTCGAACGGGCAGTCGGAGGCGAACAGGCAGCGGTCCTTGCCGAAGAAAGAGAGCCCGCATTCGGTGCCGGCGTAGCCGCCGAACAGCGCGGTGTCGGCGTAGAACATGTGGAAGTAGTCGATCGGGCGCTTCTTCAGGCCCGCCTTCAGCTCCGCGTAGTTCTCGTTCGCCTGGCGCGAGCCGAGCTGGTCCCAGCCCGGCCCGATGCGGCCCTCGAAATAGGGGATCATCGCGCCCATGTGGTGGGTGATGATCTTGATGTTCGGCAGCTTGTCGAAGATGCCCCAGAACACGAGGCGCGACATCGCCACGCTGGTCTCGTAGGGCCAGCCCATGACCCACCAGATCTCGAACTGCGAGTCCTTCTCGGTCAGGTAGTCGGGGAACTCCTGCCCGCGCGCCGGGTGCAGCCAGATCGGCAGGTCGTAGCCCGCCATCTTCTCGAAGATCGGCCAGTACTTCTCCTGGTCCAGCGGCTCGTGGTTGACGTTGGTGAATATCTGGATGCCGCGCGCGTCCAGCTCCTTCACCGCCCGGTCCACCTCCTTCGACGCTTCTTCCGGGTTGTTCATCGGCAGCGAGGCGACGAAGGCGGGGAAGCGGTCGGGATACTTCTTCACCAGCGCGGCCATGCCGTCATTGGCCATCCGGGCCAGGCCGGGCGTGACGTCCGGTCCGGCCATCGCCTCGATGGGCGGCGCCGAGAGGGTGAGGACCTGCTGGTAGTCGCCGAACGTGTCCATGATGCGCAGCCGCGCGTCCACGTCGTACAGCATCGGGATGTTCAGCCACCGCTTGATCGGGGCCTGATTTTCCACGACTTCCTGCATGCGGTCGAAGAAATCGACGGGAAAGATATGCGTATAGCAGTCGAGCTTCATTCGCCTTCGCTCCTCAGCGTCTATTGTCGGCGTATCCGGGCCGGTGAAATGCGGGCGCACTTTAGCCCATAGCGCAGCGGTTGCCACCCCCGGCGGCCGCTTGCCGGGAGCGGAATTTCCTGATAACCGTTCGCAACAGGCAAGGGGCGTTCCGGTCCGCGTTCCGGACGACAAACCCGCATCGGAGAGGCTTCATGGACGCAGCGGACGCGGCGGACGCCGGCGCGTTCTCGCCGGCGCGGGAATACCGCGCGATCGGGTTCATCAGCGTGGTTCACACCATGAGCCACCTGTACCAGCTCGCTTTGCCGCCGCTGTTCCCGTTCATGGTGGCCGACCTCAACATGGGCTATGCCCAGCTCGGGCTGCTGATGTCGGCGCTGTTCGTCTCCACCGCCGTGCTGCAGACCCCGTGCGGGTTCCTGGTCGACCGCATCGGCGGGCGCTGGGTGCTGGGGATCGGGCTGGTGCTGTTCGCGGGCGCGATGGCGCTGGTGCCCTGGGCCGCCGCCTACGGCTGGTGGGCGATGGCGGGGCTGATGGTGGTGGCGGGGATCGGCAACGCGGTGTTCCACCCGGCGGATTTCGCCCTGATGGCGTCCTCCGTGCGCGAGGAACGGCTGGGCCGCGCCTTCAGCGTGCACAGCATCGGCGGCAATCTCGGCACCGCGGCGGCGCCGCCTCTGATGATCGCGCTGGCGGTACTGTGGGACTGGCGGACCGCGCTGATCGCGGTCGGGCTGGTGGGGATGGCCTGCGCGCTGGCCTTCCCGCTGTTCGCGGACGCGGTGCGGGAAGGGCGTTCGGCGAAGAAGCGCAAGCAGAACGGCGAGCAGGTCGCCGGCTGGCGCTTCATCCTGTCGCGGCCGATGATCGCGTTCTTCCTGTTCTACACCTGCACCTCGGCGGCGAACTCGGGGATGATCAACTTCTCGATAGTCGCCATCGCCGACGTGTACGGGATGAGCCACGCGATCACTTCCACCCTGCTGACGGTGTTCCTCGGCGCCGGGATGCTGGCGGTGCTGCCCGGTGGCTTCCTGGCCGACTGGACGAGCAAGCACGACCGGGTGCTGGTGATCTCATACCTGCTGCTGGCGGCGGCAACCGTGCTGGTCGGCACCGGGTGGCTGCATCTCTGGATCATGTTCGGGGTGATCGCCATCGGCGGCGTGGCGCGCGGCATCGTGGCGCCCTCGCGCGACATACTGGTGCGCCAGTCCGCCCCCATGGGCACCATCGGCACCGCCTTCGCCTTCGTCTCCACCGGGTTCATGGTCGGCAACGCGATCATGCCGGGCGTCTACGGATGGCTGGTCGATATCGGCATGGCGCAGGGCGTGTTCTTCGTCTCCGCGGCCTTCACGCTGCTGGGGCTGTCGACCATCTTCATCACCAGGGAACGCAGCCTGTAGGAGGGCGGGATTCCGCGCCGGTTCCTTGCCGGAACCGTCCCCGCCT
>WHUE01000143.1 GCA_009377375.1 Alphaproteobacteria bacterium | reverse complement strand
AATCGGTCGATCCCGGCGGGCGCATCAAGGCCGCCATTGGCCCGCACCGCGCCATCGGCGCGGTGATCGACGCCTCCACCTCGATGGCCGCGCCGGGCGTGGTCGACCATCACCAGAAGGACCGCGCGGTGACGCTGGGCGAGCCGATGGGCCCGAACGGCGCGCGGGTGCGGAGGCTGGCCGACGCGCTGGGCGAGACCGACATCGCCGCGCCGGTCGCGGACGACATCCGCACCGCGGTCTGGAAGAAGCTGCTGACCAACGCGGCGGTCAGCCAGCTCTGCATGCTGACGCGTTCGACCATCGGCCGGCTGTGGGAGGATCCCAACCTGCGCGCGCTGGCCGGCGCGATCATGGGCGAGGCCGCCGCCGTCGCCGCCGGCTGCGGCATCGACATTTCGGACGAGCTGTCGCGCCGGCTGGCGGTCAAGGCGCTGTCGCCGCTGCACAAGCCGTCCACGCTGCAGGATTTCGAGGCCGGCCGGCCGATGGAGATCGACCAGATCCTCGGCGTGATCGCCGAGATCGGCCGGCTGGTCGGTCAGCCCACCCCCACCGTCGACCGCATCTACGCCATCGAGCGCCGCCTGGCGGAGAATGTCGGACTCTACCCCGCCGGCGCGTCCTTCGAGCTGCCGCCGGCGGGGTAGAGCGTCCGCGTCACCCGCGTATCAGGAACTCCGCCTCGACCTCGATGGCGACGCCGAACGGCATGACGGTCACGCCGGCGACGGTGCGGGCGTGCTGGCCGGCTTCGCCGAACACCTCGACCATCAGCTCCGACGCGCCGTTGACGACCTCCGCCACCATGGTCAGGTCCTCCGTCGCGTTCACGTAGCCCCTGAGCTTCGCCACCTTCTCGATGCGGTCGAGATCGCCGCCGAGCGCCGCCCGGGCATGGGCCAGCACGTTAAGCGCCGACAGCCGCGCCGCCTCGCGCCCCTCCGCCACCGTGAAGTCGGCGCCGACCTTGCCGATGAAGCGGATATCGCCGTTCCACTGCGGCACCTGGCCGGAGACGTAGAGAATGCGGCCGGCGAGGTTGGCGCCCCTGATCTTCGCCACCCGCGCCTCGCGCGCCTCGGGCAGCGCGATGCCGAGCGCGGCGAGCCGCTCCTCGATGATGCCTGTCATGGCCGGTCTCCCCTCCGCGTCGGTCGCGCCCATCTTCGCCGATAGCGGGGAATCGATCCACGGCCGCGCCGCGACGTGGTAAAGCGGTCGTCATGGCATCCACCGCCGCCTTTCGCGATCGCGTCCTCGGGCTGCTGCTTCCGTTCGGCCCGGTGGCCGCGCGCGGCATGTTCGGCGGGTACGGGCTGTTCATGGACGGCACGATGTTCGGGCTGATCGCCGACGACGCGCTGTACATCAAGTTCGGCCCCGGGACCCGGAAAACCTTCGCGGCGGCGGGCGGGCGGCCCTTCGCCTACAGCCGCCGCGGCCGCACGGTCGAGATGTCCTACTGGCGGGTTCCGGACGAGGTGATGGCCGACCCCGCACGGCTCTCCGACTGGGCGGCGCTGGGGCTTGCAACCGCGCGGGAAACGCCGCGCTCCCTGGCCGGCCGCAGGCGAAAAAAGAATTCGCCCCGCATCCCATGATTGTAATATGTAATACAGTTTATATTCGACTCGGTTCGGTTTGCCGAATACAAAGCACGTGGGTCTTTTTCTATATATAATTTATCTGCAATCCATAGATGTCATGAACGATACAAAAAAACACTCAGTAGTGGTGTCCGGCCATGGGACAAGTATTTCACTGGAACCGATCTTCTGGGAGGAGCTGACCGAGATCGCGCGGATGCGCGGCGTGTCCGTCAACACGCTGATCAGCGAGATCGACCGCACCCGCGACGGCACGCTTTCGGCCGCCGTCCGCGTCTTCGTGGTCCAGGATCTGCGCCGCCGCGCCGGCATCTGATCCGGCGGCGGCGGTTTCGGCGATGCGCGGTTCGCGTTCCGCGGCTTCCGCGCCTATCTTTGACGCCTGACCGGCAACGAGATGGGCGGGACCGAGATGGCGCCGAAGGACAAGCAACGCATCGAATCCGATTCCATGGGCCGCATCGGCGTCCCCGCCGACCGGCTCTGGGGCGCCCAGACCCAGCGCAGCCTGCTGAATTTCCGCATCGGCGACGAACGCATGCCGGCCGCGCTGATCCGCGCCTTCGGCATCCAGAAGAAGGCGGCGGCGCTGGCGAACCGCGCGCTGGGCGTGCTGGACGCGCGCCGGGCGGGCGCCATCGCGAAGGCGGCGGACGAGGTGATCGCCGGCAGGCTGGAGGATCATTTCCCGCTGGTCGTCTGGCAGACCGGATCGGGCACCCAGACCAACATGAACGTCAACGAGGTGATCGCCAACCGGGCCTGCGAGCTGCTGGGCGGCGAGCGCGGCGACAAGGCGCTCGTCCATCCCAACGACCACGTGAACACCGGCCAGTCGACCAACGACAGCTTTCCGACCGCCATGCATATCGCCGCGGTGGAGGAGATCGAGACCCGGCTGCTGCCCGCCCTGGCGCGGCTGGAAAAGGCGCTCTCCGCCAAGGCGCGGGCGTTCCGCCGCATCGTCAAGATGGGACGCACCCACCTGCAGGACGCCACGCCGCTGACGCTGGGGCAGGAGTTCTCGGGCTACGCGCAGCAGGTGAAGAACGGCATCGGCCGCGTGCGGGGCGCGCTCCCCGCGCTGCTGGCGCTGGCCCAGGGCGGCACCGCGGTCGGCACCGGGATCAACACGGCGGCCGGGTTCGATTCGCGCTTCGCGGCGGAGGTGTCGAGGATCACCGGGCGCCGCTTCCGTCCCGCGCCCAACAAGTTCGAGGCGCTGGCCGCCCACGACGCGGTGGTCGAGGCGTCCGGCGCGCTCAACACGCTGGCCGTCTCGCTGATGAAGATCGCCAACGACATCAGGCTGCTCGGCTCCGGCCCGCGGGCGGGGCTGGGCGAGCTGGTGCTGCCGGCCAACGAGCCCGGCTCGTCGATCATGCCGGGCAAGGTGAATCCCACCCAGGCCGAGGCGCTGACCCAGGTCTGCGCGCGCGTCATGGGCAACCACGTCACGGTGACGATCGCCGGATCGCAGGGGCATCTGGAGCTCAACGTGTTCAAGCCGGCGCTGGCCCACGCGCTGCTGCAATCCGTACGGCTGCTGGCCGACGCCGCCGCGAGCTTCGCCGAGCACTGCGTGGAGGGGATCGAGGCGGACCGCGAGCGCATCGCAGCCTATCTGTCCAGTTCGCTGATGCTGGTCACGGCGCTCAGCCCCCATATCGGGTACGACCGCGCCGCCGCGGTCGCCAAGAAGGCGCATGAGGACGGCGGGACGCTGCGCGAGGCGGCGCTGGCGCTCGGCCATGTGACCGCGGAGGAGTTCGACCGCTGGGTCCGCCCGGAGGACATGCTGGCCCCGCACAAGGCGGGAAAGAGCTAGAGTCTGATCCTCCTGAATAGAACCGCCTGCGTTGTGCGCAGACGAGACGATCCGCGAGGAGCGGCCCGCAGGGCGATGCCTTCGCATCGGCCAAGGGTCGCAACGACGCAGGCGGCCGTCTGCGCGCAACCCCCCACACCATCGATCGGGGGGCCGGGGCATTTTGCGGCGGGGGTGCTTCTATTCAGGGGGATCAGACTCTGGCCGCTATCTCCGGCGGAGGTTCTCGAATATCCCGCGCAGGAGATCCTCGCCGGTCGGCTGCCTTTTCTCCTGCGGCTGCTGTTCGCCGCCCTGCTCCGGTTGCGGGGGCAGCGCCTTGCGCAGCAGCGTGCCGACGCCGCGCTGGAGCAGGTAGGTCTGCAGCGCCTCGAACCTGAATATCCGGCGCGGGTTGTCGATCGGCCCCTGCACCTGCATGCCGAAGGGCGGCGCCTTGGGGTGCTCGGTCAGCTTGAACTGCGTGGTGAAATCCATCGTCCAGCGCGGCAGGCTGGCAGTGCCGCTGGCGGCGCCCTCGCCGGCCTCGGCCACCAGCTTCAGGTCGTCGGTGCGCAGCACGCCCTTCTCCACCTTGAACGTGCCGTCGAGCGCGGAGAACTTCGTCTCTCCCCCGCCCATGGAGGAGCCCAGAAGCCGCAGGAAATCGAGCCCCTTGTCGAGCTCCTTGAGCCGGTCGCTGACCGCCTTGAGGTCGAACCCCTTCACCACGCCGTCGCGCACCTTGAGACTGCCCTGCCCGTTCAGCGCGGAGATCAGCGCGAAGGGGCTGCGCCCGGCCGCCGTGAGCGCGGTCTGGAAATCCATCCTGCCGCCGGCGACGTCGAACTCCGCGGCCTGGAACAGCGCCTTGCCGACATTGGCCTGCTTCACCGTCACCGTGGCGTCCAACGCCGGAACCTTGCTGCCGTCGAGCTTGCCCTTCATCAGGAAGTCGCCGTCGAACAGGCGCCCGGCGAGCTGCTCCACCGTCACCACCCGGTCGGCGAGGACTGCCTTCGCGTTCGGATTGTCGACGCGGAAATTGCGCCAGATCAGGGCGCTGGCGCCGAGCGTGACGGTCGCATCCATCGCATCCATCGCCGAAAGATCCAGCGGCTCGGTGGAGAACCGCTGCGCCGGCGGCGCGGGCGCCTGCGCGAGCGCCGCGGTCGAAACGGGCACGAGGAGGCTGCGCCCCCGCTCCGCGCGGCGGCGGTCCTCGGCGGGCAGGAACGGGTTCAGGTCGATCGTCCCGCCGGTCAGCCCCGCCGTCAGGGAGGGCCGCTTGCCGGTCAGCGCCAGCGTGCCGCTGCCGGAGACGGAGGCCGGCCCCACGCTCGCCTTGATCGCGGGCAACTCCACCTTCTCCGCATCGCCCTTGAGGGACGCCTCGAGCCTGAACGCGCCGAGCCGCGCCGCCGCCGGCCGGTATTCGGGCGCGAGCACGCGCAGCAGGTCGCCGAACTCCGGATTGCCGGCGTTCACCTTCGCATCGAAGGTGGGCGCGGCGAGGGCGTTCAGCAGACGTCCGCCGAAGGTCAGCTCGCCGCCCACGGCGCGCACGCGGCCCTGCGCGGTCATCGCCTCCAGCCCGCCATTGATATCGGCGCTGGCCGCCAGCGGGCCGAGCTTGCGGTCCGCGTTCCCGCCGCCGAACGCGGCGAGGGCATCGGACAGTTCCGGGTGGTTCGCCGTCAGCGTGCCGTTCAGGGACGGCGTCGCGGACAGCGCCTCCATCGTGCCCTTGAGCGCCGCGCGCCCGCCGGCCAGCTCCAGCGCGGTGTCGAAGGTCAGCTTCTCGGCGCCGCCATCGGCCTT
>WHUE01000142.1 GCA_009377375.1 Alphaproteobacteria bacterium | reverse complement strand
GCCGACCTGATCCACGCGTATCGTCTTCAGAGTGTCCGTCCTACCGCCTGGCATCTCTTCCTCTCCGTTTGGGTTGTCTTCCCGCGTGAGCGGGAGAGGTTATTTCTTGCCGAACAGAACCTCTTGCGCCTGCTTCACGAGCGCTGGCGGTGTGGCGTAGATCTCGTTCACCATGGCCTGCACCTCGGCGCCGCTCAACGGGTTTACGTTGCGTTTGGCTTTCCGAGCCTCGGCCAGCAGCTCGGGGTCGGCCGCCGCCGCATCGAATGCCGCCCGCAGCGTCGCGACGCGCTCCGCGGGCACGCCGGGCGGCGCGAGAAACGGCCGCGAGAAATCGAGACCGGCGAAGATGAAGTTGAACAGTTTCCGCTCGTCCTCCGAGCGCGCGAAGTTCATGATGAGCGGCACCGCGAGCAGGTCGGGGTTCTTCTTCCGCCCGAACTGGACGAGGATATTCACCTTGTCTTCCTTCAGCCACCGCATGTAGCGGCTGCGCATCTGTGCCCAAGGCGTGCCCATCATGCCGTGGGTCTCCTCCTGCTCCATCGCGCGGTACATCTCCGGCGAGCCCTTGTAGCCGGTGACGATCTTGAACTTCGTTCCGAGAACGTTGTTCAGCAGGTTCGGGTACTGGAACGAGCTCGAACCGGCCCCGGTCGCCCCTACCGCGACCTCCCTGTCCTTCGCATCGGCCAACGACCGGACACCGCTGGTGTGCCAGACGAAGCTGATCGGAGTGAAGCTGTCGAGGCTGCCGAGCCAGTAGAACCTGGACGCATCGAACTTCACGCTCGGCTCGCCGTACATCGCGTCATAGACGGTCGTGTTGTGGATGATGGCGATCGCCGTGCCGTCCTTGGGGGCGGCGTTGTAGAGATAGTTGGCGAGCTTGCGGCCGCCCGCGCCCGACATGTTGACGCCAACGACGGTCGGCTCGCCCGGCAGATGCTTTGCGATATGACGGCCCAGCAGCCGGCCGTAACCGTCATAACCGCCGCCGGCGCTGCCGGACAGGTAAACCCTGACGGTTTTTCCGGCATAGAAGTCGTCGGCCGCCCAAGCCGGCGCGCCGCCGGCAAGCGTCAGACACGCGCCGATTGCGAACAAAGTCCTCATAACGTTCCTCCCGTTTCCTGCGGCCGCCTCTTTTGAGGCTTTAGGCGGGATCTCCCATGTGGGCCTCCCAGTCGGTTAAGACTGACTCAGCCTCGCCCGAGACACAATCCACCTGCGTCCTGCAACCGCCTTTGAGGCAACTCGAAAGAGCCAATTGGTGGCTGCGGCGCATTGAAGCAGCTTCTTCTGCATTACCCCCCCCTAGAATTTCGCGCGCAATTTCGCGCGACGGGCGACCGGTCCGAGGTGAGGCATCGCTGGCGATTGACCGCCCCCTATCGTGCTGTCGGCATTCCGTCGAGCCGCAACTGTTTTCTGAGCCCCGCTGTGCGCTGCGACCGCCATTCTTCGAATTGGATACCGATCGCATCGGCAACCCGGTTGATCGCGTTGAAGAGGGCAGCAGCGGCAGCGGCATCGACGAGTGCCGCTGCTCCTGCCTTGTCAGCCAGCGTCGCCCGCGCCGAAGAAGTCTCCTCGTGCGGACCGTTGATCACCGCTTCGGCAAATCGTGCGAAAAGGAGCCCGTCTTCAACCGCAATGGTATCTGTCATGCCGGTCACAAGACGAAGATCCGGATCATCCTCGGACTGCAGGCTCGCACGGAGCCTGTCGGAATGGCTGGCAGTTCAGTAGAAACACCCGTTCAGCGCGGATACCCGGCTGGCGACCAGCTCGACCTGGCTCTTGGAAATTGACCGCGGATTGATGGGGGCGTTCCACATCGCTTCGGGCGGTAAATACTGAACGTCGTTCAGCGCGAAGAAACTGACGGCTTCACGCGGCACCAGGCTGAGAGCGCGCCGCACATGAGGAGCACTCGGTGCCTCGCCGACATTGCGCGGATAAATCGCCAGCAGGTCCTCGTCAGCCTGTTCCGGTGGAACGGTTGGAAGCCAGGCGATGTTGTAATCTGCTCCGTCAGGTCGCACACGCGCAGGCTCACCCTCTTCCGGTTGAGGAAGACCGTGCCGCTCAATTCCGATCGCGTCTGTGAACGTATCGACGCACATGGTGTGCGCAATTATGCTGACAATCTCGACGTATTCGGGCTCGGCAATGCCGCTGGCGAGTGCTTTTCTGACCCAGCTTTCGGTCAGCCGCGCCGGATCCGTGACCACGCGATGGATTACCTCAACGACATTTTCAGGCAGCGCTCCCAGATGGTCATGGGCGCCCTCAACGGCGTAGGGCGACAGCGCCGCCTCTCTGTCGCGGCACAGCCGGCAATTGGCGGCATGCCGGGTTTCCGCGGCGATTGCGACCCTCTGCCGTCCGGTAAGCCAGGTGCCGGTCGAGGCGATATGGCGCCAAGCCTTGCGGTGCGCCTCGGCCAAATCGTCTCGAACAGGATGGGGTGAGGTATCGTAGTTTGGTAGCATCGGAAAAGACCTATTCTATCCGGCAAAGCCCTAGCCTCAGGGGCATGTTAAACTGAAGCAACGCACACGAGAAAGCGGTCGCCCCGGAAGTTGAAGTTTACGCCGCTCCGCCCACGCTGCGGCGCGGTTCTGCCTAGGGGCCGACCGCGCCATCCTAGAGCCGGCTTGGTCTGACGGCGCCGTCGAGAGGCTGACCCGACGGCACGTTGTACTCAGCCTCGACGGACTCTAGGTATGCGGTCGCTTCATCCAGCGGCACAACGTCGCCATACTTGGCATGCATATCGCAGAGGTTGATGGCATGCGATGCCTGAGAACGATCAAAGCACGCTTCCTCGACTATGAGGCAGCGCAGATTGCTGCTGAAGGCGTCCAAGACCGAGGCGCGCACGCAGCCCGACGTAGTGGTGCCGGCGACAACCAGCGAGTCCGCGCCGAGGTCGTTCAGGAACGCCATCAGCGGCGTGCCAAAGAATGCACTCGGCTTCAGCTTCTGGATCACGATATCCTGCGGCTGGGGAGCGATTTCGTCCATGATATCGTTGCCGTCGCGATTGCTGTCGCGTGCCGCCGGCGCTGCGGTCGAGACATCCTCGTCGGAGCGTGAAGATTTCCACGCCCAGCTTCCCTTGTCCCAGCCGTCGCTCCGGATTGTACCGGTCGTGTAGATTACCGGTATCCGCTTCTCATGGCACTTGTCGATCAGTGTTCGGATCGCCGGCAACGCCGCCCAGGCCTCCTCGCCGCAGGAGGTCCGCCACTTCCTGATGGACTCCAGGATCGGCTCCGGCCTCTCACCACAGAAGGCATAATTCACGTCAATAACCAGCAGCGCGGGCCTCTTGCCACCGCCGGCCTTCGCGCCGAACCCGCCCTCTGCGAAAACCTGCTTGTCACGTTCAGTCAAATAGTTGTCCCATATGCGTTCGGCCACGAAATCCTCCATTCATTTGCGTGTCCACGTGCCTGAGCTACGCAGAAAGTATCGCGTTCCCCCGGCTCTGCCTGGTTCGGTACAGGCCCCTTCCCTTAGAACCGGAGGATGCGCCGAGCGGGCGAAATCGGTCGGCCAGTGGATTTCGGCTTTTTATCCTGACCCGTTGGTCAGCTGTTGCCAACCCCTGTTGAGGCTGCCAGCCGCCGGGCCGTAGGCGTGCTGGCCCACACCTGGTGCGGGAGCGTGCGCGGGGCGCGTGTCGGTTCAGGCGCTTCATGAGCACGAGACGTGTTCGCGTTGCTCAATGGAAGCGGCTTCCGGGAGCATGAATCAGGCGATAGCTGGGCGCTATGGGGCCGGTTCGGTCATCCTCGTCCGGCCTAATTTGCCGACGAGGCCGGCGAAGAAGAGTCTGCGTTACGCGCGCCGCCTCTGCCCCGCCGGGTCTCCTCCGTCAAAGACCGCACGTCAGTGCCCAGGTACGCCGAGCCCGGAACAGACGGCGGGCCAATCTGAAAGCAGCGCCCAATCTCTTTCATGAACTTCTTCTTCGGCTCCGCCATTGACAGCCCGCGTCTGCGACAACTAGCGTGGGAAAAACCATACAGCAGAGAGGTGTATTATGGCTTCGCGCATTCTGACCCGCGGAATCGCGGGTGTACTCCTTGTTTCAGCGGCGGTTGTCACGCCCGCAGCTGCGGAGTCTGCCGGCGAATTTTACAGGGGCAAGACTGTCACACTCATCTCGGCATCCGGTGCCGGCGGAGGATACGACGCTTACGCCCGGACCGTAACCAAGCACCTGGCGAAGCATTTACCGGGCAACCCGAAATTTATCGTCCAGTTCATGCCCGGGGCGGGCGGGCTGACCGGGGCCAACTACCTCTATTCCGTCGCCGCACAGGACGGCTCGGTGATCGGGCTGATCTCGAATGCGGCACCGGTATACCAGGTGCTCAAGGGCGGCGTGAAATACGACGCCTCGAAATTCAACTATATCGGCCGCGCCGCCTCAATGCAGTACGTCATCATGGTCTGGCATGACCAGGGCGTGAAGACGCTGGACGACATGAAGACCAAGGAAGTCGTGTTCGGCGCGACGGGGAAGGGCCAGTCCAATTACATGGTTCCGATCCTGCTCAAGAACCTGCTCGGTCTGAAGGCGCGGGTGATCACCGGCTACCCGGGCACCAAGGATATCAGCCTGGCGCTGGAGAAGGGCGAGGTCGGCGGACGCGCCGGCGCGTGGTCGAGCTGGCAAACGGGACACGCACACTGGCTGCGCGACAAGAAGGTGGTTCCCGTCGCCCAGGCCGGTCTGGAGAAGGCCTCCGACCTGCCGAACGCGCCGCTGCTGCTTGACCTCGCAAAGGGCGAGGAGGAGCGCGCCGTGCTCGAGTTGCTCGCGTCCGACGCCGCAGTCGGGCGCGGCTTCATGATGCCGCCGGGCGTGCCGAAGGATCGGGTGCAGGCGATGCGGCGCGCCTTCGACGCGAGCATGACGGACCCTGCCTTCCTTGAGGAGGCCAAGAAGCGCAAGCTGCTGGTCGAGCCGATGACGGGCGAGAGGCTGCAGGCCATCGTCGACAAGACCGTCGCAGCGCCGCCGAAGGTCGCCGCCCGCGCGAAGAAGGTGCTGGAGTGGTGAGCCGCGGCATCGCCGACCGCCCTTACTTGGTGGGAGACACAGGCCTCCGACCCGACTCGTCGTCCATCAGTTCCCAGTCCGCACCGGATAACCGAGGAGAGTGACATGCTCGGCAAGCAGTACACTTGCATAAAAGTCGATCAGCGCAAGGACGGGATCACGTTCGTGATCTTCAACCGTCCGGAG
>WHUE01000141.1 GCA_009377375.1 Alphaproteobacteria bacterium | reverse complement strand
ACGGCGGCGGCGAGCGCGGGAATCAGCAGTTTCATGGTCGGGTCTGTCCTTGCGTTGGATGCCGTGGAAAATGACTTGATGGAAGTATTCCAGGCGGCCGCCAATGCAACCGTCATACGGCGGAAAAGGGGACGGCGGGCCCCGGGAGGACGCCCGCCGTCCGCGCGATCGCCGACGGTCAGTCGGAGCCGCCCTCGCCGCCGCCCTTCGGCTTCTCGGAGCCTTCGCCGCTCTCGCCGCCTTCGGAGCTCTGCGAGAACGTCTTCGAGACGCTCAGCTCGGCGTGGCCAATCCCGGCCGCATAGGCCGTGGAGGCGATGGCCGCAAGGAAGAGCGCGGTCGTGATGGAAGCAAATGTCTTCATGGTCGTTCTCCAGAATGCGGGCGCGATTCTTCGCTGGCCCGCGTTGCCATTCCACCGGGGCGAAAGGGCATGCCCTTCGCGCACCGTTCAGCTGTCAGGGGTCCGCACGCGGCGACGCATCCTTCCCTGGAGTTTGCGTCCCGGCACGAGGGCTTTCCGTTTCTGAAACTTCGACGGAAAGCGTCCGGCAGAGATAAGGTATGCGGACGCGTAACGGCTGCAAGAGCGAACCGGCGCCCTGAAAAAAATATTTCGGACGCGACGGAATCGTCGGTCAGGCTTCGTAGCCGGGGCTCACCTTGTCGGCCAGGGCGCGCAGGCTTGCCCATCCGTCGGGCCGCTTCTTCGTCACGGTCGCGTCCCGGTCGAACTGGCCGGCGGTGTGTTCCAGCAGGTTGTCGGACAGCGGCACCCGTTCGCCGCCTGCCGACATGATGGCGAGCTGGGTCTTGCACGCCTTCTCCATCGCGTACATCTCGCGGAACGCCTGCGGCACCGACGGCGCGCAGACGAGGAGGCCGTGGTTGCGGAGCACCAGGTAGTTCCTGTCGCCGAGATCGCGCACCAGTCGCTCGCGCTCGTCCAGGTCCTCCGCCTTGCCCTCGAAATCATGATAGGCGACGCGGTTGTGATAGCGCGTCGCCTTCTGGAACCAGGACTTCAGCCCCTCGGTCATCGTGGCGATGGCCATGCCGGCGACGGTGTGGGTGTGCAGGACGCATTTCGCGTCCGGCCGCGCCCCGTGGATGGCGGAGTGGATGACGTAGCCGGCCGGGTTGATGACGTGGTCGGTGTCGTCGAGGATGGCGCCGTCGAGGTCTACCTTGACCAGGTTCGATGCCGTGACCTCGCTGAAATGGACCGCCAGCGGGTTGATCAGGAAATGCTCGTCGGCACCGGGCACACGCGCCGAGATATGGGTGGCGAACAGGTCGTCCATGTCGAAATGGGCGACCAGCCGGTAGCAGCAGGCGAGATCGACCCGCAGCGCCCATTCCTCCTCGGTCATGGGGCGGGACCCGGACCTCTTGTCGATGACGGCCATTGCGCACATGGAAGCCTCCCTCGGCGGTCGGGGAAACTATGGGACGGCGGCGATCCGCCGTCAATCTACCACTGCCAGCTGCGTGTCCGGTCCGGCTCGTCGACGATGCGGTTGCGCATCGTGCCGATACCCTCCAGCTCGGACTCGAGCACGTCGCCGTCCTGCAGGAACCAGTTCTCGCCCTCGACCTTGTGGCCGCTGGCGACGCCCGACGGTGTGCCGGTCAGGATCACGTCGCCCGGCTCCAGCGTCATCTGCGAGAGATAGGCGATGAGCTGCCTGACGTTCCAGATCATCGTTCCGGTATTGCCGTCCTGGCGGATCTCTCCGTTGACCCGCGTACGCAGCGCCAGGTTCATCGGGTCGGCGATCCCGTCGGCGGTGACGAAGCAGGGGCCCATCGGCGCGAAGGTGTCGAACATCTTGCCGAGAAGCTGGTTGCCCTCCTTGCGTTCGATCCGGGCGACGTCGCGCGCGGTGATGTCGTTGACGATCGTGTAGCCGGCGATGACCTCGTGCGCGCGGTCTTCCGGCACGTCCTTGCAGCGCGCGCCGATCACCAGCGAAAGCTCGGTCTCGTAGTCCAGCATCGCGGTCATGTGCGGTTTCACGATGGCGTCGTTGGGGCCGCAGATGGTGGAGTTCGCCTTGATCCAGGCGGAGGGCACCTTCGGCCCTTCCTTCGGGGCTGCGCCGCGCATCTCCGCCATGTGCTCACTGTAGTTGCGCCCGACCGCGATCATCTTGGGCGGGCGGACGGGGGCGTACAGTCTTACGGCGTCCAGCGAGACGAGAAGCGGCTTGCCGTCCAGCCCTTCGCTGTCGCCGGACGACAGAAAGTCTGCGGTCTCCGACAGCGCATCCCACGCGGTCTTCCCGCCGGCAAGAAAGGCGGCGACATCGCCGGGAATGCGCATGGCGGCTGCCGCTTCGGCGCCGGAGTCGCCGCGCGCGGCAAGGCGGCGGGCGCAGGCGCGCGTCAGATCGGCGACATGGGCGCCGTCGCCGGTCAGCAGTCCCAGGCGGGGCGCCGCGGCGGCGTCATCGGCCGGCGCATAACGAAGAATCTTCACAGGCTTTCTCTCCCTGCCGCGGTCGCGGTTTCTTCTTGTCGCGCCAGCATAGCCCCCGCGACGGGACTGGTCATCCGTGTCCCGCTGCCGTAAAATGCAACCAATGAACAAGGCTGGGTGCTCCGGCTTCATACCAGAGGGAGGATCACGATGCGGTATTCCGTTCTAGGCGGTTCGCTGGCGCTGGCCGCCGGTGCGCTCGCCATGGCGACGGGCGGACTCGTCCGGCCGGCGGCGGCGGACGAGGTCGCGGATTTCTACAAGGGCAGGACGCTCGAGGTGTACAACGGCCTCAGCGCCGGCGGGGCTTACTGGACCTACGCACGCACGCTGACGCAGCACATCGGCAAGCATATTCCGGGCAATCCCACCGTCATCCTCAAGACCAAGGCGGGCGGCACCAGCCGCGTGCTGGCGAACTGGCTCTACAATGTCGCGCCCAAGGACGGTCTCGTCTTCGGCGGGCTGCACGAGCGCATGGGGCTGGAGCCGCGGATCAATCCGCAGGGCATCAAGTTCGACGGGCTGAAGTTCAACTGGATCGGCAGCATCGCGACGCAGAAGAGCGTCTGCATCACCTGGCACACCTCCAAGGTGAAGACGATCAAGGATGCGCTGACCACGCAGGCGATCGTGTCGTCCACCGGCACGACGGCCACGGCGTCGGTCATGCCGCGCATGATGAACGTCATGGTGGGCACCAAGTTCAAGATCATCGTCGGATACGAGATCGGCGAGGTGTTCCTCGCCATGGAGCGCGGCGAGGTCGACGGCATGTGCGGGTACGGCTGGGCCAGCCTCAAGACCCAGAAGCCCGACTGGATCCGCGACAAGAAGCTCAACATGCTGCTTCAGTTCGCCAAGACCCCGCATCCCGAGCTTCCCAACGTGCCGACCATGGTCGAGCAGGTGACTACGACCGAGGACAAGCAGGCGCTCGATATCCTGTTTGGCACGCAGGAGATGGGCCGGCCCTATGCCGCGCCTCCGGGCGTGCCGCAGGTGCGCGTCGCGGCGCTCCGCAAGGCGTTCGATGCGACGATGAAGGATCCGGCGTTCCGCCAGGCCGCCGAGCGCAGCCTGCTGGAGATCGATCCGCTCAGCGGCGAGGACATTCAAAAGCTGATGGTCGAGCTGTACGCCTATCCCAAGGAAGTCGCGACCCGCGTGGTGAGCTTCCGCAAGCCAATCAAGGCGTTCGAGGAGAAGCGTCAGGTCAAGTGGGTCACCGTTTCGACGACCCTGACCGCGGTCAAGGGCAGCAAGATCGGGTTCATGGCCAATGGCGAAACCCACGAGTCCAAGCTGTCGGGCAAGGCAACCAACATCACCATCGCAGGCAAGAAGGCGAAGAGCGCGGCCCTGAAGGCGGGCATGAAATGCGCCGTCACCTATCCCGGCAACATGGGGCAGGCGAAGACGGTGGCCTGCGACTGAACATGCGCGCGGCGGCGGGCCCCGCGTCCGCCGCCGCGCTCTTTCCGGACCGCGCAATCGAGGAGGAGAGCATGGCAACTTCGACGAGAAGGGCGGCCCGGTTCGTGCGGCCCGAGGGCGAGAAGCAGAGCGCCGCGCAGTTCGGCAGCTTCAGGGCGGCCGACGAAAAGGCGGCTGGCACCTACGCCGAAAACCCCATCGTCAGGCCGATGATCCTGTCGCACGGGACGCTCGGCGTGATCGATCTGGCCGAATCCAAGAAGTTCTATACCGAGTTTCTGGGGCTGGACTGCGTGCGCCACCAGGAGCGCGGAATGAACGTCCGCGTCGGCGGCTACTGGGGCGTCGTCTGCCTGGAGATCGGCGAGGGCGTCCAGGCTACCAAGATCTACCATCACTGGGGCCTCGACGTGTCGACCCCGGAAGAGGTCGATGCGGCCTACGAGGCGGCGCTGAAGTACCAGGACAAGTACGGCATCCGACGGATCAACAAGCCGCAGCAGATGCACAACGACGGCGATTACGCCTTCAAGCTGCAGGATCGCGACGGCAACTGGTGGGAGATCCAGTACATCGTCGAGCCGATGAAGTATGACAAGCGCTTCGCCCGCGGCGACGTCATACCGACCTGAGCGGTGCCTTTCGTCGCTGGAATTTTTCAGTCGGCAGGTCGTGGGACGGCGCCGCAACCAGGGCCCAGCTCGCGGGCGAGGGCAAGTTCGGTCCTTTCCTGCGATTGCGCTCGCGGCGCGCGAGTTCCGCTCCTAGAATTCCCGGATGTTCGATGCCGTCTCCCTGTCGCTGATCGCCCTGACGTTTCTGCTTGCAGGCGCTGTGAAGGGCGTTATCGGGCTGGGGCTGCCGACCGTCTCCCTGGCGCTGCTCACGGTTACGGTGGGGCTGCATCCGGCAATGGCGCTGCTGCTGGCTCCTTCCTTCGTAACCAATCTCTGGCAGGCACTGGTCGGGGGTAACGGGCGGGCCATCCTCGCCCGGACCTGGCCGTTCCTGCTGGCTGCGACGGTCACCGTCTGGCTCGGCGCGGCGGCGCTGACCCGGGTGGACGTTGGGCTGCTCTCAGCCCTGCTGGGCGTCCTGCTGGTAGTGTATGCCCTGATCAGCCTGGGCGGTCTGCACATTGCGATTCCACGGGGCTGGGAAGCGTGGGCGGGGCCGGTCGTCGGCACCACCAACGGCGTTCTGACCGGCATGACGGGGTCGTTCGTGGTGCCTGGCGTACTGTACCTGCAGGCCATAGGACTGCCGCGCGACAGGCTTATCCAGGCGATGGGGATGCTGTTCACCGCTTCTACCGTGGCACTGGCAATGGCGCTCGGCGGGCACAGCCTGCTGACGCTGGAACTCGGCCTGATTTCCGCGGCGGCGATGGTGCCTGCCCTCGCCGGTATGATGCTGGGCCAGCGATTGCGGCACCGTCTTTCCGAGGCCGCATTCAGGCGCG
>WHUE01000140.1 GCA_009377375.1 Alphaproteobacteria bacterium | reverse complement strand
TGAAGGCCATCAATATCGGGCTGATGCCGGCCCTGGTCGTGCTGTTCGCGATCGGAATGGGGATTCGCCGTCGCCGGCTGGCGCGGGACCACCGCGCCGCGGCGGCCGACTGATCGGGACGACCGGGCAGAGGAGGAAAGGTAACGACGCCATGACACCGAGATCGTTCGTCGCGCTTGCCGTGGTTACCGTCGTGATGGTCGGCGCGGCCGTCGCCGCCGTCGTCACGCGGCCGACGCCTACGCTGATACCCGCCGACCGCGCGCTGGTCTTCCCCGAGGTCGCTCCGGCGGTGAACGCGGTCGCCGAGCTGGAAGTCAAATCCGCCGACAGGACCTTCACCGTGAAGGCCAAGGACGGCGGATGGGTGCTGGCCAGCATCGGCGACTATCCTGTCCTGTTCGACAAGGTGAAGACCGTCCTCGTCCAGATTTCGCAGCTCAGGCTGCTGGAGGCCAAGACCGCGAACGCGGACCGTTACGACCGGCTCGATGTCCAGCCGGTCTCCGCCAAGGGCGCGAAGGCCAGGGAGATCGCCCTGCGCGACAAGGACGGCAAGGTGATCGCGAAGGGGCTGATCGGCAAGAAGGTCGACACGCTGTTCGGCGCCGACCGCGGCGGCACCTATGTGCGCGTCGATGGCGAGAAGCGCGCCTGGCTGGCGGAAGGCACGGTCGATCTCGGCGACGGCCCGGCGGACTGGGTGTCGAAGAAGGTCATAGACGTGAGCGGCGACAACATGAAGCGTCTGACCGTCACCGCACCCGGCGGCGGCACCGTGGTGGTGCAACGCGCCGCGCCCGGGGACAAGGACTTTAAGCTGTCGGACATACCGGAGGGCAAGACCCAGCGCGGTCAGTGGGAGACCAACCAGATGCCCAAGGCGCTGGAAGGGATCGAGCTGAAGGATCTCGCGACGGCGGCCGATATGGAATTCAAGGACGGCGGATACAAGGCGGAATTCGAGACGTTCGACGGGCTGGTGATCCGCACCGAAGCGGCGAAGATCGGCAACAGGTACTGGGCCCGCTTCTCGGCCTCGGCCGAGAATGCGAGCGGCGACAAGGCCGAGGAGCTGAAGAAGAAGGCGGAGGAGATCAACGCCCGCACCAACGGCTACGTCTACGAGATCGACGAGGCGCCGGGCAAGAAGCTCATCTGCGATCACGTCAACCTGCTGGAAGGCGCGGGGATCAACGCCTGCGCCTGATCGCGGCGCGCTCACCCGTACGCAAACGCGCTATAATCGCGCCGGTATGGTATGCGGCGGGAGGCCGCGATGGTCCGGCTCGTCGTCGCGTTCTGCATACTCGTCGCCGGCGTGTTCGGCGCGCTCGGCGCGGCGGGCGGGCTGCGCGCCCAGGCGGTCGATCTGGAGCTGGTGCTTTCGGTCGATTCGTCGGGCAGCATCGACAGCGACGAGTTCGCGCTGCAGCGCGAAGGCTACGCGCGGGCGCTGATCCATCCCGAGGTTCTGAAGGCCATCGCATCGGGACCGAACAAAGCCATCGCCATCGCCTTCGTCGAGTGGTCGGGCCCCGGAATCGCCACCAGGGTGATCGAGTGGACGCGCATCGCCGGCAAGGAGGATGCCGAGGCTGCGGCCGGGCTGCTGCTCGCCGCGCCGCGCACCATCTTCGGCGGCGGCACCTCGCTCGGCGCCGCCATCGAGGACGGGATCGCCGCATTTGAAGGCAACAGGTTCCAGGGCCGCCGCCAGGTGATCGACATTTCGGGCGACGGCTTCAACAATCGCGGCATCGCGCCTGAGCATGCCCGCAAAGAGGCCATCCGCCGCGGCATCACCATCAACGGGCTTGCGGTGGACGAGTTCGGCGGCGCGCTGGAAGCGTATTTCCGCGCCGCGGTGATCGCAGGGCCGGACGCCTTCGCCATCTCCGCGACCGGCTTCGAGGACTTCCACCGCGCGGTGTTGCGCAAGCTGCTGCGCGAGATCTTTATTTCTCAGGCGGCGGCGCCGTCCTGAGCGTCCACTCCACGATCTTCTTGAGCGCCTTGCCGAGCGCCTTGTCGAAGGCGGGCATGATCTCGTCCAGCGATGGGCCGTTCGCGCGGATCCTTTCGTCGGCGGTCATCGTGGCGACTATGTTGCGCTGCGGCATCTTCACCAGCTTGGCGGTGAGCCGCACATGGGCATCCGGCGCGGGACCGTCGCCGTATTGCGCCTGGAATTCCCGCAGTTCCGTGATCAGGCTGTAATCGGCGCGCAGGCTCACCGACTGGCGGCCCACGGCGACGATGCGGCCGCTGTTCTCGAAGCTCTCGACCAGCAGCGTCTGGATCATGCGCGGGGCGGTGTCGATCCAGTTCGCGCGCTCGAAATACTCCAGCGACAGCGGCGAACGGCGCAGCGCGACCCGCGCGGTGTTCAGCCCGGCCTCGGCAACGGGGACCTCAACCGTGAGCTGCCACGGCACCCGGGGCAGGTCCGGGTCGAACGTGTTTTTCGGGCTGAGGACGAACAGTCGGGACGGCGGCGAGTTGCCCGGAAGGTCCAGGGAGCAGCCCGCCGCCAGGAACAGGCAACCCAGCAGGGCGGCGGCGTGCCGTATCGGACGCGGCGGCTTCATTTCGGCTGGTATCCTTTCTGCGTGTCCCCGAACAGGAAGCGGGCCGGGTCGCGCTCTATCATCCGCGACAGCCGGGTGAGGGAATCGACCAGCACCCGCGCCTCGGCGACGAACTGGGACAGCTCGTAAAGCCCGCCCTGCGAGAAATCGCGCAGCGGGGCGCGGTTCTCCTCGACGATCTCCTTCAACCCGTCCGCGGCCACGTTGAACGACTCGGAGGTGCGGCGGATATCGGCCATCGTCGTACGGAACTCCTCCACGGCCTTTTCGCTCGTGTCGGCCAGTTGCCCGGCGCGCGTGTCGAGGTTCCGCATCATGTCGGTCAGGGCGGCGACCGACTCCCGGCCCTGCCGGATGACGTCCTTCATGTCGCCCTGCGGCGACGCCAGCGCCTCGGTCAGCCGGCGCAGGTTCTGGATCGTCTCCGACATCGCGTCACGATTGCCTTCGTTGAATATCAGCGACACGCGGTCCGCGACCACCGCGACGCGCTCGATGATCTCGGGCAGGCGGTCGACGATGCGCTGCAGCGTGGAGGGTTCGGAGTCGATGACGGCGATCCCGTCGTCGCGCGCCGGCTTCAGCGCGGGTGCCGTCCGGGTGCCGCCGACAAGCTGGATGAAGGCGACGCCGGTGAGGCCCTGCAGCCCGATGCGCGCGACGGTATCGGTCTTGATCGGGGCGTCGCGGCGCAGCTCGACCAGCACGCGTGTGCGCTCCACGTTGGACGGGTCGATGCGGATCTCGGACACGGTTCCCACCGGCACGCCGCGATAGCGCACCGCGCTGCCGACGTTGAGCCCCGTCACGTCGCCGGCGAAATAGATGTGATAGCGGAGCGGCGTATCGGCGAACTGGACCTTGGAGAACCATATGGCGGCGCCCAGCATCGCCGCGACCAGCGCCAGCACGAAGGAGCCGACCAGGATATAGCTTGCCCGTGTTTCCATCACCCCGCCTTGCCTGCCGCCGCCGCGCCGCGCGCGCGCGGCCCCCGGAAATACGCCTGGATCCAAGGATGCGGATTGTCCAGCAACTGGTCCAGCGTACCCACCGTCATCTTCCTGTCCACCAGCACGCCGATACGGTCGCAGATTGCGTACAGCGTGTCGACGTCATGCGTCACCATCAATACGGTCAGGCCCAGGCTGCGCTGCAGCCCGCCGATCAGCGAATCGAACTCGGCGGCGCCGATCGGGTCCAGCCCCGCGGTCGGCTCGTCGAGGAACAGGATCTCGGGGTCCATCGCCAGCGCGCGCGCCAGCCCGGCGCGCTTGCGCATGCCGCCGGAAAGGGCGGCGGGGTACTTGCCGCAGGAATCCGGCGGCAGCCCCGCCATGGCGATCTTGAGGGCGGCGATCTCCTCCGTCATCTTCGGCGGCAGGTCGGTAAACTCCTTCAGCGGCAGTTGCACGTTCTGCATCACGGTCAGCGAGGAGAACAGCGCGCTCTGCTGGAACAGCACGCCGCAGCGCGCTTGCAGACGGTGCAACGCAACCGTGTCCAGTGTCGCGGCGTCTTCGCCCAGTATCTCTATGGTGCCGGCGGCGGGCCGATTCAATCCGATCAGGGTGTTCAGCAGCACCGATTTGCCGGAGCCGGACCCGCCGACGACCGCGAAAACCTCGCCCGGGCGCACGTCGAGATCGAGCCCCTCATGGATGACGGTGCTGCCGAACCGGGTGTGCAGCCCGCGGATGCGGATCACGCTGTCGCCGCCCTCCGTCATATGCGCAGCACCGAAAACAGGACCGAAAACCCGGCATCGGCGACGATGACCAGGAAGATCGAGACCGCCACCGCGCGGGTGGTCTGGCGGCCGACGCTGTCGGCGCTGCCGCTTACGTTGATGCCTTCGTAGCAGCCGATCAGCGCGATCAGGAATCCGAAGACCGGCGCCTTGACGATACCGACCCAGTAGGACCGGACGGGGACCGCGCTCTGCAGCCGCTCGACGAACTGGACGACGGAGATATCGAGGGTGAGGTTCACCATCAGCAGCCCGCCGCCAAGCGCCATCAGATCGGCAAAGACCGTGAGCAGTGGCAGCGCGATGACCAGCGCCAGAACGCGGGGCAGAACCAGCAGCTCCACCGGATCGAGGCCCATCGTCCGGATCGCGTCGATTTCCTGGTTCACCTGCATGGTGCCGATCTGTGCCGCGAAGGCGCTGCCGGACCGGCCGGCGACGATGATGGCGGTCATCAGCACCGCCATCTCGCGCAGGATCGACAGCCCGAGCAGGTCGACGGTGAAGATCTCGGCCCCGAAGCGCCGCAGCTGGTCCGCGCCCTGGAACGCCACCACCACCCCGATGAGAAAGGCCAGTAGCCCGACGATGGGCAGCGCGTTCAGGCCCACCCTCTCCAGGTGATAGAACAGCGGCACGATGCGGATGCGGCGCGGCTTCGCCAGCGCCGACAGCCCGGTGACGATGACCTGGCCGAAAAACGACACCAGCCCCAGCGCTTCGTTCGCGGCCTCGACCGTGCCGCGCCCCGTATTCTCGACCAGCGTGATGACGGGGTGATAGCGCTCCGGCGGCGGGGGCGGCGCGCCGGACGCATCCGCGATGCGCTCGATCAGCGCGGCGCGGTCGGCGGACGCGCCGGCGAACGCCACGATGCGGCCGCCTTCCGCCAGCACCCCGCGCAGCCGGTGCAGCAGCAGCACGCCGACGCTGTCCAGCGTATCGATGGCCGCGAGCTCTATCCGCGCGGCGCCATGGGCGGGCGGACGCAGCGCGGCGATGGCGTCGCCGAGCGCGCGCGCCGACGGGATCGTCCAGGCGCC
>WHUE01000013.1 GCA_009377375.1 Alphaproteobacteria bacterium | reverse complement strand
GCCGTAGAAGCGGCGCGCATCGTCGGCGATGGCGGCGAAGGGCGCGCCGTCGCTGACTCCCACCGCGCGGAACCCCTCGGGCAGCCGCATCACGCGGTCGCCGTGGCTCATCCACACCTGCTCGCGGTCACCGGGGGCCCACAGCCCGTCGAACAGGCGGCACGTCTCCCGGACCTCGAGGAAGGCGCGGCCGAATTCGCGGTGCTCCGACGGCTCCACCGACCCGCCGAGCTGGGCGCACATGGTCTGCTGGCCGTAGCAGATGCCGAGCACGGGCACGCCGAGCGCGAATACCGCATCGGGGGCGCGCGGCGTCTCCGCCGAGGTGACCGAGGCCGGCCCGCCGGAGAGGATCACCGCGGACGGCTTCAGCGCCGCCAGCGCCTCGTCGCCCTTGTTGAAGGGGTGGATCTCGCAGTAGACGCCGCTTTCCCGCACGCGGCGGGCGATAAGCTGGGTCACCTGAGAGCCGAAATCGAGGATCAGGACGGTGTCCGCCAAGCCGGGACCTCTCGCCTAACCTGCTTCGCCCGAACGGCCGACGGCGACGAGCTGCTCCAGGTCGTCCCAGCCATAGGCCACCTCGTCGACCCGGGCGCCGCCCATGCGGTCGGTGCGGGTCGCGGCCCGCGCCCCACCCATCGCCTCGTAGAAGAAGCGCGACGGGTTGGTCGCCAGCACCCAGACGACCAGCGTGGTCCCGCATTCGCGCAGCAGCCGCGCGGCGAGGCGCACGAACAGCGCCCGCCCCAGACCCCGGCCGTGATACTCGTCCAGCAGGTAGAGCGCGTAGATCTCCCCCCGGAAGGCGAGCCCGTGGTCCCGGGCCCGTCCGCCGCTGGCGAAGCCGACGACGCCCTCGGCCTCGTCCTCGACGACATAGACGTAATGCCGGTTGCGGAACCGGCCGAGCACATGCCGCCACCAGCGCTGCTCGTGGCTGGCGCTGGACAGCCGCAGCAGCATCTTCTCCGGCAGCATCCCGGCATAGGTGGACCGCCAGGAGTCCACATGGACGCGGGCGATGGCGGCCGCGTCCTCGACCCGCGCGCGGCGGATGACGATCCGCGCGCCCCCGGCGTCGTCCGGGCCGTCCCCGCCCATCAGTCGTTCTTCCGGTAGTTGGGCGCCTCGCGGGTGATCGTCACGTCGTGGACATGGCTTTCCCGCCGGCCGGCCTCGGTGGAGCGCCGCAGCTTGCACCTGACCTGCATCTCGGCGACCGTCGCATTGCCGGTATAGCCCATCGCGGCGCGCAGGCCCCCGGTGAGCTGATGCAGAACGCCGGCGACCGGGCCCTTGAAGGGCACCTGGCCCTCGATGCCCTCGGGCACCAGCTTCAGCGTGTCGGACACTTCCTGCTGGAAGTAGCGGTCGGCGGAGCCGCGCGCCATGGCGGCCAGCGAGCCCATGCCGCGATACGACTTGTAGGACCGGCCCTGGTAGAGGAACACCTCGCCCGGGCTTTCGTCGGTGCCGGCCAGCAGCGAGCCGATCATGGCGCAGTCCGCCCCGGCCGCGATGGCCTTGGCCAGGTCTCCCGGATACTTGATGCCGCCGTCGGCGATCGCCGGGACGCCCGCCTCGCGGCAGGCGGCCGAGGTCTCGGCGATGGCGGTGAACTGCGGCACGCCGACGCCGGCGACCACGCGGGTGGTGCAGATGGAGCCGGGGCCGATGCCGATCTTGATCGCGTCGGCGCCCGCGTCGATCAGCGCCTTCGCGCCCTCGGGCGTGGCGACGTTGCCGGCGATGACCTCCGCCTTGTTGGACAGCCGCTTGATCTGGCCGACCGCCTCGAGCACGCCGCGCGAATGGCCGTGGGCGGTATCCACCACCAGCACGTCGCAATCGGCGTCCAGCAGCGCCTCGGCGCGCTCCAGCCCGGCCTTGCCCACACCGGTGGCTGCGGCGACCCGCAGCCGGCCCTTCTCGTCCTTGATCGAGTCCGGGTGGCGCTGGGCCTTCTCGATGTCCTTCACCGTGATCAGCCCGACGCAGCGGTAGTCGTCGTCGACCACCAGCAGCTTCTCGATCCGGTGCTTGTGGAGAAGCTTCTTCGCCTCCTCCGTCCCGATGCCGTCCTTCACCGTGATCAGGTTCTCGCGCGTCATCAGCGCGGCGACCTGCTCCCGCGCGTTGGTGGCGAAGCGGACGTCGCGGTTGGTGAGAATGCCGACCAGCCGGCCGCTGCCGCTTTCGACCACCGGAATGCCGGAGATGCTGTAGCCCTGCATCAGGCGGAGCGCGTCGGCCAGGGTCTGTTCCGGGCGGATCGTGACCGGGTTGACGACCATGCCGGATTCGAACTTCTTGACCTTGCGGATCTCGTCCGCCTGCTCGGCGATTTCCATGTTCTTGTGGATCACCCCGATGCCGCCGGCCTGGGCCATCGCGATCGCCATCGCGGACTCGGTAACCGTGTCCATCGCAGCGGAAATCAGCGGGATGCCGAGGGTGAGCGAGCGGGTCAGCCGCGTCGAGATATCTGCCTGCGACGGCAGGATGGCGGACTCGGCCGGGACAAGAAGAACGTCGTCAAATGTCAGGGCCTCTGGGATGTCCATGTCGTCTCCGATAGGATGGGGCCGGATCATACACAAGGCGCCCACGAATCCAAAGGAATTGCACGGAAACCGCTGACAAACGCGCGCCCCGTGCCCAGCTTTCGGGAAACAGCCGGCAGAGGATTCCGACATGGCTCGAAAAATCGTCACCTGGGTGGTCGTCGCGGACGGGACCCATGCCCGAATCTACGCCAACGACGGCCCCCGCAAGGGGCTGCGGCGCGCCCTCGAGCGGGACTATGAGGCGGGGCTGCCGCATTACGTGCGCGACATCCTCACCGACCGGCGCGGCAGCAATGCGGGCGGGCCGGGCGCGGGACGCCACGCGATGGACGCGAAGACCGATCCCAGGCGCCACGTCGCGAACGGCTTTGCGCGTTCCATCGCCGCGATGCTCGGCGAGGCGGCGCAGGAAAGGTTCTTCGACCGGCTGATCCTGGTGGCGCCGCCCAAGGCGCTTGGCGACCTGCGCGCGGCCCTGCCGAAGCCGGCCGGCGACCGCGTCACCGGCACGCTGGACAAGGACCTGGTCAAGCATGACGAGGCGTCCGTCGCACGGCACCTGGCCGACAGCGACCTGCTGCTCTGATGACGCTTTAGTTATATCAGAACATCAAGTTCATTATATCAATATGTTGATATAACTATGATTTCTTATCGTTCTTGATCCCGCGTCTGAACCCGGTCGCCACGAGATACGTTTCGGGCGACTCGTCCCGGCTGGCGGGCGGCTTGACGTGGCGGACCCGGGCGTAGTCGCGCTTGAGCAACGCCAGAAGCCCCGCCTCCGCCCCGCCCTGGAAGGCCTTGAGCACCAGCGCGCCGCCCGGCGCCAGCACACCGGCGGCGAAATCGGCCGCGGCCTCGCACAGCGCCATGGTGCGCAGATGGTCGGTCTGGCGGTGACCGGTGGTGGGCGCCGCCATGTCGCTGAGCACCACATCGACGGGACCGTCCAGCGCCGCGCGCAGCCGTTCGGGCGCATCGGCGTCGCGGATGTCGAGCACCATCGTCTCGGCACCCGCCACCGGCTCCATCTCCAGCACGTCGACCGCCAGCACCCGCGCCCTGCCCGACGTTCCCGCCCCGGTCCGCTCCACCGCCACCTGCGTCCAGCCGCCCGGCGCGGCACCGAGGTCGACGACCGACAGGCCGGGACGCAGCAGCTTGCACCGGTCGTCCAGCTCCAGCAGCTTGAAGGCCGCGCGCGAGCGGTAGCCGCTGCGGCGGGCCTCGGCGACGTAGGGATCGTTGAGCTGGCGCTGCAGCCAGCGCGTCGAGGACGGCTTGCGGCCGCGCGCGGTGCGAACCCGGACGGTAAGCCCGCGTCCGCCCGATCTGGAGCCCGGTTTGCGTCCGCTCATTGGACCGCCGGCTGCTGCGCCCCTTCCTGCAGGTACTCGTCGGTCAGCGCGATCAGGATGCCCTCGCGCACGCCGCGGTCGGCAACCCGAAGACGGCCCGCCGGCCAGAGGCGGCAGACCGCCTCCAGCACGCCGCAACCGGCGACCACCAGCTCGGCCCGCCCCTCGCCGATGCAGGCATGGGCGGCGCGCTCGTCGAAGCTGGCGCCGGCCAGCATCCGGCTGACCTCGTGCACCGCGTCGAAATCCAGCCAGCAGCCGTCGACCATCGCGCGGTTATAGCGCGTCAGCCCCAGGTTGATCCCGGCGATGGTCGTCACCGTGCCCGCCGTGCCCAGCATCTGCACCTCGCCGCGGGCGATGGCGCCGCCTATGCCGTAGGCCTCGTCGAACGGGCGCAGCATCGCCTCGATATCGTCGACCATGGCCTCGTATTCGGCAGGGGTGAACTCCGCGCTGCCGTAGCGTTCGGTCATCGTGACCACCCCGCAGGGCAAGGATATCCAGCCCTCGATTTCCGGATCGGCGCCGGGACTCAGCCGGACCCACAGGATCTCGGCGCTGCCGCCGCCGACGTCGAAGGTCAGCGCATAGGGCGTCGCGGGGTCGAGCAGCGGCAGGCAGCCGGCCAGGGTCAGTTCCGCCTCCTCGCGCGACGGTATGGTCTCCAGCGCGATCCCGGTGGCCTCGCGCACCCGGCGCAGGAATTCCGGCCCGTTCCCGGCCCGGCGGCAGGCCTCGGTGGCGACGTAGCGCCCGCGCTCGACCTGCCGGCGCGCGATCTTCTCGGCGCAGACCGAGAGCGCGTCGATGGCGCGCGCCATCGCGGCCTCGGAAAGCTCACCGCTGGCCGCGACGCCCTCGCCCAGCCGCACGATGCGCGAGAACCCGTCGATGACCCGGAAGCCGCCGGGATGGGGCCGCGCGATCAGCAGCCGGCAGTTGTTGGTGCCGAGATCGAGCGCCGCGATGGCGGGCACGAAACCGGCCGCGCCCCGCCGCTCGCCGGCACCGGGCCGGCGTCCGCGGCGCGATCGCGTTCCGCGAAGCGATTGGACGACTGCCAACTCTTCCTCCCCTGCGCACCCCGGCCTCCGGGGGGCGCGGTGTCGCTGCTTTTTCTGCGTCATGGTAGACCGATAGCGCAGGTATCGAAAGCGCGAATGCCATACGCGGCCGCACGCTACCGCTTGTCCCGCCGCGCCGCGTTGTGTTAAGCAACGGGCACTCCCGGCCGGGTCCCCGGCCGCGCCCTGATGGGGGATAGTTTAACGGTAGAACGAGCGGCTCTGACCCGCTTAGTCCTGGTTCGAATCCAGGTCCCCCAGCCAAACCGGATGCCGCGTCGAGATGGGCGGTGATGCGAACGGTTCGGAAGAACGGAACGATCGCAACCGCTTTCCTGCGCCGCCGCCGGGCCTTACCCCGCAGTCAGGGGGTGCGGCTCATCCCCGGAACGATGCGCGCGTAGGCGTTTTCATGTTCGGCAGCAGCCGCCATGCCCCGCAGTTTCTGATAATCGGATCGAATGTCGATATGTAACATATTGTATTTGAACATATAAATTTACGTTGCAAAACCGCTTCCTCCCCCATCCACGGGTTGCCGTTCCCGCAGGTTTCCCCAGTTAAGGAAGAGCGCCCGGCTTGTCCGCGACGGAGTCGCGGGCCGTATCTCGGCTTTTTCAGGAGGACCGGAAAAATGAAAACACCTCTCACCCTGGCTATCGCCACCGCACTTGCCGGAAGCGTTGCAGCATGCGTTTCGTCCGACGTTCGCAAAATGACGGCGGAAGGTTCCAGCTTCGACCAAGGGCTTTATTCCGGCTATCTCGCCCTCGCTGAAGCGGAATACGACGAAACCGACATAAAGGACGGCAGGGTCTTTACCGAACGGGCGCGCCAGTCGGCGCTGGGCGCGCCGCCGTCGCCCGAGTCGCTGGGCGCGCGGAAACTCCCGGCGATCCACGCCGGCGAGCTGTCGGAGGCCCGCGCCCGCCTGACGACGGCGCTTGACGGCGGCGCACCCGCCAGGGCGCCCGCCGACGCGGCGAAGGCGCAGGTTGCCTTCGACTGCTGGATGCAGGAAGCGGAGGAAAACCTCCAGCCGGACGATATCGCGGGATGCAAAAGCCGGTTCACACTCGCGATGTCGGAGGTTGACAGGGCGATGACGCCGCGGACTGCGGCAGCGGAAACACCGCCACCGCCGAGGACGGCGGAGATACCGGCGAAGGCGCAGAAGGTCCGACACGTCGTCTATTTCAGGCTGAATGCGGCTGAGCTGACATCGGACGCGCGGGCGAAGCTGAACGGCATCGAGAAGGAACTGGCGGGGAACAGGAATGCGGTCGTCTATGTGTCCGGCCATGCCGACCGCGCGGGACCGGACGCCTATAACGACAAGCTCTCCTCCCGGAGGGTGCAGTCGGTGCTCGACGAGCTTGCCGCCGGCGGCATCGCAAAGACGGCCATCGGGACCGCAGCGCTCGGCGAGCGCGAACCGGCGGTGCCCACCCCGGACGGCGTGGTGGAGGCGCGGAACCGCCGCGTCGTGATCGAGATCGTGAAGCCCCAGTAAGGGCTGTCCGAGGAAGGCCCCGGCACATATCCCGTACGCCGGGGCCGCCTTCGCACCCGGTCCGGGGAGTCAGCCGGCCCCGGCGGTCAGCCGCGCCGCGATTTCCCGCGCCCGGTCCCCGGCCGGCTTCCGGCTCGGATCGTCCTGCAGGCGGTCGTCGGTGACGCGGAGAATTTCTTCGTCGTCGGGAGACAGATCCAGCCGTTCGCGGTGCGGCTGGGTGCATTGCCGGGGCGTGTCGAGATAGAGCTCGATACGGTTCTCTTCCGGATCGCGGAAGCAGAACGACCAGGCGTTGCCGTGGTTCACGGGCTGGATGTCGCTGACATCGTCGCGCCCGTCGACGATCCGGCTCAAGGCCCGCAGGTCGTCGAGGCTAGCGACCCGGTCCCCCGGCGCCCGCAAGCGGAGGCCGGGAGGATCGGCCCGGACAAAGGAACGGCGGCCCGGTTACCCGGACCGCCGCCCTTGAAACGAATTACCCGGGGTTGGCGTCAGGCAATTCGTTTACGGCGCCTCATGAAACAAAGCGAAGCCGCGCCGCTTGCGATTTCATCCTTTATGCAAAATGCGTGCCAGTTCCTTTTCTCCTTTGGAATCAATGGGATAAATAACCACGGGGGAGAAAGGCCGCCGGATTGTAAAAATTTCCGACACCGGGCGCCGGCTCCCTCGCCCGATCGGGCCGGTCAGGCCCCGTCCGCCGAGGCACGGAATGGTTGTAGTCCGGCCGCCGGACCTGTAATCCCCGGCCCGTATACCCATGTTTCGGGCAGATCGAACGACCGGCCGCCTCATGAACAGATCGCTTGTCATCGCCACCGTCGTCGCACTCGCCGCGGCGGGGTGGATTCTGTCCGGCCAGATCGGGCGCGACGACCGTCCGGCCCGGGCCGACATGGCCGCGGAACCGGTCGCCCCCGCACCGCGGGAAGTCCGGGTGCGGCGCGTCGAGCCCCGCCCCTGGCAGCGCCAGATCATCGCGCACGGCCGCACCGAGGCGACGCGCAGCGTGAAGATCCGGGCCGAGACCGGCGGACGCATTGTCCGCATCGGCGCCGACAAGGGCCAGAAGGTGAAGACCGGCGCGCTGATCGCGGAGATCGACGCCGCCGACCGCCCGGCGCAGCTTGCCGAGGCGCGCGCCCTGCTGCGGCAGCGCGAGATGGAGTACGAGGCCGCCCGTTCGCTGAGCCGGAAGGGTTTCCGCGCGGAAACCCAGCTTGCCGCCTCCGCGGCGGAACTCGACGCCGCGCGGTCGCGGATCGCCCGGATCGAGACCGACATCGCACGCACCCGCATCGGCGCGCCGTTCGAGGGCGCGCTCGACACCCGCGCCGTGGAGCTCGGCGACTATGTGAAGGAGGGCGACGACGTCGCCACGGTGGTCGACCTGGACCCGGTCCTGGTCGTCGGCAGCGTCACCGAGCGCGAGATCGGCGCGCTTGCAGTGGGCGCGCCCGCTACGGCTGCGCTGGTCACCGGCGAGAAGCTTGAGGGCCGCATACGCTATGTCGCCAGCGTCGCCGACACGGCCACCCGCACCTTCCGGTTCGAGGTGGAGATTCCCAACCCCGATCATGCGGTCCGCCACGGCGTGACCAGCCAGATCCGGCTGCCGCTGTCCGAGACGATGGCCCATTTCGTGGCGCCGTCCGCGCTGACCCTGGACGATGAGGGGCGCATGGGCGTGAAGATCGTGACGGCGGAGAGCCGTGTGCGCTTCATGCCGGTCGAGTTTCTCGCCGACACGCCGGAGGGAATCTGGATCGGAGGGCTGGACGGCGCGGTAACCGTGATCGCGGTCGGCCAGGGCTATGTCCGCGACGGCGAGCGCGTGCGGCCGGTGGCGGAGTCCGTGGAGCGGGCGTCTTGAGCCTCATCGACGCCGCGATATCGCGGTCGCGCGCGGCGATTTTCCTGCTGCTGCTGATCCTCGGCATGGGGCTCTCCGCCTATATCAACATCCCCAAGGAGGCAGAGCCCGACGTCAACATCCCGATCATCTATGTGCGCATGACGCATGAGGGCATCTCGCCCGAGGACGCCGAGCGCCTGCTGGTCCGCCCGATGGAAAAGGAGCTCCAGACCATCGAGGGCGTGAAGGAGATGCGCTCCACCGCCTATCAGGGCTCGGCAACGGTGCTGCTGGAGTTCGAGGCGGGGTTCGACGCCGACCGCGCGCTGAACGACGTGCGCGAGAAGGTGGACATGGCCAAGCCGGAACTGCCCTCCGAGACCGACGAGCCCGCCGTTCACGAAGTCAATCTCAGCCTGTTCCCCGTGCTGGTGGTCAGCCTCGGCGGACATGTGGAGGAACGCGCCCTGCTCCGCCTGGCGCGCGACCTGCGCGACAAGATCGAGGGCATTCCGGCGATTCTGGAAGCCAGGATCAACGGCGACCGAGAGGAACAGGTCGAGATCGTGATCGATCCCGCCCTGCTGCAAAGCTACGCGATCAACGCGCGCGAGGTGATCGAGGTGGTGTCGCGGTCGAACCGGCTGATCGCCGCGGGCACGCTGGACACCGGCGCCGGACGTTTCGCAATCAAGGTGCCGGGCCTGTTCGAGGACGCCGCCGACATCCTGAACATGCCGATCAAGGTCAGCGGGGATTCGGCGGTGCGGATCGCGGATATCGCCAGCGTGCGCCGCACCTTCAAGGACCGCACCTCATACGCCCGCGCCGACGGGCGGCCGGCGATCTCCATAGAGGTCTCCAAGCGCACGGGCGAGAACATCATCGAGACCACCGAACGGGTCCGCGCGCTGGTGAACGCGGAGGCCGCCACCTGGCCGGAGAGCGTCGAGGTCGGCTTCTCGCAGGACAAGTCGCGCGATATCCGCGCCATGCTTCGGGACCTGCAGAACAACGTCACCAGCGCCATCCTGCTGGTGATGATCGTGGTGGTCGGCGCGCTGGGGCTGCGATCGGGACTGATGGTGGGCGTCGCCATTCCGGGCTCGTTCCTCGCCGGGGTGCTGGTGCTGGCGACGCTGGGCTTCACGATCAACATCGTCGTTCTGTTCAGCCTGATCCTCGCCGTCGGCATGCTGGTCGACGGCGCCATCGTCGTCACCGAGTTCGCCGAGCGCAGGATGCGGGAAGGGGCCGGCAGGCGCGAAGCCTACTCGGCCGCGGCCCGGCGCATGGCGTGGCCGATCATCGCGTCGACGGCGACGACGTTGGCGGCATTCATGCCGCTGCTGTTCTGGCCCGGCATCGTCGGCGAGTTCATGAAGTTCCTGCCCATCACGCTGATCGCCACGCTGGCCGCCTCGCTGGCGATGGCGCTGATCTTCATACCCGTGCTGGGGGCGCGTTTCGGCCGCCCCGCCAATGCCAGCCCGCAGCAGGAATTTACGGATTCGCGCAGCCTGACCGGCTTCACCGGCACCTATGTCGGGGGGCTGCGCGGCGCGCTGCGCCATCCGGGCAAGGTGCTGGCCCTGTCGATGGCGACGCTGGTCGCCGCCTGGGCGCTTTATTTCAACTTCGGCAAGGGGATCGAGTTCTTCCCGGAGGTGGAGCCCGAACAGTCGATCCTCCAGGTCCACGCGCGCGGCAACCTGTCGGTGGACGAGAAGCACCGGCTGGTCATCCAGGTGGAGCGCGAGGTCCTGGCCATGCAGCGCGAGCGCGGGGAGTTCCGCACCATCAATATGGTCGCCGGCGAGCTGGAGCGGCGGGACAACGAGCCTGAGGACGTGATCGGCAGGGTCAGGCTGGAATTCGCCGAATGGGACCGCCGGCGCCCGGCGGACCAGATCCTCGCCGAAATCCGCCAGCGCACCCGGCACCTGGCCGGGATCGAGATCGAGACCCGGAAGCAGGAGGCGGGCCCGCAGGTCGGAAAGCCGATCCATATCCAGCTCACCTCCCGCGCGTCCGAGGCGCTACTCCCGGCGGTCGCGAAGATCCGCGCCCATCTGGAAGGCATGAGCGGGCTGAAAGACATCGAGGATTCGCGCCCCGTCCCCGGTATCGAATGGCAGATCGCCGTGGACCGCGCCCAGGCGGCCAAGTTCGGCGCCGACGTCGAGTCCATCGGCAGCGCCATCCAGCTCGTCACCAAGGGGCTGAAGTTCAGCGAGTACCGGCCCGACGATTCCGACGAGGAAGTCGACATCGTCGCCCGGTTCCCGCGCGAATGGCGCACGATCGACCAGCTCGATCAGATCCGGATCGAAACCGGCCAGGGCCATGTGCCGATCGGCAACTTCGTCCAGCGCATGGCGAAACAGAAGACGGGCGAGCTGCTGCGCATCGACGGGCTGCGTGCGATGACGGTCAAGGCCGACCTGCTGCCCGGCGTGCAGGCCGACAGCAAGGTGGGCGAGATCCGGTCCTGGATACTGGGCGCCGGGCTGGACCCCCGCGTGGAGGTCGCCTTCAAGGGCGAGGACGAGGAGCAGAAGAAGGCGCAGGCGTTTCTCGGCACCGCCTTCGTCGTGGCGCTGGCGGTGATGGGAATCATCCTGGTGACCCAGTTCAACAGCTTCTATTCCACCTTCCTGATCCTGTCGGCGGTCGTCATGTCCACGGTGGGGGTGATGCTCGGGCTGCTGGCGATCGGCCAGCCCTTCGGCATCGTGATGAGCGGCATCGGCGTGATCGCTCTGGCCGGGATCGTGGTCAACAACAATATCGTCCTGATCGACACCCATGACCGGCTGCTGGCCGAGCTGGGCGACCCGGTGGAGGCGATCCTGCTGACCGGAGCGCAGCGCCTCCGGCCGGTGCTGCTGACGGCGGCCACCACCGTGCTCGGCGTGCTGCCGATGACGCTTCAGCTCAATATCGACTTCATCACCCGCGAAGTGACGCACGGCGCGCCGTCCACTCAGTGGTGGATGCAGATATCCACCGCCATCGCCTTCGGGCTCGGCTTCGCCACGCTGCTGACGCTGATCGTCACCCCCAGCGCGCTGATGCTGCGGGCGAATCTCGCGGCATGGCGGGACCGGCGGCGGGACGGTCGCGCCGCGCAGGCTTCGGGCCGCGCCTGAACCGGGGGACTTCGCCGCGTCCTTATGTCCGCCTCCCCGGGCCGCCGGGGGCGTGGTATTGACAAGGCGGCGCGCACGGAAAAAACCGGCGCCGGCCTGCAGGGAGACGACCGCGATGACCCCGATCACCTTCACCCAGCCCGAACCGGCGGCGCCGTTCCGTTCGATCGCCAGCGTGTTGAATACCTACCGCGAACGGCATCCGGACAAGATCGCGCTGTTCGACCTGGACCAGGACAAGGGAATCGACTGGGGACAGCTGCACGAGATGGCCAACCGCGTCGCGAACTGGCTGGCGGCGCGCGGCATCGCGAAGGGCGACCGGGTCGGGCTGCTGTCCGACGAGGGGCTGGAAAAGATGATCGTCTGGATGGGCGTGTGGCGCCTGGGCGCCACCGTCTGCCCCCTGAACGTGGAGATCAACGAATCCCACATCCGCGAGCTGCTGGCCAGCATCGCGCCGAAGCTTACCTTCGTTCACGAGGCGCTCGACGCCGCGGCGCTGACCGGCGGCGTGGATTGCGAGATCGTGCGGTTCGGGAGCTGCTGGACGCCGGACCTCGCCGACGACGCCGGATCGGACGAATTCTTCCATCAGATCATGGCGACCGGCGCGACGCCGGAAGTGACGAGCGAGAACGGCCCGAACGACGTCTCCTGCATCTTCTGCACCTCGGGCACCACGTCGCGCCCCAAATGCGTGGTCTACAACTACCTCGCCTACTGGCTGAACGGGCTGAACACGATCGACTTCCTGGGGCTGACGGCGGAGGACCGCACGCTGGAATACCGCTCGTTCGGCTGGAACTCCGCGCAGGTGCTTTCGCTGGGCCCGTGGATCGTCACCGGGCTGTCGATGTATATCGCCAGGCGGTTTTCGCGCTCGCGCTTCTTCGACTGGATCAAGGCGCATGAGATCACCTTCGCCGCCGGAGTGCCGACGGTGATCAACATGCTGCTCAACGAGCCTGCCGGGATGACGGCGGACGATATCCCGTCCCTGCGCCTGATGACCTGCTCGACCGCACCGCTCTCGCCGGAGCAGTGGAAGCGGTTCGAGGAGATGTACGGCGTCACCCTGCTGCAGCTCTACGGCATGTCCGAAGCCGGATGGATCTGCGGCAACCGCCATTACCGGCGCCGCATGGGCACCGTCGGCCCGCCGGCGCGGCACCAGGAATTCGCCATCGTCGACAGCGACGGCAAGCCGTGCCCGGCCGGCGTCGAGGGCGAGGTGGAGATCGGCGGGCCGCAGACCTGCATCGCCACCATCACCCCGGAAGGCGAATGGCAGGACGAAGCGAACCGGCGCATGCGGACCGGCGACCTGGCGGTGATGGACGAGGACGGTTTCGTCACCGTCACCGGCCGGACCAAGGACCTGATCATCCGCGGCGGCGTCAACATCGCGCCGCTGGAGATCGACAACGTCCTGATGGAGAACCCGCGCATCGCGGAAGCCGCAGCAGTCGGCGTGCCAGATCCTATCTACGGCGAGGAGGTCGTCTGCTACGTCGTGCCCAAGCCGGGCGAGACGCTGAAGGAGGATGACGTGCTCCAGCACTGCAAGGGCAAGCTGCCGCCGTTCAAGGCTCCGAAACACGCCTATATGGTGGACGCGCTGCCGAAGTCGGACCGCGGCAAGGTGCGGCGCGACGACCTGAAGATCCTGTGGGCGAAGGAGCATAGCGCGGGCTGAGTACCGTGGTTTTCGGGGAAAATTCGCCAAGCGGACGGCGCGGTTTTACCGTTTGTTAAGCCCGGCGGCGATACGCTCTGCCGGTGGCGGGTCCGGCCTCCCGCACGCGCATCATATCGGGATTCCAGACCGTGCCGAACCAGTCCGCAACAACCGCCTCGAAATCGTCCGGCGCGTCAGGCGCCGCGACCCCCACCCTGCTCATGTCGCACGGCATCGTGGTGCCGGCCACCTTCTCGTTCGACTGCTACGGGGTGAGGTTCGACGCGGTGGTTGTGCGCGACGAAAAGGCTGCGGCGAGGCTGCTGGTGCGCGGCGATCTCGGCACCATGCCCTATTCCGCGGAATCCAGGACCGCGCGCCGCTATCTGCGCGCGGTGGTGGATGCCGGCCGCGACCTGCCGCACGCCACCATCACCCTGTCGAAAACCCAGACCATCACCGTGCGCGGTGCGATGGAGTTTCCGAGGCATCCGTCGCCAGCGCTGGTCGCCGCCGGGACGTCGGCCATCGTGCTGGCGTCGAAGCCGGTCCTCGACCTGATCGCCGCCTGCCGCGCCATGGCGTGGGAGACGGCGGAGACGGCCTGACCGTTTCTCCCTAATTCACGCGCGGCAGCATGAACACCTGCCCCGGATAGATCAGGTCCGGGTCGCGGATCTGTTCGCGGTTGGCGTCGAAAATGACCGTAAAGCGCGGCCCGCTGCCATAGGAATGCCGCGCGATCCGCCACAGGCTGTTGCCGGGCTGTACACGGACCAACATCCCGTCCGGCAGGGCTTCGAGCGGACCCGAACGGGCGAACGGCGTCTCGACGCGCGAGAGCACCTTGCCCGCCGCGTCCACCTGGTCGATGCGCAGCGTGTAATAGCCGGGCTCGATCCGGAAGTCGGGCGCGACCTGCCAGACCCCGCGCTCATCCACCGTATCGGTGCCGACAAGCCGGTTGTCGATATAGGCGCGCACCAGCGAACGCTCGGGCGCCTTGCCGCTGAGGGTCGCGCGGCCGGACTCGTCGTAGTCCACCGCGTCCAGGCTCAGCGGCACGTCCCCCGGCTGCGCCGGCGGCGCGCCCGGCATCGCCCTGCCCACCAGCCCGTCCACCGGACCGGGAGCGCCGATCCGCGGCGGCATCGGCGCCGGACCCGCGCCCGGCTTCTGGAGCACCGTCGGCGCCCCGCCGTCCTTGGGCACCAGCAGCGCCAGCGACTGGGTGTCGTCGGAAGACTCGCGGCCGGCGATGTCCTTGCCGCGCCCCGGCACCACGAGCAGCACCTTCTGGTCGGCTTCCGACTTGCCGCCGTCCGGACCGATGGCGCTCAGGTCGAGTTCGCGGCTGCCCGGCGCCAGCGGCTTCTTGGGTATGAGCACCCATTCCCCGCGGGAATCGGCCCTGACCTTCCCGATCTCCACCTTGCCCTCGGTCACGGTCACCTCGGCGTTGGGCGCCGCGCGACCGGCGATGACCATGTCGCCCTGCGGGTTCACGCGAACGACATCGAAGCTGGGACGGGTGGGCTGCTCGACCCTGGCGGGCGCGGCCAGAGCCGGCCGTTCATCGTCCGGGGCGCCGGAGGGCGGAGGGCCGGGCCGGGCCACCTGCGGCGCGGGCGCGTCAGCGGGCTCCGTCCCACGGTCGAGCAGGAAGGTCAGGGCGATCGATGCAACGGCGATCAGCCCGCCGACAATACCAATAATGAGAGGGCGGTTCATGCCGGCCTCCGCTCAGCTTGGGGCGCCTCGAGCACCAGACGAACAGCGTAGTATGCACCCGATAGGGACGCAATAACCGCCGCCGTCTCGCGCGGGGCGGGAAAATCCCCTGTCATCAGTGTCTTGGACGCCGAGAGGACAAAGACCGCTAGTCCCGCCTGGGCCCGCGAATCGGCTTCAGCGACCGCAGGTAGACGACAATCGCCTGGCGGTCGGCATCAGACAGCAGGGCGGTGCCCTTCTCGATCACCTCCGCCATCAGCGATCCGGCGAAGTCGCCGTCCGGCGTCTCGCCGGTCGCCAGGTAGCTGACGAGTTGTTCGTCGGTCCACTTGCCGAGGCCGCCGTCGGGCAACGGCGTGATGTTCGGAACCGGCTCGCCTTCCGCGCCATCGGTCGATCCGGCAAACCAGCGGTCGCGGTCGATCGCGCCGAAGACGTTGCGCGGCGTGTGGCATTCACCGCAATGGACCACGGCGGTCGCCAGATAGGCGCCCTGGTTCCATTCTGCCGATTGCTTCGGATCGGCGCGGAACGGCCCCTCGTCGAAGAAGAGCAGCTTCCATCCGAACTGCAGCCAGCGCATGCTGAACGGGAACGGCACGTCGTGCGCGCGGTTTTCCCTGGCCACCGGCTTCAGCGTGAAGAGATGGGCCTTCAGCGCCTTCAGGTCGTCGTCGGTCATCAGGGTGAACGACGTGAACGGAAACACCGGGAAATAGTGCGATCCGTCCGGCGCCGTGCCTTCGCGCATCGCGCGGATGAAGTCGGCGTCGGACCACCCGCCGATGCCGTGCTGCGGATCGGGGGTGATATTGGGGCTGAAGAACGTGCCGAACGGAGTCTTCAGCGCGCGCCCGCCGGCCGCTTCCGGTCCCTTGCCGCGCACGTCGGTATGGCAGTTCGCGCACCCGCCCGCGCCGTAGAGCGCCGCGCCGCGCGACGGCGACGCCGTCTCCTGCGCCGACGCCGGCTGGACAGCGGCGGCATACAGCGCCGCGGCGACGCAGAGGACCGCCCCCTTCATCCCCATGCACCGGCCCCGGCAGAGACGTCCGGCAGCGCTGCTGCGAAAACGAGGGATACTGGGCGGAAATGCATACCGATCTCGCTACTCCTTCGGCCGCCTGCGGCGCGCGGTCCGCGCCGGGCGGTTTGAGGACGGGGGCAGATTTCCTACCTTAGCCGGCCGAGGTCAAGTAAATATCTGCGCAGTCCGTTTCCGTTTCCGGAGGTTTCCTTGCCCGCCATCACCTCGCTCTGCGTCTTCTGCGGCTCCAGGCCCGGCGGCGATCCGCGCTACATCGAAAGCGCCCGCACCCTCGGGCGGCTGCTGGCCGAATCCGGCGTGCGGCTGGTCTTCGGCGGCGGCCGCGCCGGCATGATGGGGGCGCTGGCGGATGCGGCGCTCGGCGCCGGCGGCGCGGTCACCGGCGTTATTCCCGGCCATCTGATGCGGGCGGAGCATGGCCATACCGGGGTGGACGAGCTGCTGGTGGTCGAGACCATGCATGCCCGCAAGCAGAAGATGTTCGAGATTTCCGACGCCTTCGCCGTGCTGCCCGGCGGCATCGGCACGCTGGACGAGACGTTCGAGATCGTCACCTGGAAGCAGCTCGCCCTCCACGACAAGCCGGTGGTGATCGTGGATGTCGGCGGTTACTGGCGGGGTTTCAACGGGCTGATCGCGCAGATGACCGAGGACGGGTTCTGCGCGCCGGCGACGCGCCGGCTCTACGCGGTCGCCGACGGGCCGGAGGCGGTCCTGCCGACCATCGCCCGCCTGCCGGCCCCCGCGCTGCCGGACGCGCCCGGCCGGCTCTGAACAACACACGCGACGGGAACATCGGGAGCGAATGCATGGCGAAGAAGATCGAGGTGGCCAATCCGGTCGTCGAGATGGACGGCGACGAGATGACCCGGATCATCTGGGCCTTCATCAAGGAGAAGCTGATCCTCCCCTATCTCGACCTGGATCTGAAATACTACGACCTGAGTATCCAGAGACGGGACGAGACCGACGACCGGATCACCGCCGACGCCGCGGAGGCCACGAGGAAATACGGCGTCGCCGTCAAATGCGCGACCATCACCCCGGACGAGGCGCGGGTAAAGGAGTTCGGCCTGAAGGCGATGTACCCTTCGCCCAACGGCACGATCCGCAACATCCTCGGCGGCACCATCTTCCGCGAACCGATCGTGATTCAGAACGTGCCGCGGCTGGTGCCGGGCTGGACCCGGCCCTTCGTGATCGGCCGTCACGCCTATGGCGACCAGTACCGCGCGACCGACATGCTGATCCCGGGCCGGGGGAAGCTCTATCTGCGCTTCGTGCCCGAAGACGGCGGCGAGGCGATGGAGCGCGAGGTGTTCGACTTTCCCGGCCCCGGCGTCGGCATGAGCATGTTCAACCTGGACGACTCGATCGTCGGCTTCGCCCGGGCTTGCATGAACTACGGGCTGCTGCGCGGCTGGCCGGTCTACCTTTCGACCAAGAACACCATCCTCAAGGTCTATGACGGCCGCTTCAAGGACCTGTTCCAGAAGGTGTTCGACGAGGAGTTCGCCGAGGCGTTCAGGGCCAGGAACATATACTACGAGCACCGGCTGATCGACGACATGGTCGCTGCCTCGCTCAAATGGGCGGGCGGCTATGTCTGGGCGTGCAAGAACTACGACGGCGACGTGCAGTCCGACACGGCGGCGCAGGGCTTCGGCTCGCTGGGGCTCATGACCTCGGTGCTGATGACCCCGGACGGCAGGACGGTGGAGGCCGAGGCGGCGCACGGCACGGTCACCCGCCACTTCCGCCAGCATCAGCAGGGGCGGCAGACCTCGACCAACCCGATCGCCTCGATCTTCGCCTGGACGCGCGGGCTGCATTATCGCGGCACGTTCGACGGGACGCCGGAGGTGGTGAAGTTCGCCGACACGCTCGAGCAGGTCTGCATCGAGGCCGTCGAGGCCGGTGAGATGACCAAGGACCTCGCCTTGCTGATCGGTCCCGACCAGCTGTGGATGAACACGCGCGAGTTCCTGGATTCGCTGGACGGACGCCTGCAGGCGAAAATGGCCGACTGGTAGCCGCATCGGCGGCGCGGTAGGCGCGGGTTCCGTCGCTTCCCGCCCGCCGTCGCGGCGTCGTATGTCCCTGATTCCGAACTTTTTATGGAATGTTTCGCGCGTTCGTTCGTCCCAACTGTCACACCGGCGGCGCGTGGGCGGAGCGGCGCCTTCTATCTGAAACGCATATGCGGGCAGTTCCCGCCATAGGAGAGTTATGACCACGTGTTTGCCCAAGCGCGCCCTGAAGGCGCTGATCCCCGAACGCTTCCACCAGTCCGTGCGCCTTGCCGGATACCGCGTGGCCCATTACGGCACGGGACGCTACTGCCTGTGCTGCAACAGCCGGGTTCGACGCTTCGCGCCCTATGGCGAGGCGCCGCGGCCGGAGGCGCTCTGTCCTGTCTGCGGCGCGCTGGAGCGCCACCGCCTCGTCTCGCTGTTCCTGCGTCGCAACATGACCCGACTGATGAATCCGGGCCCCCTGCTGCATGTGGCGCCCGAGCCCGGCATCGAACGCCAGCTCCGCAGCCTGCCCGGCGCGGACTACATATCGACCGATCTGGAGCGCCCGGAGGTGACGACGCGCTCCGACATCACCGCCCTGCCCTTCGCCGGCGAATCCCTCGGCGGGCTTTACTGCAGCCACGTCCTCGAGCACGTGGCGGACGACCGGCAGGCGATGGAGGAATTCCATCGTGTGCTGCGTCCCGGCGGCTGGGCCATCCTGCAGGTGCCGATCGGCCGCGAGGAGACCTTCGAGGATCCGTCCATCGAGGACCCGGCGTTGCGGCGCAAGCTGTTCGGCCAGTGCGATCATGTCCGCGTCTACGGGCGCGATTTCCCCGACCGGCTGCGCGGCGCGGGCTTTAGCGTGACCGTCACGCGCCCTGCCCGCGCGATGCCGGGCGGCGCGGCGGAGCGGCTGGGCGTCAACACGAACGAGGAGGTATATCTCTGCGCCAAGGCGGCGTGAAGGGTGGCTGGATTCCGATCCCCTTGCGCGGGCGCGAACGCTAACCCGCCAGCGCCTGCTCGACGGCGTTGTTGGCGTCGGCGAGCTTGCCGGCGTCGGGGCCGCCGGCCTGGGCCATGTCGGGCCGGCCGCCGCCGCCCTTGCCGCCGAGCGCGACCGCGCCGACGCGCACCAGCGCCACCGCGTCCAGCCGGTCGGTCAGGTCGTCGGTCACGGCGACCACCAGCGACGCCTTGCCGTCGGCCGACGCCGCGATGCTGACGACGCCGGAGCCGATCTCCTTCTTCAGCGCGTCGGCCATGGATTTCAGCTCCTTCGCCGGCACGCCGTCGAGTTCACGCCGGACGAACCTCACCCCGGCGATCTCCTTCGCCCCGGCGCCGGAAGCGCCGTTCCCGCCGCCCGTGGCGAGCTTGCGCCGCGCCTCGCTGAGCTCGTGTTCCAGCTTCTTGCGTTCCTCGAGCAGCGCGGAGATGCGGGCGGCGAGTTCCGCCGGCCGCGCGTTCAGCGCCTGCGCCGCCTGTTGCAGCGCGGCGTCGGTCTCGGCGATATGGTCCTGCGCGGCGCGGCCGGTGACCGCCTCAATGCGCCGCACGCCGGCGCCCACCGCCCCTTCCGAAACGATCTTGAAGAAGCCGATATCGCCGGTGCGTCGGACATGGGTGCCACCGCAGAGCTCCACCGAAAACCGGTCGCCGTTTTCGGCTCCCATGGCGACGACGCGGACCTCGTCGCCGTATTTCTCGCCGAACAGCGCCATGGCGCCGGCCTCGATCGCCTCCTCCGGCGCCATCAGCCGCGTGGTGACCGTGCTGTTGATGCGGACGCGCTCGTTCACCTCGTCCGCGATGGCGCGCAGGTCGTCGGCCGGGATCGGCCGGGGGTGGCTGATGTCGAAGCGGAGCCGGTCGGGCGCGACCAGCGAGCCCTTCTGGGTGACGTGGTCGCCGAGCCGACGGCGCAGCGCCTCGTGCAACAGGTGGGTCGCCGAATGATGCGCGCGCAGCGCCGACCGCCGCTCCCCGTCCACCCGCGCCTCGACGACGTCGCCGACGGACAGCGTCCCCCTGGCGACCTTGCCGAGATGCAGATGCAGGGCGCCGAGCTTCTTCTGCGCGTCGGAGACCGCGAACTCCGCGCCGTCGCCGGTGAACAGGATGCCGGTGTCTCCCATCTGGCCGCCGGATTCCCCGTAGAACGGGGTCTGGTTGAGGACGACGATCGCCTCCTCCCCCGCCGCGACGCTCTCCGTCTCGGCGCCGTCCCTGACGATGGCGACCACCTTGCCCTCCGCGGACTCGGTAGCGTAGCCGAGAAATTCGGTCGCCCCCGCCCGCTCGCGGATGTCGAACCAGACCGCCTCGTCGGCCGCCTGGCCGGAGCCCGCCCACGCCTTGCGCGCCTCGGCGCGCTGGCGCGCCATCGCCTCATCGAATCCCTTCGTGTCGACGCCGCGGCCCTGGCCGCGCAGCACGTCCTGAGTCAGGTCCAGCGGAAAGCCGAACGTATCGTAGAGCCGGAAGGCGACGTCGCCGGGCAGCGCCGCGCCGTCGCCCAGCCGTTCCGTCTCCTCGAACAGCAGCTTCAGCCCGCGGTCGAGCAGCGCCTTGAAGCGCGTCTCCTCCAGCTCCAACGTCTCGGCGATCAGGGACTCGGCGCGGCCGAGCTCCGGATAGGCCTTCCCCATCTGTGCGACCAGCGCCGGCACCAGCCGGTACATCAGCGGGTCCTTACAACCCATCATATGCGCATGACGCATGGCGCGGCGCATGATGCGGCGCAGCACGTAGCCGCGCCCCTCGTTCGAGGGCAGCACTCCGTCGGCGATCAGGAACGCGCTGGCGCGCAGATGGTCCGCGATCACGCGGTTGGAGACGGCATGGTCGCCGTCCGGCGCCACCTTCGCGGCGTGAGCGCTCGCCTCGACCAGCGCGCGCAGCGTGTCGGTGTCGTAGTTGTCGTGCTTGCCCTGCAGGACGGCCGCGATGCGCTCCAGCCCCATCCCGGTGTCGATGCTGGGGCGCGGCAGGTCGCGGCGCACCCCGTCGGCGCCCTGGTCGTACTGCATGAACACGAGGTTCCAGATCTCGACGAAGCGGTCGCCGTCCTCGTCCGCGCTGCCGGGTGGGCCGCCCGGAATATGGGCGCCGTGGTCGTAGAAGATTTCCGAGCACGGGCCGCAGGGGCCGGTATCGCCCATCGCCCAGAAATTGTCCGAGGTGGCGATGCGGATGATGCGGCCATCCGGCAGGCCCGCGACCTTCTTCCACAGATCGAACGCCTCGTCGTCCTCGTGATAGACGGTGACGCAGAGCCGGTCCTTCGCCACCCCGAACTCGCGGGTGATGAGGGTCCAGGCGAGCTCGATGGCGCGCTCCTTGAAGTAGTCGCCGAACGAGAAATTGCCCAGCATCTCGAAGAAGGTGTGGTGACGCGCGGTGTAGCCGACATTCTCCAGGTCGTTGTGCTTGCCGCCGGCACGCACGCATTTCTGCGAGCTGGCCGCCCGCGCGTAGTCCCGCTTCTCCATCCCGGTGAAGACGTTCTTGAACTGCACCATGCCCGCATTGGTGAACAGCAGGGTCGGGTCGTTATGCGGCACCAGCGACGACGACGGCACGACCCGATGGTCGTTCTCCGCGAAGTAGTCCAGAAAGGCCTGCCTGATGTCGTTCGTGCTGGTCATGTGCGTGCGTCTGTCCCGTCGGCGCCGGAATCCGTCCGCGCGCCCGTATCGGTCTCCATCCGTTTCACCCTGGATATGTCCATCCCCGGACACGTCTTATATGTAGGGCGGATGCGCGCCCGCCCAAGGTAGGGGCCGGGCGCGAAAAGCCGAGAGTTTTACCCCGCCCCCGCCGAGCCTGTCCAGCCGCGCGGCAGCCCCGCGCCGAACGCGGCGCGGCCCCGGTCGGACAAGCCCGGGGCCGCGTGCGAGGGGCGCCGGGCGAGGCGGCCCGGCGTCGGGGGGTTCGGGGCGGGGTCAGGCGTCGCCGGATTCGGTCTCGGCTTCGGCCTCGTCCCCGCCCTCAGGCGTGAACTCGGCCATCGCCGCCTCGGCGATGAGCCCGGCGTTCTGGCGGATGCCGCGCTCGATGGCATTGGCCATTTCCGGGTTTTCCTTGAGGAAGTTCTTCGCGTTCTCCCGGCCCTGGCCGATGCGGGTGCTGTCGTAGGAGAACCAGGCGCCCGATTTCTCGACGATGCCGGCCTTCACGCCGAGATCGATCAGCTCGCCCCGCTTGGAGATTCCCTCGCCGTACATGATGTCGAACTCGACCGTCTTGAACGGGGGGGCGACCTTGTTCTTGACCACCTTCACGCGGGTCTGGTTGCCGACCACCTCGTCGCGGTCCTTGATCGCGCCGATGCGGCGGATGTCGAGCCGGACCGAGGCGTAGAACTTGAGCGCGTTGCCGCCGCTCGTGGTCTCCGGATTGCCAAACATCACCCCGATCTTCATGCGGATCTGGTTGATGAAGATGATCATGCAGCGCGAGCGCGAGATCGATCCGGTGAGCTTGCGCAGCGCCTGGCTCATCAGCCGGGCCTGCAGCCCGACATGGGCGTCGCCCATCTCGCCCTCCAGCTCGGCCCGCGGCACCAGCGCGGCGACCGAGTCGATGACGATGACGTCGATGGCGCCGGAGCGCACCAGCGTATCCGCGATTTCCAGCGCCTGTTCGCCGGCGTCGGGCTGCGAGATCAGCAGCTCCTGCACGTCGACGCCGAGCTTGCGGGCGTAGCCCGGATCGAGCGCGTGCTCCGCGTCGATGAAGGCGCACTGCCCGCCGAGCTTCTGCGCCTCGGCGACGAGGTGCAGCGCCAGCGTGGTCTTGCCCGACGATTCCGGCCCGTAGATCTCGACCACCCGGCCGCGCGGCAGGCCGCCGATGCCGAGCGCGATGTCGAGCCCGATCGAGCCGGTGGAGATGCCCTCGATATCGACCACCTGCTGCTCGCCGAGCTTCATGATCGAGCCCTTGCCGTGTGCGCGCTCGATCTGCGCCAGCGCGGCCTCGAGGGCCTTTGTCTTGTCCATGTCGTTTTTCTCTACCAGGCGAAGGGCGGGGTCTCTCATCGAATGCCTCCTTATTCCACAGCCACCGGATTCGTTCAATCGGACGTCATCCGTAGGCACTAATGTACATGTTTTGTTCTCGTTGGCAACAGGATTTTTTATCACGTATTTTCAGTGCCTTGATCCTATATGTTCTTTTTTTGTACCTGAGAAATCCGGCCCAAGGCGCAAGCGGCGGCCTCACCGCGGCCGACGCCGGCCGGCGGGCGTCCCCGCCCCGTCCCATCCCGCCCTTTACAGATCGGGCGCGACCCAGCATTTTATGGCCGCATTCCGGAGGCGGCCGCAAGGGGCGGACGCCGCCCGCCCGAGCGGCCGTCGCCGCGTCCACGAACACTGCATCGCATGAGGCCCAAATGATCGATCTGATGTCCATTGCCCGAGCCGAAGCCGAAGGCGGCGAGCTGTTCGGCATCTTCGACGGGATGTTCGAGCCCGCCGACGTCCGCCCCGAGGGCTATCCGGATGCCGTGGTCTGGAAGGGCGGAAAGCATGACGGGAAGGTCAATCCGGTCGCGCATTCGCTGACCGACGCCTTCGCGCTGCTGGGCACGCTGGAGGCGATCGACGTGCTGGGCCTGCCGTTCTACGCGGTGCCGATGTGGTCCCAGTTCCGCCACGACCGGAAGCTGGAGCCGCTCGCCTGGTTCGGCAACATGCCCTGCATCTCGATCAAGTGGTCCACGGCGGGCGACGCCTATGTCAACGACGGCAAGGGCGGCAAGGTCGTCGTCATGGGCAAGTCGGGCAACGCGCCGCTGCGCACCCAGGCCGGCGTCTATTGCAACGTCCGCCCCTACGGGCCGATCACCGTCGTCCGCTGCATGCCCTGCCTGCCCTATTCGCAGAACAAGGCCGTGTTCGGCGTCGATGCCAAGACCGGCAACGTCCACACGGAGATGAACTCCCCCGGCGTGCAGATGGCCTACGCCAACCGGCTGTTCCTCAAGATGGTGCACGAGACCGGCAAGCTCGGCCGCGTCGCCATGAAGCCGACCCAGGCGCAGGAGGACGGCATCAATGCCGGGCTGCATTCCTGGATGCTGAAGGGCACGAAGTTCGAAACCGGCCGCACCTACGCGGTAGACCCGTACGAGGAGCTGAAGGGCGAGATCGACAAGATCATCGCCCTGCTGCCGAAGGACTTCAAGGCCGGCATGGAAAGCTGGGGCGGCCGCATCGAGCAGCACATCGCCGACACCAATTACGGCCTGCTGCTCTGGGACCTGATCGAGAAGCGCGACTGCATCATCCTCGCGACCGACCTCGACGGCGACCGGCTGACCGACCTGCTGGCCGACGTCTCCGACCCGCTGCGCGCCTTCGGCGGCAAGGTGGCGAAGCATCTCGGCAAGGAGGCCGACATGGCGAAGGTCTGGACCGAGATGGGCTATACCACCGGCAACGGCCGCGACATGACCTCGGTGATGCACCGCATGAAGGGCCCGGCGATCCACGAGCAGACGCTGGGCTCGGCCGACGCCATGCTGCTGCGCCTGCTGGACGGCGACGAATCCGTCGGCGGCACCAAGCAGCCCTACGACCCGCGCATCCATTTCGTGCTGATCCGCGACGCCTATCTCGACGCCAATCCCGGCAACAGGGAGCTTGCCGCCTTCCTCGATGCGGCGATCGCGAAGTTCGACGGGATCTACGGCGGCAAGCGACCCGGCTTCCTCGAGGGCTACAAGGCGCTCAGGGACAGCGTGAAGCCGTGGGGCGCGTGAACCGCTGACCGACCCGCTCAGGCGGCGGCGCCGGTGCCGGTCTCCCCGTTCATGATCTCCTTCACCTTGCCGGCGAGCTGCTGGAGGGTGAAGGGCTTGGGCAGGAAGTGGATGTCCTCGGAATCGTCGAGCCGCTGGCGGAACGAATCCTCGGTGTAGCCCGAGATGAAGATGACCTTCATGTCGGGATGGGTTTCGCGCACCTGGCGGATCATGGCCGGGCCGTCCATGCCAGGCATCACGACATCGGTGATCAGCACATCGATGGTGCTGGCCCGGTCTCCCTCGCGCAGCATCGCCAGCGCCTCCTCGCCCGAGGGGGCCTCGACCACGGTATAGCCCTTGTTGCGCAGCGCGCGCGCGCCGAACATGCGCACCGCGTCCTCGTCCTCCACCAGCATCACAGTCCCGGCGCCTGTAAGGTCGCGGCGCGCGGCGGCGCGGGCTTCCTCCGCCTGATCGTCGGCGTCGACCGTGGCTTCGGCTGCGGCCACGCGCGGCAGGTAGACGGTGAAGGTCGCGCCGTCGCCCGGCGCGCTGTCGACGAAGATATGCCCGCCGGTCTGCTTGACGATGCCGTAGACGGTGGAGAGCCCGAGCCCGGTTCCCGATCCGACCGCCTTGGTTGTGAAGAAGGGCTCGAAGATCTGGCCCAGGTGCTCCTTCGAGATGCCGCAGCCCGTATCGGTCACCGCCAGCATCACGTATTCGCCCGGCGGCAGCGGGCCGTGCGGCAGCCCGGCCAGCTCGGCGGCCAGCACGGCGCGGGTGCGGATGGTCAGCGTGCCGCCGCCGTCCATCGCATCGCGGGCGTTGACCGCCAGGTTGATGATGACCTGCTCGAGCTGGCTCTGGTCCGCCTTGATCAGCCCGAGGTCGCGGCCATGCACGAGATCCAGCGTGATATTGGCGCCGATCAGCCGGCGCAGCAGATGCGACAGCTCCGCCAGGATGTCGGTCAGGCCGAGCACGCGCGGCTGCAGCGTCTGCTGGCGCGAGAATGCGAGAAGCTGGCGCACCAGATTGGCCGCCCGGTTCGCGTTCTGCTTGATCTGCATGATGTCGCCGAAGGACTGGTCCTTGGCGGAGTATCGCTGCAGCAGCAGGTCGCAGAACCCGATCATCGCGGTCAGCAGGTTGTTGAAATCGTGCGCGATGCCGCCGGCCAGCTTGCCGACCAGGTCCATCTTCTGCGACTGGAAGAACTGGGTCTCAAGGTTGCGCTGCTCGGTCTGGTCGAGGGTGTGGACCACCAGCCCCTCGCAGGCGCCGTCGCGGCTCTCGATGCGCCGCGCGAACAGCGAGGCGTTGACCTTCTTCGCGCCGGCCAGAGTCGCCTGCAACGGCTGCGTATCCTTGCCCGCCACCGCACCGGCCATCCACTGGGCGATGCGGTCGCGATCCTCCTGGATGGCGCAGGCGGCGAGGCCGCGGCCGACGATGTCGTCGCCGGGACGGCCGATCATCTCGCCGAACGCCGTGCTGAACTCCGTGATCGTCCCCCTCGCGTCCACCAGCACGATGCCGACCGGCGCCTCGTCGAAGAAGCGGTGGAACCGTTCGTCGGACCGGCGCAGCGCCTCGGCCCAGTCCTGCTCCGCGGTCAGGTCGCGCACCAGCGCCCGGGCATGTCGCACGCCGCCGCCGGGCTCGCGGAAGACGTTCTGTATGACGGATGCCTGGAAGCGGCGACCGTCGGCGCCGAGGAGGGCCACCTCGCCGCGGCTCTCGTCGCCGTCTGCGGCGAACGGGGCATGGGCCGGCGCGCCGGGACGCACGCCCTCGGCGATAATGTCGGCCAGCCGTACGCCGCTGTCGATCAGCGCCGCCCGGTCCCGGCCGATCCAGCGCGCCATCGTGTCGTTGACGGCGACGAAACGCCCGTCGCCGTCAACCGCGTAAAAGCCCAGCGGGGCGTCGCCTAGGAATTCGGCGACGTGGTGCTCCTCCACCCTCTCGGGAACCGCCGCCTGCGCGGCGGCGTCGAGGGTCCACAGCGTCATGCGCGACGCGCCGGACAGGGGACGGACCTCGACCCTGTACGGCGCCGGCCCTGCGCCGGCCCGACCGCGGAACCGCAGCTCCGCAGACGCCGCCGCATGATGCGCAGCCGCGTCGCGCAGCGGCGCCGCGTCCGGGCGCGTCCCGTCGTCGAGACTGGCCTCGATCGCGGCGGCGACATCGCCATGGATGTTGCCCGCCATGCGCCGCCATGCGGCGTTGCACCAGACCGGCTTGCCGGCGCCGTCGGCGACCAGCGCGCCCGTCGGCAGCGCATTCAGCGCCTGAAGATGCAGCGGCTCCACCCCGTGCGCGCGCGTCCTGCGCCGAGAGTGGAGCCAGAGGAAAGCCAGCGCCGCGCAGGCCACCGCCAGCGCGCCCGCCAGGGACCATCCGAGCATGGAATAGGCCGGGGACAGGGTCGCGGCCTCGGCCCGGCCCGCGGCGCCGGCCAGCGCCAGCCAGGGCAGCGCCGCCGCCATCGGCCGGTATCGGCGGGCGAAAGCCCCGCGCAGGGTGGAAAACGCTGTCACATACCCTCCCGTCGCATCCCCCGAACCCGAGGATTGCCTGTTTAACACAATGCGCAAGGTCCTGAAATAACGGCGCGGAGCGTGCCTTGGCTCCTGTTCCATTCAGTGTTCGTTCATTGCGGTTAACACCACCTTAACCGTATCGTTCGGCACGGCAGGAGCGTTCAGCGGGAGCCTGCGTCCCGCCGCACCCAGGGCCAGCGGGCGGCGGCCGCCCGCGTCGCCGAGACGGTCCGTTCCCGCACCGGGTCCCACAGCAGGGCCCGAAGCCAGACCAGCGCCGGATCGAGACGGTGGAGCGACCTTTCGTCCGGCTCCAGCTCTATGGCGACGCTGACGATCTCCCCCTCCGCGACCTCCCGGACCACGAGCTCGACCGCGTCGAGGCGGATGCGGCGGCCGGGACGCGGCACGCCAATCAGGTTGCCGCGCAGAAACGCGCGGACCGGCAGGTCGCGGCATCGGGCGGGCACGCGGAACTCGTACATGTCCGCGATGGCGCCGGTCGTCGTTTCGCCGGGAAAGACGAACTCGCCCAGAAGCGCCGCATCGAGCCCGTGCGACGCCGGCGGCTTCCTGCCGAACAGCCGGTCCAGAACCGGAAGCTGGTCGACCTTCGCCATCAGCAGCACATGGTCGCCGGGGGCCAGACGGTCGAGACCGCCGGGCGATCTCATTTCGCCGTCGCGATAGACGGAGACGACGTCCGTGCCAGGCGGCAGCGGCATGCGGCCGAGGGTCCGCCGCAGCGCGAGGCTGGACGGCTGCACCGTGTAGACCGAGATGTCGCGGCCCACCTCGGCAGGCATGTCGATATCGAGCCGCGGCGGTGTTTGCGGGCGCGGCGGCAAGGTCATGCCGAACCGGCGTGCGGCCGCCGCGATCGACCAGCCCTGCACGACGAGGGAAACGATGACGACGACGTATACGACATCGAAGAACAGTCGTGCGTTCTCGAGACCGGCCAGCACCGGGATCGTGCCGAGATAGATCGGCACCGCGCCGCGCAGGCCCACCCAGGACACGAAGCCGATCTCCGCCCGCCCCACACGGAACGGCAGCAGACAGAGGAGACCGGCCACGGGCCGGCCGACGAAGATGAGCACCAGGGCCACGCCCAGCGCCGGCAGGATGTTGGGCAGCAGCGCGGACGGCGTAACCAGCAGGCCGAGCATCAGGAACAGCGTGATCTGGCTGAGCCAGGCAAGCCCGTCATGGAAGCGGTTGATGATCTGGGTCGCCCGGTGCCGTCGGCTGCCGAACACGATTCCCGCCAGGTAGGCGGCGAGGAATCCGCTCGCCCCCACCTCCTGCGCGCCGGAAAAGATCAGCAGCGCCATCGCCACGGCAAACACCGGATACAGGCCGGAGGCGACGTTGAGCCGGTTGGTCAGCCACAGGAGCATGAATCCCGCCGCCACCCCGATCCCACTCCCGCCCAGGGCCTGGACCGCGAACCGCGTCGCAAGCGCGCCGACATCGTCCGCGCCCGGCCCGATCTCCACCGCCGTCAGCAGCCCGACGCAGGAGACTGTCAGGAACACCGCCATGGGGTCGTTCAGCCCGGCCTCGATCTCCAGCGTCGATCTCGGCCGATCCTTGAGCCTCATGCCTCGCGAATGCAGCAGCAGGAACACGGCGGCCGCATCCGTCGACGCCACGATGGAACCGACCAGAAGCCCTTCGAGCCAGGTCGTGCCCAGCAGCCATTTCGCCCCGGCGCCGGTGATCCCCGCGGTGACCACCACGCCCACGGTCGCCAGCAGCCCGGCGGGCGCGATCGCCCTGCGAAGGTCGCGCGTGCTGGTCCTCAGCCCGCCATCGAACAGGATGATGGCGAGCGCGATGCTGCCGACGAGATAGGCGGCGTGAAAATCGTCGAAATCGATTCCGCCCGGCCCCTCCTCTCCCGCCAGCATGCCGAGCACCAGGAACACCAGCAGCAGCGGCGCCCCGAAACGCGAGGAAACCAGCCCCACGACGACGCTCAGGGCAACGAGTCCCGCGCCTACGAGAATGAGCTGGTTAGCGATATCCATTTCATTGCGACGGTATGGGAAGCCGACCGAGCATACAAGTGCGACCCGTGCGCGACGGCACATGAACTGGCAGAATGCCTCATCGACGCGGAAGCGACCGAACAGGCTGTCGCAAACCAGGGAGACATCCGATGAAACTGCAGGGCTCATGCCATTGCGGCGCGGTGAAATTCTCGGTGGAGTCGAACACCCCCTACCCGTTCTCGCGCTGCTACTGCTCCACCTGCCGCAAGCTCAACGGCGGCGGTGGATACACCATCAACATCATGGCCGAGGCCGGGACGCTGAAGGTCGAGGGCGAGGAGAACATCGCCGTCTACCGCTCCGCGCTCAACGACCGCGGCCGGTACGAGGAGGACGGGCGGGGCTATTCGCGCCGGCATTTCTGCAAGACCTGCGGCACGATGCTGTGGAACCACAACCCGCTCTACGCCCAGTGGATCTACCCGTTCGCGTCCTGCATCGACACGCCGCTCCCCATTGCGCCGGAACACCGCCACACCATGCTGATGCACAAGCAGCCCTGGGTGGAGGTCGCCGAAGGGCCCGGCGAGACCCATCACCGGCAATACGCCGATACCGGCATCGAGGACTGGCACAGGGAGCGCGGGCTGTACGGCAAGCTGTAGACGCCGGCCTCAGCGGCGGCGGTAGCGCAGCGCCCAGAGGATCAGGAGCAGGGGCACGAGCAGCCCGATCCAGGAAATCGCGTCCATCGGCCCGTCGCCGAGCAGCGCGGCCACCAGCCCGACGATGCTGATCAGCGCGACGAGGACGGGGATTCCGAAGACATGCAGGAACGGGACCGGGGCGGGGCGCTTCACGGGACCGTCTCCGGCCCGGCCGGCCGCCGCCCGCCCGTGACGATTTCCTGCAGCCGCGCCTCGATCGGCGCGCCGCGGCGCACCAGCCAGAGATAGAGCCCGCTGCCGAGGATCAGGATCGCGACGATATCGAGCAGCGCCCAGAGAATCTTCAGCGGCAAGCCGCCATAGTCGCCGAAATGCAGCGGCTGGGACAGCCGCAGCACGGTCATGTACCACGGCATCGTCCGCATCGCGCTGAGCGCGCCGGTCTCCGCGTCGACCAGCGCCGGCGTCAGCAGCCGCTCCGTCGCCGGGGTCGCGCCGCGCAGCCAGACTGCGTAGTGGTGGTCGCTGCTGAAGCGGACGCCGGGGAAGGCGACGAATTGCGGGGCGGTGCCCGGCGCCGCCCGCCGCGCGGTCGCCACCGCCTCGTGCAGCGACGCGTATCGCGCCGGCGGCGTCCGGCCGGCATAGGGCGCGATCATCTCGGCAAGCTGGTCGTTGCGCCACAGCGAGACCAGCGGCGTCGACAGCGTGTTGATGACGCCGGTGAGTCCGACCACGCTGAGCCACATCAGCGTGACGATGCCGAGCAGGTTGTGAAGGTCGAGCCACTTCGTGCGGGCGCTGCGCGAGGCGCGGACCGTGCCGAAGCGCAGCCGGCGCATGAACGGCGCGTAGACGACGACGCCGGAGACCACCGCGGCGAACAGCAGCATCCCCATGAAGCCGAGGAACAGCTCGCCCGGCAGCCCCGCGAACATGTCGACGTGCAGCCGGAGGATCACATGCATGATCCCCTCCTCCTTGATGGAGCCGACGATCTCCGCCGTCCGCAGGTCGATGGCGGTGATGTGCATCTGCTCGACGGTCGCATCCGCCGTCGGCCCCGTGGTGACGTTGACCACCGGACGGTCGGTGTCGAAGCTCATGAACAGCCCGCGCTCGCCCGGAAACGCGGCCAGCGCGGTCGCCAGCGCCTGGTCGAGCGTCTTAAGCGGCGCGTCCGCCGGACGGTCGGCGAGCGCCGGGCCGTCGTCGAGCAGCGCGTCGATCTCGTCGTGGAAGATCAGCGGCAGGCCGGTCAGGCACAGCAGCAGCATGAACGCCGTGCAGACGAGGCTCGTCCATTTGTGGACGAGATACCAGGCCCTGATCGTCCGGCTCGTCAACGTCTACCCCGTCCCCGCCGGTCAGAAATCCAGCGCCACGGAGACCTTCGCCGTCAGCGGATTGCCCTGCGTCAGGTATCCGCCCTGCGCGGACGCCCAGTACGCCTCGTCGGTGATGTTCTCGACATTCGCGCGGAACACGACGTCCCGGCCTTCTATCGTGCGCGTCACGCGGGCGCCGATATCGAGCCGGGTCCAGCGCGGCACTTCCTGCGTGTTGGCCGCGTCGAGATATTGCGGGGCGGTATGCAGCAGACGCGCCGACAGGGTAACCCTGTTCAGGAACGGCAGGTCCCATTCCGCGCCGAGATTGGCCTGGTACAGCGGCACGCCGACCGCATGGTTGCCGTCGTTCGTGCCGCCGGCGGTCTTTTCCAGGACCGCGCTGGTCAGCGTGACGCCGCCCAGCAGCCGCAGCCCCGGGGCGGGTTCGCCGAACATCGTCAGCTCGACCCCGCGGTTCACCTGCTCGCCGTCGACGCTGAAAATATTCGTGACCGGATCGGTGACGCTGCTGGGCTGGGTGGTCTGGAAGAAGGTCATCCCGGCGCCGAACGTGCCGAGATCCAGCTTGCCGCCGACCTCGTACTGGACCGAGGTGAAGGGCGGAAAGATTTCGCCGGGATTCGCGGATGTTCCCGGCGCGGTCGGCCCCTGCGCGAGCCCCTCGATGCGGTTGGCGTAGAGGGCGACCGTCGAGACCGGCTTCACCACGAGGCCGAGGACCGGGGTGACTGCCTCCTCGTTGTAGTTCGAGCTCTCCTGGAAGGTCGTACGGTCGAATCCCCGCGCGTGCAGCTTCTGGTGCCGGACGCCCACCGTCGCGAGCACCTGGTCGTCATTGAACGACAGCGTATCGGACAGGTAGACGCTGCGCAGCGTGCTCTCGCTAACCTTCGGCAGATGGTCGAAATCGCCGCCGGCAAAGGTCGTCGGCGGGCGGCCGAGCGAGGCCGGGTTATAGATGTTCGTCGCCTCCGCCCCGCTGAATTCGAAGGCGTTGCGGTTGACCGTGTGAAGCGCCGCGACGCCGCCGTTGAAGCGATGGATGACGGCGCCGGACGCGACCTCGCCCCGGAAGCCGAGCTGGCCGCTCTGGTTGTCGTCCTCGCGCGGCACGGTCAGGCGGCTGACGGTCGCGTTGCCGGCGCTGTCGGTGACCGTGGGCGAGGCGTAGTCGCCGTCCTCGCGCATGTCGCGGACGCCGAGCGCGGCGTGGATCGTGAATTTCGGCGCGAGGTCGTATTCGGCGCGCGCCTGCAGGAAGCTGTCCTCCAGGTCGGAATACGCGTAGGCCGGCGAGTAGTTGCTGCTGGCCGACGGCGCGTCAGGCACGACCGGCGCGGTGGCGAACACCACCGGCCGCCCCTTCTGGATACGCTGGCGCTGGGTGCCGCCATCGAGCGTCACCCTGGTGCGGTCGCCCCGGTAGTCGAGCGCCACCGAGGCGAGGTGGTAATAGCGCTCCTCGTCGTCGATCGAGGTCTCGCCGTCGCGCGCCGCGGCGTTCACCCGCACGCCGAACGCGCCGTCGCGGCCGAAGCGCCGGCCGAGATCGGCATGGGCGCCGACCCGGCTGTTCTGGGCATAGTTGCCGGTCAGCCGCGTCAGCGGCGCGTCGCCGGCGCGCTTGGGCACCAGGTTGATCCCGCCGCCGACGCCGGTGCTGCCCGGCCCCACCCCGTTGAGGAAGGCGTTCGCGCCCTTCATCACCTCGACGCGCTCGAACATCTCGATGCCGACGATCTGGCGCGGCGCGTTGCCGTACAGCCCGTCGATGGCGACGTCCTCGCCGAAGAGCGGGAAGCCGCGGATGACGAACCGCTCGGAAAAATTGCCGAACCCGTAGCCGGTGCGGACGGAGGGATCGTTCGCCATCACGTCGGCGATCGTCTCGGCCTGCTGGTTGCGTATCGTCGTATCGGTGTAGCTCGTCATGCTGAACGGCACGTCCATCATATCCTGGTTGCCCAGAACGCCGAGCCTGCCGCCCCGCGCCACCTGGCCGCCGGCATATTCCGGCGGCAGGGCGCCGATATCCGCCGTGGGCGGCGCGGCCCCCCTGCCCTCCACCTGGATCGGGTCCAGCACGACGGCGGCCGATCCGGCCCCGGCCCCCGGCCGTTCCAGCGCGACCGTGTTGCCGTCGCTGAAATGCCAGGTGATGCCGCTGCCGGCCAGCAGGCGGCGCAGCGCCTCCTGCGGCGGCATGGTGCCCGCCACCGCCGGCGCGGACCGTCCCGCCGCGATGGCGGCATCCAGCGTGACCTGAAGCCCGGCCTGGCGGCCGAAGACGGTCAGCGCGTCCGCCAAGGGCTGGGCGGGGATGTCGAACCGGCGCGCCTCCCGGGACTGGGCGAGTTGCCGCCGGGGCTGGGTCTCACCGGCCCCCGCGCCGTCGCCGGAAAGGCCGCTACCCGCCGCGCCCACCGGACCGGCCGCGACAAGAACGGCGAGCGCCGCACCCGCGCCCAGGCGCCTGACCGCCGGCTTCCACGGGCTTTGCCGCCCTGCCTTGTCCCGTTCCCCGACGCTTCCCATCGTCCCGTCCTCTCATGTTCCTTGCCGCGGATGACATCGATGCGATTGCGTCGCATTTGCATCCATAGTGGTGGAACGGATGGGCGTCGCGCCGTTTCAGAAAAAAATGCGGTTCGGGAAAAATCGTCCGGCGACGGGTCAGCGTGCGGACACGACCAGCACCCAGGGCGTGATCCGGCGGACGGAGGCGTCGTGGGGGTAGACGGCGGCGCGCAGCGCCCCGACGGGGTCGGAGAGATCGTAGACTCCGGTCACGCGCCGCGCCGAAAGCGCGTCGTCGAGGACGAGTATCGCGCCGTGGAAATAGGGGCGGAGGGCCCCGACGACATCGCTCACCGCCCAGTCGCTGACGGCCAGCCGGCCGTCCCGCCAGGCGGCGACCCGTTCGGCCGAGGACACGCCGCGCCCGGTCACCACGCCGTCCCGGCCGACGCGGACCCATTCGCCCGCACGCAGGCGCATCGACAGCGCGGTGGGCGGATACTCGGCGGAGACGGTTCCGTGCGCTACGGCCACCGCGGTTCCGCCCCTCAGGCTGCGGACTTCGTAAGCCGTGCCCAGCGCGGTGCTCTCGAGCCCGTTGGCGACGACACCGAAGGGGCGGCCCGGATCGGGCTTCACCTCGACGAAGATCGTGCCGGCGAGCAGGCGGACACGGCGGGCATGGTCGCTGTAGGCGATGTCCACCGCGCTGCCCGCGCCGAGATGGAGCGTGCTGCCGTCCGCGAGCGTCATCCGCCGCGTCTCGCCGGTGGCGGTGACGGCATCGGCCGCGAGGCGCATCGGCAAGCCGGGCAGCAGAGCTATCAGCAGGCTCGCCGCCAGCGCCGCCGCGCCCAAGGCGGGTCTGAGCCGCCGCCGTCCCGCCATCCGGCCAGACGTCGCCGCCGCGGTCGCGGGCGCATCGACATGGACGGGCGTCGCGCGCCCCACCAGCGACCAGACCTTCCGCGCCTCGTTCCACGCCTCACGGTGCTGCGGGCTCTCCGCCAGCCAGGCGTCGAACCGCGCCTTCAGCTCAGGCTGGTGCGGCTCCTCCTGCAGCGCGATCAGCCAGTTCAGCGCGGCCGCGGACGGATCGCCGGCATCATTGCTGCTGGAAGGACGGGTCATGCGTTTCCTGCCGGTGGAAGCGGTAAGGGAGTCGTCCCCTGCCTGTCAGACGCATGAAGTATCGCAAACTTCAGAAATGTTATCGCGGATTCCCCGCCGGGCCTACATGCCGCGGCGCACCCGGTGGCGGCAATGGTCCAGCCCGTCATAGACGAGCGCATGCGCCAGGGCGACGGATATGCCGAGCCGTTCTGCAATTTCCTTCAGCTTGCAGCCCCCGAACCGGTGCAGCTCGACCGCGATCCGCGTGCGTTCGGGCAACTCCTGCAACGCCAGCATGACGATTTCCAGCTCCTGGCGATGGCGCAGCGTGTCTTCCTGCGACGGGCGGTCCTCCGCCACGCGCTCCGAGCCGGGCCCGGACTCGAAATGCCGACGCTCGAACGACGCACGGCGCATCAGATCGAACGCGAGGTTGCGCACGATGCGATAGAGATAGCCGAGCGGATGGTCGAGCGTGCGGGCGCCCGCGACGGCATCGAGACGCAGCCATGCTTCCTGCACCACGTCCTCGGCGCTGTCCCGGCTGCCCACGATTCCCGCGGCGTAATCCACGAGAGCGGCACGGTTCTCCGTGAACGTCGCCAGTGCGATCTCGTTCCGCGCCAAAACAGGCTCTCTCTTCCGGCTTCGGCCGGCGGCCGACCGGCCGCCGGCTCATGAATTGCGAATGATTCTCAATTCGTTCTAGCGGGGAAGCGCGCCGATTGCAATACGGGCATCGGCGCTGGCGATCAGGCGGGGAAGCCGGCGCGCCACTCCTCCACCGGCATGTAGCCGGGATCGGCCTTGGCCTTGGCCTCACAATAGGCGAAGAGGTCGTCGTCGGGTTTGTCGAGGTCCAGCGGCACGGCATAGGGCTGGTTCACGTACCAGGGGGTCGCGAGATAGACCTCCAGCCGGTTGCCCTCGGGGTCGAGGAAATAGACCGACCAGGAATTGCCGTGATCGATGGGCCGGATCTGCTCCACCCCGGCCGCCACCAGCCGTTCGTGCATGGCGCGCAGCTCGCCCAGCGTCTTCACACGGAAGGATATCTGGTTGACTACGCTGAACGTGTTCGGCGGACGGCCTGTCGCCAGGACCACCTGATGGTGCTCCTCCGGGCTGCGCGACATGAACACCATCTCCGCGTTGCGCCCCTCGCCCGCATCGGTGACCCTGAAGCCCATCACCCGGCCGTAGAAATCGCGCATCTTCTGAAGATCGCAGACATAGAGGCCAACATGGCCGATCTGCATGTCGGGGACATCGCTCATGAATACCGCTCCCTGTGTTTTCTGGCCAGAGCCGCACAGTAATTCACCGGGGCGCAGGGGAAAAGACCGCAGGGCGGCCGCGCGTCAGGTCGAGGTTCGGCCGGACCGGATGCGGGCGAAGCGCCTGGCCGGCAGCGGCGTGCGGCCCATCAGGCTGTGCCGGAGCGACCGGATCGTCCGCCGCGGCGCCTCGTCCATGGCCGTGGCCCGGAGACCGCCCGCCAGGGGTTGCGCCGCGTCGAGCGCAGCGCGGAGATCCAGCATGATCGGACAGTGATCGGAGGGCCCGCGGGCGAGCACGCGCGCCTCGAAGCAATCCAGCTCGCGCGCCAGGCAGCGGTCCAGCCGGAACGGAATGACGTTGCTGGCGACATGCGTCACGCGCCGCGGCCCGACATCGTGAAACCCCGGCAGCACGGTCGGCCCGACGGCGTTGTAGTCGCCCACGATCGCCATCGGCCCCTCGACGGCGCGCGCGATCCGATACAGCTGGCGGCGGTTGAGAAGCTGCCCGTGCGAGAGGTGCACGTTCGAGAAGGCAACGCCGTCGATCCGCACGATCTGTGCGATCCGCGGCGGCAGCCGGCCGGGCATGCGCGACACCGGCAGGAACAGCACGTCCGGCGGCAGCACGATGTGCGGAGTCCAGACCGCGAGCCCGTGGACGCGGCCGGGCAGCAGATCGTGATGGACCTGCCCTCCGATGAGGTCCGGCAGGGATTTTACCGGCTCCATCGCCTCCTGCAGGAGCAGCAGGTCGGGGCGCTCGCGTTCGACCAGCGCAGTCAAATCCTTGACCGCGGCGCCGGTGCGCCGCAGCAGATTCCAGCTAATAACCTTCAAGCGACTCTTCCCGTATCAGAAACTGCCAACCCCGGCATTCCCCGCCATACGGCGCGTATACACCGGGCGTCGGCCCCACGGGGCTGGTTGGGCCTGCGCGCCATCGGGTTAGTACGATCCACCAATGGCATCGGCGACAGGTGGATATATATATTATTATTGGCCGGACCAACAACCCTGCAGACGATGCTCCGGTGGAATTCGGGGCGCGTTCCCGCAAACGGACGGCAGACACGGGCACAGCCGGCATGATCCTCCGACGTTACAGCAGGCGGCGCGGACGACCGCGTTCCCTGCCCAGGCTCCGCCGGAAGTGGGGCGTCCTGGCGGCACTGGGAGTCCTGTTCCTTCCCGCCGGCTGCGTCGAGCCGCCGGCGCCGGCGCCCGTCGACCGGGCCCCAAGCCACGCCCTGGCCGATCCGGAAACCACACGTCTGGGTCGCATGCTGCTCAGGCACGATCAGGCGCGGGACCGGCAGTCGGGCTTCTCGCTGATCGTGCCGGGACCCGACGCGCTGAGATCCCTGAGGAGCTTCATCGCCCTCGCCGAAAAGACGCTGGATCTTCAATACTATATCTGGCGCGGCGACGAATCCGGACGGCTTGTGCTGTCGGATCTCGTCGATGCCGCCAGCGGCGGTGTCCGTGTGCGTCTGCTGCTCGACGACATGGACACGAAATGGGAGGACGGCGAGCTCGCGCGGCTGAATGCGCTGCCCAATTTCGAGATCCGGATATTCAATCCGTTCGCGAGCCGCACCAGCCGGCTGGTGGACGCGCTGGTCGACTTCCGGCGGGTCACGCACCGCATGCACAACAAGCTGTTCATCGCCGACAATACCGTCGCGGTCATCGGCGGACGCAATATCGGCGACCGGTATTTTTCGAAGGACGAGGAGGCCAGCTACCGCGACCTGGACATCCACGCCGCGGGGCACGCCGCGCGCGCGCTGTCGCGACATTTCGACGCGTTCTGGAACAGCCCCTGGAGCGTTTCGATCGACGCGCTGGATGACGGACACGAGACGGCGGCGGGCGTCCGCGAGATGGTCGAGAGGCTGAAGCGCACGGCCGCCCGCTATGCCCGCACGATCGAAGCGAACGAGATCGCGCCCGCAGAGTATGCCGCGCGGGTTTTTTCCGGGCTCATCTGGAGCCGCAGGACGGCGATCGTGGCCGATTCCCACGACAAGCCGCAGACGAAGAACCCGAAGCTGCTCGAGGAACTCTTCGCCCGGCTCTCCGGACGGCTGGAAAAGGGGCTGCTCATCGAAGCGGCCTATTTCATCCCGGCGGAGAACGGCGTCAGGATTCTTTGCGGCTTCGTGAAGGCGGGAATGGACGTGCGCGTCCTCACCAACTCGCTGTCCTCGAGCGACGTGATCACCGCCTATGCCGGCTACCGTATCTACAGGCGCCCGCTTCTCGAATGCGGCGTGCAGCTCTATGAGATGCGTCGCGGCGCGAAAATCCTCCTCGAGGCGCGCCGCGCGGGGGACAGCAGCATCGCCAATCTCCATACGAAGGCCGCCGTGTTCGACCGGCGCTACACCTTCGTCGGCTCGTTCAACCTGGACCCCCGCTCCGTGTACCTCAACACCGAGATCGCGCTGCTGGTGGACAGCCGGCCTCTCGCCGAGGCGGCCGCGCGCTTCATCGAGGACGGGATGTCGCCCGAAAACGCATACCGGCTGACGCTCGAGGACGGGGAGATCGTCTGGAACACCACGCGCGACGGCGCGCCTTTGCGGCTGACCGAGGAACCGGGCGCGACGTTGTGGAAGGACTTCGCCAGCTGGATGATCGGCCTGCTGCCCATCGAGCGGCAGCTATAGCTTTACCGGACGTTAAGGATTCCGGCGTAAACCGTTAACCATCCTGCACCCAGCCGGCGGAGACCGAGATGGAAGGCAAGGGACGCCGCCTCAGCGACCGGATCATCGACGCCTTCGACATGGCGTGCGACAAGCGCGACATCGAGGTCGCGGAGGCGCTCTACCGCACGCTGGAGCTCGTGCTGACCCGCCAGGGCGGCCAGGACAACCCGGACAAGCGGGAGAACGTGGCCTTCATCCATGACGCGGCGAAGCGGCTCGCCGCGCTGCGCGACGAGCAGGCGGCCTGACGCTCAGCGCGCCGGCACATCGACCTTCAGCTTTTCGAGCGCGGCTTCGGCCCGCGCCTTTTCGTCGCCGTCCAGCTTGGCGCCCAGGTCGTCGGCCAGCGGCCGCGCATGCTCCTCGCCGTGCGCGGCCGCCAGGCTGAACCAGGCCCAAGCCTCGACGAGTGAGTCGCGCGCGCCCGGGCCGGCCGCCACCAGCACCAGCGCCAGGTTAATCTGCGCCCGCGCCATGCCCTGCCTCGCGGCGGCGCGATACCATTTCTCGGCGGTCTCCCTGTCGGATCCGACGCCGATGCCGCGGTCGAACAGATAGCCGAGATTGAACTGGGCCTCACGCAGACCCTGCTCCGCCGCGCGGGCGAACCAGCCGGCGGCCGCCGCCGGGTCGCGGGCGACGCCGCGTCCGCTCAGGTAGAGCGCGCCGAGGCTGAACTGCGCAAGGGCGTGACCCTGCTCCGCCGCCTGGCGATACAGCGACGCGGCCCTGGCGGGATCGCGCGGCCGGCCCGCCGCGCCCTCCTCGTACATCCTCCCCAGCAGGAACTGCGCCCTGGCCGAGCCTTCGGCGGCCGCGCGCTCGTACCAGCGCATGGCGTCGCCGTATGTGGCCGGGGGATCCGCAGCCTCCGCACCGCCCGCCAGGATGGCGAACGCGAGCGCGGCGACCAGGGGCTTGAACGTCATCGGCTGCCCTCGCGAGTGCGATGCGAGGGAAAGTCTAGCTTGGCGGGAGGCGAATCGTCTTGCCGGGGCTCCGATCAGCCGCGGTCAGTAGGCGATGCCGTCGTCGAAATAGCCGATCAGCCGCGACCGTTCCGCCGGCTGGATCGTTTCGAAGCACTCGGGCTGGCCGATCGTGTGGTAGCAATAGATCGTCTTCGCCGGAATGTAGCGTCCGCCCAGCCAGCCCATCGCCAGCATCTTCTCCTCGGTCCAGCCGTGGCGGGCCGTGAAGCGGTCTACGGACTCGCAGCCGGCGAGGAACAGCACGGCCAGCAGCAGCGCGGCGGTCAGCGGGGCGTAGAAGCTGGCTTTCATGGCGTCATGCCTTTCCCGGGAGGCGGCCTCCTGCCGTGCCCATGGCACACGCACGCGGCGCGGCAGGGTCCATCCTGCCACGCAGGCGTTAATCCGCCATTAATGCGGCGGGGACGCGCCGCTCCTACCGGTCCGCCAGCGCGTCGAAGGCGTCGCCTGCAAGCGCGCGGCCCTCGATGTGACAGCGATGCCAGAGGGCATAGAACAGCAGCACCCAGGCGGCGAATCCGGCGCGGCGGCCGCGGGCGCGGAAAACGGATTCGACCGCACCCGGGCGGCACAGCGCCTGAATGCCGGCCTGGCGGGCGACCAGCGGACCGATGGCGGCGCCGCGGCGGACGATCCATTCGCCCACCGGCACGGTGAAGCCGCGCTTGCGTGAGAACGGCTGCGACACGGGCGCCGTATCGGAGAGCCACTTGCGCAGCAGGTACTTGCCCGTCCGCCCGCGCAGCTTGAGCCGCGCCGGCAGCCGGTAGGCCGCCTCGGCGACCGCCGGGTCGAGCAGCGGCGTGCGCCCTTCCACCCCGTGCGCCATCAGGCAACGGTCGAGCTTGATCAGCAGGTCGTGCGCCAGCCAGTCGGCGCAATCGATGGCCTGCGCGATCTGGAGACGGCTACGGCCCGGCAGCGCGGCGGCAGACTCGGCGGCGGCGATGCCCGCACGCCATTCGCGGTTCTCTTCGCGCAGCAGCCCCAGCCCCTCGACGGCGCCGTGGCTGCGCATGGCGCGGCGGTATCGCCACCACGGGCGGGTCATGGCGCGGTAGCGGCCATACCCGGCGAACAGCTCGTCGCCGCCCTCGCCGCACAGGATGACCTTGATGTCGTCGCGCCTCGCCACCTCCGCCAGCTTCCAGGTCGGCAACTCTGCGTAATCCGCCACCGGGTCGTCCACCGCGCGGGCGATGCCGGGCAGCGCGCGCCAGAAATCCTGCTCGGTGAAATCGACCTCGACATGCTTGGCGCCCAGCGCCGCGGCCACGGCGCGGGCATGCGCGCGCTCGTCCGCCGCGCGGGTGTCGGAGAACCCTACCGTGTAGGCCTTGACCGGCCGGTCGTTGAGCCGCGCCATCAGCGCCAGCACGGCGGTCGAATCCACCCCGCCGGAAAGGAACATGCCGTAGGGCACGTCGGAGCGCTGGTGCACCATGACGCTGTCGGTCAGCGCCGCGTCCAGCCGCGCCAGCGCCTCGGCCTCGCCCAGCACCTCCTCGCCGCCCTCGGGCAGCGCGGCGCGGCGCAGCCGGCGGGCGATGCGCCCCGATTCCACGACCAGCGTCTCGCCGGGCAGCACGCGCCAGATGCCTTCGAACATCGTCGCCGGCCCGGTGGTGAACTGGAGCTGCAGCAGCTCCGCCCCCTTGTCCGCGCGCAGACGCGGCTTCACCAGCCCGGCGGCGATCAGCGCCTGGGGCTCGGAGGCGAAGGCGAAGCCGAAATCGCCCTCGGCGTAGTAGAGCTGCTTGATGCCGAACGGGTCGCGGGCCAGCACCAGCCGCCGCGCGCCCGGGTCGTGAATGGCGATGGCGTACATGCCCCGCAAGCGTTCGGCGAACCGGTCGCCGTCGCGCGCATAGAGATGCAGCGGCACCTCGCAGTCCGATGCGGAGGCGAAGGCGACGTCCCGCATTTCCGCCTTGAGCTCGATGTAGTTGTAGATCTCGGCATTGGCGATCAGCGCCGTGCCGTCGGCGAGCGTGAAGGGCTGGTTCCCGGTCTCCAGGTCGATGATGGCGAGCCGGGTCTGGGCCATGCCGACGCCTTCGCGGAAATGGCTGCCCTCGCCGTCCGGGCCGCGATGGACCAGCGCGCGCTGCATCGCGGAAATCGCCTGCCGGTCCGGCGGCGCGCCCGAGGCGGTCATGATGCCGGCGATCCCGCACATCAGCCGGCCAGCCTTTCGAGCAGCGCGAGGTAGCGCCCGGTCACGATCTCTTCGGTATAGCCGGCCTGCCAGGCGGCGCGCCCGCCGGCGGAGAGCCTCTCCGCCAGGCCGGGCTCGCCCGCCGCGCGGCGGATCGCCACGGCCAGCGCGTCGGCGTCGTCGACCGGAACCAGCAGTCCGCTCCGCCCGTCGACGATCAACGCCCCCGGCCCCTGCGATGCCGTGGCGACGATCGGGGTGCGGTGGGCCCAGGCCTCGACCACGATATTCCCGAACGGCTCGTGACGCGACGAGCAGACGAAGACGTCGGCGGCGGCGAACAGCGGCGCCGTATCCGGCTGCCAGCCGAGGAAGCGCACCCGATCGTCCACGCGGAGCAGCTCGGCCTGGCGCTTCAGCGCGGCCTCCTCCGGTCCCGCCCCGCCGATCCAGAGAAAATGCCCCGGCAGCGCCGCCACGGCGTCGAGCAGCGTGTCGAATCCCTTGTTGACGTGCAGCCGTCCCAGCGCGAGCATGAGGGGCGCGTCCGCCGGGGTGTCGAACGCGACGCGCGAGGCCGGCTCCGCCGGCGGCGTCTCCGGCACGAAATTGGGGATGCTGTCGATGCGGTCCTCCGGCCAGCCGCCGGCGACGTAGAACGACACCAGATCGTCCGTCGTCACCACCAGATGGTCGCAGGCCGCGTAGTACTTCGCATCGTAATAGCCGCGCGGCGTGCCGAGATGGACGAAGCGCGGCAGCCCCCTCCGCCCCGCGGGCGGACAGAACGCGGTGGCCCGGTTCATCCAGGTCATCACGATGTCGGGACGGAACGCGGCGATCTCGCGGCGGAAGCGCGGGGTCGTGGCGATGTCGAGCCGTCCGCCGAACCGGGCCGTCGAAACCCCCAGCCCGGCCGCGCGCAGCGTCTCCTCGCGCGCATCGTCGGGGCGGATCAGCAGATGCTGGTCGAGCCCCGCGCGGTGCAGCGCGAGCGTGAGCCGGGTGAAGAACGTTTCCGCCCCGCCGACCGGCGCGCCCGCCATCGCCTGCAATACGCGCATCAGGGCATCAGCTCCTCGAATGCGGCCGCGGCCTCGTTCCAGCCCCAGCCGCGCTGGCGGGCGACCGAAGCGGCGCTCATGCGCCGCCACAGGGCGTCGTCTGTCAGCAGCGAAACGGCGCGGTCGGCGAAGACATCGTCGTCCGCGGCGACATAGCCCGTCTCGCCATCGGCCACGCGTTCGGCGACGCAGCCGATATCCTGCACCACGGCAGGCACGCCGGCGGCCTGCGCCTCGCCCACGGCGAGGCAGAACGTCTCGCCCACGTCGCCGCGATAGAGCAGCACCCGGGCGGCGGCGAGCTCGGCGGCGAGCTGCGCCTTCGGCACCGGCTCTCGCAGCACCACGCCCTGATCGGCCATGCCGCGCGCGCGGTCGAGCACCGCCCGCATCCGCCCTTCCCGCGCCGCGCCGTGCGCGCCGTAGGTGGCGGCGCCCGAGAACAGATGCAGCTCCGCGCCGGCGCAGCGCGGCCGGATCGCGCGCTGCCAGAGGTCGAGCAGCCAGTCGAGCCCGCGCTGCGGATTGGAGGTGAACACCGCGCGCGGCGGCGGCGGCGCGTCCGGCGGCGAGGCGTTCCGGAACGCCTCGGAGATTCCGTAGGGAACGATCATGCGGCCGCCGTCCGGCGCCCAGCCGGGATAGGTGGCGGCATGGTGCGCGCCGGAAAACACGATCGGCATGCGCCGCCAGGCGAGCTTCCACAGATAGCGCGCCTTGAGCAGATAGCGCGCCGGGTTGTGGATCCAGAACGCGGCGGCGCTCGCGTGCGGCGCTCGCAGCAGCAGCTTGTCGCTGCGGTTGGCGATATAGAGATCGCAGCGGTCGGGCACTCCTTCCGACAGCGGCGCCCAGGACACGCCGCCGCGCCGCATCGGCGAGATGCAGCCGTTGCGAACGACGACGTCGTGGCCGCGCGCCGCCAGCGCCTGGGCGAGCGAAGCGAAGGCGGTCTCCGCCCCGCCGAGCGGACCCGCCGTCAGCGAGTCGCCGTCGAAGGCGATGCCGTCATCGGTCATCACGACGGCGGCCATCATTCGTCCTCGAGCCGGGCCTTGAGATAGGACAGGATCGGATACATCCCCGCCAGCAGCGCAATGAGAAATCCACAGGGGCCTTCGCGGTAGCCCCGACGCCCGACATAGCACTTCCAGAAGCGGGAGAATATGCGCCGGACGTTATGGCCGAAGCTGCCGATGTCGCCCGACTCCCGCAGGTCCTTCGCGCGCGCGGTCGAATAGGCGTCGAGCTTGCGGATCAGCCCGGAGATGTCGCGGTCCACGTAGTGCACGATGGGAGTGGCCAGCCGCCCGCCTTCCCGCCCGGTGAAGGCGAGCTTCGGGTGGACGCGTTCGCGCCCCCAGCGCTTGGCGCCCTTGCGGAACAGCGCGGCATGCGCGCCCCGCCCGAACGAGGCGCCCCAGCCGTGGCGCACCAGGCGCGCGCCGATATGGTTGTGCACCGGCACGAGATGCCAGTCGCCGGGCCCGTCCGCCTCGGCCACCGCGCGGGCCGCGGCGCCCAGCGCCTCCGGCACCCGCTCGTCGGCATCGACCTCGAATATCCAGCGGCCTTCGCAGGCGGCGATGCCTTCGTTGCGCCGGTCGCCCTCGATCGGCCATGCGCCTTCGATCACGCGCGCGCCGCGCCGTCTCGCGATCTCCGCCGAGCCGTCCGTGCAGCGGTCGAGCACCGCGACGATCTCGTCCGCGAAGCCGAGCGTCGCGAGACAGGCGTCGAGCTGCTCCGCCTCGTTATGCGCGACCACCAGCGCCGACAGCACGCATCCCGCCATCGCCGTCACGCCGCCTGCCCGCGCTGCCAGAGCGCCCTGGCGGCGGCCTCGACGCGCTCGACGGACAGGCTCTGCATCAGGTTGTCGCCGCGCCGGTGATCGAAACCGGGCGCGCCGACCAGCGCCTCGAACGGCGTCTCGGTGTCGACGAACGCCGCATGGTCTCCCCAAGGCGCGTAGCGCGCCGGCGGGCTGGGGCCGAACAGTCCCAGCGTCGGCGTGCCGCAGGCCGCGGCCAGGTGCATCAGTCCCGAATCGTTACCGATATAGAAAGCGCAGCGGGCCAGGCACGCCGCCGCGCCCGGCAGGCCGAGACGGCCGACGAGATCGACGGTGCGCTCCGCCGGCAGCGCGTCCAGCAAAGGCCGCGCGACGGCGCTCTCTCCCGGACCGCCGAACACGGCGATCCTCGCGCCGGGAAGCATGCCGTCGGGCGCGGTGAGGCGGTGGGCAAGCGCGGCGAAGCGGTCGGCCGGCCAGATCTTGGGCGCCCAGTTCGCGGTCGGGCCGAGCCCGAGCACCGGCCCCCCGCCGGGTATCAGCCGGGCCGCGTCGGCCAGGGCCTCGGGCGTGTGCCATATATGGGGAGCGGGCGGCGTCTTCAGGCCGAACAGCGCGCCGAGCTCGCGCGCGCGGTGCGTCCGGTTGTTTCGCGGGCTACGCAGCACCTTGCGCGACCGCGCGGGCAGCAGCCAGCCCAGCGCCGAGCCGCGCAAATCGATCACCAGATCCCAGAACTCCGTCGCCGTCGTCGCCCACAGCGCCAGCCAGTGCCGCCCCAGCGGCTTCTTGTCCATCGCGATCACCCGGTCCACCCCCGGCACGGCGGCGAAGAGCGGCGCCGGCAGCGGGCCGCAGGCGATGGTGAAACGGGCGCCCGGATAGGCCGAAGCCAGATGGGACAGCAGGCCCGTGGACATGACGGCGTCCCCGATGCGGGTGGAGGTGACGAAAAGGATTTTCATGCCCGCGCTTTCCGGCGGCGCCGCGGCCTCGCCGGACCGGGACGTCCCCCTTGCCGGTGGGTTATACAGTTGCGCATGCCGGCTTGCCAAGCCGCCGCGGCTATACCACCTTATGGTTCCGCAACGGAATCAACGGGTTCAGGGAGCCCATCACCCCCTCATGGCCGAAATACGAGCCGTCCCGCTGGAGGACCGCGCCATCGTCGCACTGGGCGGAGACGACGCGCGCCGCTTCCTACAGGGGTTGATCACCAACGACGTCGGCGACGTCGCCGCCGACCGCGCGGTCTATGCCGCGCTGCTGACGCCGCAGGGGAAGACCCTGTTCGACTTCTTCGTGTTCGAGTACGGCGGCGCGCTGCATCTCGACTGCGCGGCGGAGGGGGCGGAGGCGCTGGTCAAGCGGCTTTCGATGTACCGGCTCCGCGCCGACGTGACGATCGAGGACGTCAGCGCCGCGCTGGCCGTGACCGCCCTGCCCCACGCGGACGCGCCGGCGGCGGTCGGGCTTGCGGCAGCCGAGGGCGCCGCCGGCGCCTTCTCCGGCGGCGTCGCCTATGTCGATCCGCGATGCGCCGGAATGGGGGTACGGCTCTGCCTGCCGAGGGACACCGCGCCCGAGGCATTCGACTCCGCGCCGCACGACGTCTACGACGCCCGCCGGATCGGGCTGGGCATCGCCGAGGGGCGCGAGCTGGCGGTGGGCCGCGCGCTGCCGCTGGAGGCCGGGCTCGACGACCTGCACGCGATCGCCTTCGACAAGGGTTGCTATGTCGGACAGGAGGTCACAGCGCGGATGAAGTCGCGCGGGCTGGTGCGCAACCGCATGGTGCCGGTGCGCATCGACGGCGTCGCACCCTCGCCCGACACCGCCATCCGCCTCGGCGAAACCAAGGTGGGCGAGCTGCGCGTCGTGCGCGGGAACGCGGCCATCGCCATGATGAAACTGGACGCGCTGAAGCGGGCCGAGGCGGATCACGGAACGCTGACGGCCGGAGACGCCCGGCTCACGCCGGAAAGGCCCGGCTGGACGCGTTTCTGACGCAACCGCAGCCAGGAGGAGAGTCCGTGCCGCTGTTTCCCTCACTGCCCGGAACCGCCGCGACGTCCGATGTCTGGCGACGCTTTCCCGACAAGGCGCGGAGCCTGCCGCAGCTTTCCGAGGCGATCATGCGCGGCCCGTCGCCCTTCAGCCCCGGCGAGCGCGAGCTGATCGCCGCCTGCGTGTCCGCCTGCAACGCCTGCCGCTACTGCATCGGCGTGCACAGCCAGACGGCGCAGGCTTTCGGCGTGGACCCGGCGCTGCTGCAGTCGCTGGCGGACGATCCGCAGGCCGCGCCGGTGGATGAAAAGCTGAAGCCGGTGCTCGGCTATGTGCGCAAGCTGACGCTGAGCCCCGCCCGCATGATCCCTGCGGATGCCGAGGCGGTGTTCGATGCCGGCTGGGACGAGGCGGCGCTGCACGACGCGATCATGGTCTGCGCCCTGTTCAACTTCATGAACCGCGTGGTCGAGGGTCACGGACTCTCGCTGGAGGCGGACGCGCTGAAAACGCGCGGCCGGATCATCGCCGAGCAGGGCTACGACCGGCCCGGCAGGAACGACCCGGTGCCGGAGAACACGGATATCAATTAGAACATGATACAGCCGCAAGCGGATCAGGCGCCGGCCTCGTCGTCGGATCCCCGGTCGAGGGCGCGGCGGACCTTGCGCTGGAGATCCGCCCTGCGGAACGGCTTCTGCAGAAGCTGGATGCCCTCGTCCAGCCGCCCGTGATGGATGATCGCGTTCTCGGTGTAGCCCGACATATAGAGCACGCGAAGGCCTGGCCTGGCCTCGACCAGATTTTCGGCCAGGGTGCGGCCGCTGGTGCCGCCGGGCAGCACCACGTCGGTCAGCAGCAGCGCGATGTCCGGTTCCGCCGCGAGACGTTCCTGCGCCGATTCCGCCGACTCGGCAGCAACGACCCTGTATCCCAGATCCTCCAGCATGACCACCGTCAGGGCGCGCACATCCGCGTCGTCCTCGACCACGAGAACCAGCTCGCCGCGTCCCCGCTCGTCGCCCTGCGCGGATGCCACGCTGCGCGACCTGTCCTCCCGGGCGATCACGCGCGGCAGGTAAATCTTGAACGTCGTCCCTTCGCCGGGCTCGCTGTAGACCGCGATGTGGCCGCCCGACTGCTTGACGAAGCCGTAGACCATCGAGAGCCCCAGCCCGGTGCCGCGGCCGACTTCCTTTGTCGTGAAGAACGGGTCGAAAACGCGGCTGCGCACCTCCGGCGACATGCCGATCCCGGTATCGGTCACGGAGAGCATGACATAGCGGCCGGGCGAGACCTCGAGCTGGCTGGCCGCGTACTCGTCGTCGAGCCGCGCGTTGCCGGCCTCGACGGTCAGCTTGCCGCCCTCCGGCATGGCGTCACGGGCGTTCAGCGCCATGTTCAGCAGGGCGTTCTCCAGCTGGGTGGGGTCGACCTCGCACGACCACAGCCCGCCGTCGACGACGGTTTCGATCTCGATGTTCTCGCCCAGCACGCGGCGCATCAGCGCCGTCATCTCGGCGATCACCTTGCCGGCATTGATGATGCTGGGAGTCAGCGCCTGGCGGCGCGAGAACGCCAGCAGCCGGGCGGTGAGCGTCGCGCCGCGCTCCGCCGCCCGGATCGCCGGCTGCACCATCTTGTACTCCGGCGAGTCGCGGTTCATGCGCTCGCGCAGCAGGTTCAGATTGCCGAGGACCACCGTCAGCAGATTGTTGAAGTCATGCGCCACCCCGCCGGTGAGCTGGCCCACCGCCTCCATCTTCTGCGACTGGACGAGCTGCGCCTCGGTATGCTTCAGCGTGCTGATGTCCATAGCGATGATGACCGTTCCGCCATTGGCAAGCCGCTTCTCGGTAACCAGCAGCGGCGTACCGTCGAAGGACCGCATTTCGAACCGACCGTACGGATCGGCGTGCCACCGCATGCGTTCCTGGAGCCACTCCTCCTCGCGCCCGACGGCCTCCACCACGCCGCCCCGGCGGACGAACACGCGCAGGAAATCGCGGAAGGACGTGCCCGGCGCCAGATAGGATTCCATCGGCCGGTTGCGCCGGCGGAAGACGGAGTTGCTGTAGACGATGAGGTCGTCGGGATCGAGCAGCAGCACGCTCTCGTCCATTGCCTCGATGGCATCGAAAAGCCGGCGGGTCTCCTCCATCGCCTGCATGCGTTCGGTGATGTCTGTGGCGGTGCCGCGAAAGCCCTGGAACGCACCGTCCTCGGCGAAGACCGGCCGGCCGCTCACCGAGAGATACCGCAGGCGCCCGTCCGGAGCGCGGGCGGGGTACTGAAAGTCGCGGAACGGACGATGGGCCTCCAGATCGGCGCGGTGATCGGCCCATTTATGCGCATGGGTACGCAGATCTTCCGGATCCGCGAGATCCCAGCGCGACCGGCCGATCCAATCCGACGTGGCGAAACCGCCGAACTGGTCCCGGCCTTCCGAAAGCCAGGAAAACCGGAAATCCGTTCCCATCTCCCAGAAGGAGTCCGACGTCGCCTCGGCGAAATCCCTGAAGCGGGCCTCGCTGAGCGTCAGCGCCTCTTCCATCTGCTTGCGCGCGGTGATGTCCTGGACGACGCTGATGATGACGGTTTCGTCCGGGTCCGCCTGCGTCAGGACGGAAATATAGGCCACGCCCCAAAGAATGCGGCCGCTCCTGTGAACGTAGCGACGCTCCAGCTCATAGCCGCTCCTGGTCCCGCTCCTCATGGCCTGGAGCCGCTCCGCCAGGGCCTCCTGCTCGTCGGGGACGGCGAGAGCGACAGGCGTCATCGCCCTCAGCTCTTCCTCGGAGTATCCGGTGAACTCGCAGAACGCCCGGTTCGCCGCGATGAAGCGTCTGTCCGTGCCGACGAGGTTGATCCCCGCGCCGCCGGCCTCGAAGACGCTGCGGAACCGGGCTTCGCTGGCGACCAGTGCCTGCTCCGTGCGCTTGCGGGCGGTGATGTCCTGAACGATGCCGACGAACATGCGCCGGTCGCCTTCGGTCTCTATCGCACGCACGGTGACCAGCGCCCATCGCAGCTGGCCGCTGCGGTGAACGTAGCGGCGCTCGTCCTGGTAGCCCGAAATCTCGCCGTTCAGCACCGCCGTCACGCGCGACTTCACGCGCTCCGCATCCTCCGGCAGGGCGAAATCGGAGGGCGCCATGCCGACCAACTCGTACTCCTCGTAACCGACGAAGTCGCAGAAGGCGCGGTTCACGCGCACGTATCCGACGCGGTTGTCGATCAGCACGATGCCCGAGCCGCTCGCTTCGAACACGCCGCGGAACTGGGCCTCGCTTTCCCGCAGCGCCTGTTCGCGCGCCTTGAGCGCGCTGATGTCGGATGAAATCAGCACCGTGCCGCCGTCGGGCAGCCGCTCGTTCAGCGCGAGCCGCCACTCTCCGCGCATGAACATCTCGAACGGGCCGGACTTGTTGCGGAAAAGCTCCATCCGCGCCGCGACCCACGCCTCGGCCGCTTCCGGCGACTGCAGCGCTTCCGCCGGCGCATCGCCGCACGCGGCGCGGCCGCGCAGGATTTCCTCCATGGTGGCGCCGCGCCGCAGAAGAGGCCTGGCTGCCTCGGGCATGCGGGAGAAGCGGCTGTTCCAGGCGACCAGGCGCTCCTCCGCATCGAACAGGGCGACGGCGCTGGGCAGGTGTTCGAGCGCGTCGAGGAACTGCTCGCGCACGAACTCCCCGGCCTTGCGCCCGGAAATGTCGCGCACCAGCAGCAGATGGGCGAGACGTCCGTTCCAGGTCGTGAGGGCACCCGACCGCTCCGACTCGACCTGGACTCTGTCGCGCCGCACGATCCGGCTCTCGAACAGCCCGACGGTCTCGCCCGCTTCCCGCCGCGCACGGCGGGCGGCGGTCTCTTCGCGTTCTTCCGGCGGAATGAACTCATATGCGCCGAGGCCGACGATCTCCTCCGGCGAGTCGTAACCCAGCATGTCGGCCATGGCGGCGTTGGCGTAGACAACGGTGTCGTCCTGATGGACCAGGATGCCGTCGGGAGAGGCATCCATCAGCACGCGGAAACGGCTTTCGCTTTCCTTCAGCGTGCGGCCGGCGCGCCGGCTCCACAGGAGCCAGAGCCCGCCGACGGCCGCCGCACCCAGCAACGCGGCGAGCGCAAGGCCGGCTGCCCAGTCGGCGGCGCCGACGCCGGGCTCCACGGGCTGCGCCTCCGCCGGCGCGGACAGGAACAGCGCAGACAGAAACAAGCACATCCCTGCCCGAAACGTCATAACGCCTTCACCCTACGGTTCCCCGCCTTATGGCGTTTTCGGAAACCGTCCCCATGGCGGCGCCCCGATTGGCATCCGCACCGCAAGGACGCTGGCGGGCGACAATACCTGACCCGGCCCTTGCGTCGATGGCCCATCGAACGACAATTCTCGCCGGATGGGAACCCTCGCACGAAGAAGGATTGCCCCGTGCGGTGACCGCGCGCTGGGTCAGCCCCTGCCCTTCAGCGCCGCCTGGGCCGCCGCAAGCCGGGCGATCGGCACGCGATACGGCGAGCACGAGACGTAGTCGAGCCCGACGCGGTGGCAGAAGGCGACGGACAGCGGATCGCCGCCATGCTCGCCGCAGATGCCCAGCTTGATCTTCGGGCGGCCCTTGCGTCCGCGCTCGCAGCCGATGCGAACCAGTTCGCCGACGCCGTCTTCGTCGATGGTGACGAAAGGATCGCGCTCGAAGATGCCGGCGCGCTCGTAATCGCCGAGGAAGCTGCCGGAGTCGTCGCGCGACAGGCCGAACGTCGTCTGCGTCAGGTCGTTGGTGCCGAAGGAAAAGAACTCGGCCGACTGTGCGATCGCCTCGGCCTGAAGGCAGGCGCGGGGCAGCTCGATCATGGTGCCGGTGAGCCAGGTGAGCTCGACGCCCTTCTCCGCCTGCACCTCGGCGGCGACGCGGTCGACGACCGCCTTGAGGATATCGAACTCGCGGCAGGTGGCGATCAGGGGAATCATGATCTCCGGACTGACCGCGATGCCATCCTTGGCGACCACCTCCGCGGCGGCCTCGAATATCGCGCGCGCCTGCATCTCCGGAATCTCCGGAAAGGTGATGGCGAGGCGGCAACCGCGATGGCCGAGCATCGGGTTGGTCTCGCGCAGCTGGTTCGCGCGCAGGCGCACCGCCTCGGCCGTCGCGCCGATGGCGGCGGCGACCTCGGCGAATTCCTGTTCGGTATGCGGCAGGAACTCGTGCAGCGGCGGATCGAGGAAACGGATGGTGATCGGCCGGCCTTCCATGATGCGGAACAGGTCGATGAAATCCTGGCGCTGGAACGGCAGCAGCTTGGCCAGCGCGGCACGACGCCCGTCCTCGCTCTCAGCCAGGATCATCTCGCGCACGGCGACGATGCGCTCCGCCTCGAAGAACATGTGCTCGGTGCGGCTCAGCCCGATGCCTTCGGCGCCGAAGCGGATGGCGGTGCGCGCGTCCTCCGGCGTCTCGGCATTGGCGCGCACCCCCATGGTCCGGATCTCGTCGACCCATTTCATGATCGTCGCGAATTCGCCCGACAGCTCCGCCGGCAGCGTCGGCACGGCGCCCGCCATCACATCGCCGGCCGCGCCGTCGATGGTGATCAGGTCGCCGGCGCGGATCGTGTCGCCGCGGCCGTTGGTCATGACGCCGGTGGCGTAGTCGATGCGCAGCTCGCCGGCGCCGGCGACGCAGGGCGTGCCCATGCCGCGCGCCACCACGGCGGCGTGGCTGGTCATGCCGCCCCGGCTGGTGAGGATGCCGCGCGCGGCGTGCATGCCGTGGATGTCCTCGGGGCTGGTCTCGATGCGCACCAGGATGACGTCCTCGCCCTTGACCGCCGCCTTTTCGGCGTCGTCCGCGTTGAACACCACCCTGCCCGACGCCGCGCCGGGCGACGCCGGCAGGCCGTGACAGATCAGGATGCGCTCGGCCTTCGGGTCCAGGGTCGGATGCAGGAGCTGGTCGAGCGAGCCCGGATCGATCCGTGCGACGGCCTCCTCGCGGGTGAGCACACCTTCCTCGACCATGTCGCAGGCGATCTTGAGCGCGGCCTTGGCGGTGCGCTTGCCCGACCGGGTCTGCAGCATCCAGAGCTTCTTCTGCTGCACGGTGAACTCGATGTCCTGCACGTCCCGGAAATGCGTTTCCAGCTTCGCGCGCACCGCGCAGAGCTGCCCGAACACCTCCGGCATCGACTCTTCCATCGCCGGCAGGTCGGAGCCCTGAGCCTTCCGCGCGGCGACGGTCAGGTTCTGGGGCGTGCGGATTCCGGCAACGACGTCCTCGCCCTGCGCGTTGACCAGGTATTCGCCGTAGAACACGTTCTCGCCGGTCGACGGGTCGCGGGTGAAGGCGACGCCGGTGGCGCAGTCGTCGCCCATGTTGCCGAAGACCATCGCCTGCACGCTCACCGCGGTGCCCCAGTCGGACGGAATGTCGTGGAGACGCCGGTAGGTCACGGCGCGCTGGTTCATCCAGCTGCCGAACACGGCGCCGATCGCGCCCCAGAGCTGCTCCTGCGGGTCCTGCGGAAACGGCGCGCCCAGCTCGTCCGCAACCTTCTCCTTGAAGGCGGCGGCGACTTCCTTCCAGTCGTCGGCTGAAAGCTCGGTATCGAGCGTATAGCCGGCGGCGAGTTTGTGGTCCTCCAGCAGCTCCTCGAAATGGTGATGCTCCACCCCGAGCACCACGTCGCCGTACATCTGAATGAAGCGGCGATAGCTGTCCCAGGCGAAGCGCTCGTCCTCCGACCGCCGGGCCAGCCCCTCGACCGTCCCGTCGTTCAGCCCGAGATTCAGGACGGTGTCCATCATCCCCGGCATCGATACGCGGCCGCCGGAGCGCACGCTGACCAGCAGCGGCATTGAGGCGTCGCCGAACTTCGCGCCCACGGTCTTCTCGACGGCGGTGAGCGCGGCAGCGACCTCGGCCTCCAGCCCGTCGGGATATTTGCGGTCGTTCTCGTAGAAGGCGGTGCAGACGTCGGTGGTCAGGGTGAAGCCGGGCGGCACCGGCAGACCGAGGCTCGCCATCTCCGCCAGGTTAGCGCCCTTACCGCCGAGCAGTTCGCGCATCGATGCGCTGCCCTCGGCCTTGCCGTCGCCGAAGCTGTAGACCCATTTGTTCTTCGTCATTCCTGCCTGCCTTCGATACGGCTGAAATCCGCCACACGATTGAGCGCCGAACGGAACCGCGACAGCAGCATCAGCCTGTTTTCACGCAGCGCGGGATCGTCGGCATTGACCGTAACCTTGTCGAAAAATGCGTCAACAGGCCCGCGCAGCGTCGCCATCGACGTCATCGCGCCGCGAAAATCCTCCGCCGACATCGCCTCGGCGGCCGCGGAGAGGACCTCGTCCACGTGCCTGTAGAACGTGCTTTCCTCCGCCTGCTGCAACAGGTCCGCGCGCACGTCGCCATCATAGGCGCGGCCGTCCTTCTTTTCCTCGATCGCCACGATGTTGGCGGCCCGGCGGTAGGCGGAGAGCAGGTTCCGGCCGTCCTCTCCCTCGAGAAAATCCTGCAAGGCCTCGACGCGGTCGACGATGAGGCGCAAATCGTCCTGTCCGTCCAGCGCGAAAACCGCGGCGACCAGATCGTGACGCACCCCTTTGTCGCGCAGGTGCACCTTCATCCGGTCGATGAAGAACTCCAGCAGCCCGTCGACGATCTCCGCGTCGCGACCGGCGCGCACTGCCTCGGGGTAGCGCCGCAACGCTTCGGCGAAGGCTTCGCGCAGCGGCAGGCGCAGCCTGTTCTCCAGCACCAGCCGGATGACGCCCAGCGCCGCGCGGCGGAGCGCGTAGGGGTCGCGCGATCCCGTCGGCGTCTCGCCGATGGCCCAGAACCCGGCCAGCGTGTCCAGCCGGTCGGCCAGCGCGACGGCGACCGTGACCGGCGCGGTCGGGCAGTCGTCGCCCGCCCCCGTCGGGGAGTAATGCCGCGCAACGGCCTCGGCGACCTCCGGCGGTTCGTTTTCCTCGAGCGCGTAGTAGCGGCCCATCACGCCCTGAAGCTCGGGAAACTCGCCCACCATCGCGGTGGTCAGATCCGCCTTGGCCAGGGTCGCGGCACGGCGCACCGGCTCCAGCTCCGCGCCCGGGACGTGGACGATCAGCCCGCTCGCCAGCTCCTCGACGCGCGCGACCTTCTCCGCCAGCGTGCCGAGCTTCGCGTGGAACACCACGTCGGCCAGGGCGGCCACGCGGTCCTCCAGCGTCACCTTCCGGTCCTGGTCCCAGAAGAACTTCGCGTCGGCGAGCCGCGCGCGCAGCACGCGCTCGTTGCCGGCCACGATGGCGGCGCCGCCGTCGGCGGCCTCGATATTGGCGACGACGACGAAATGCGGCGCGAGCCGGCCATCCGCGGTCTCCACCGCGAAGTATTTCTGATGGGTGCGCATCGAGGTGATCAGCACCTCGTCCGGCAGCGCCATATACGCCGGATCGATCCTGCCCATCAGGCAGACCGGCCATTCGACCAGCCCGGCGACTTCCGCGCGGAGCGGATGGTCGCGGCGCAGCCGGAACCCGGCGTCCTCGGCGAGCTTCTTGGCATCCTCGCGGATGATCGCGCTGCGCTCCGCCGCGTCGACAATCACCTTGTTGCGGTGCAGCGTAGCGGCATAATCCTTGAAGAAGCCGACCTCGAACGCGTCGGGGGAATGGAAGCGGTGCCCGCGGGTCTGGTTGCCGGCGACTATGGTGCCAAATTTTTCTTGGTAGTCTTTTGAATAACTATCCTCCAGGCTCCCCATGCTGGGATCAAATTCGACATCTGGCGCAACCGTATCGATTGCGAACGGAACTACATCTCCGTCAAGAAGAGCCAATATTCCTTTAAGCGGCCGCACCCAACGCAACTGCCCGTTACCCCAGCGCATGGATTTTGGCCAAGTCATCTTTTTAATGACGTCGCCAAGGAGCCCCCCTAAGACGTCAATTGTCTTGCAACCCTTTCGTTCAACGACAGAAAAATAAAATTTCCCATTCTCAGTTGTTCTAGATTCAAATATAATATTATCGAATTCTATTTTTTCTCCTGGCTTGCTGCCCAAGTCCGCATCGTGGATCTGTTTGCCTTGTATCGGAGGTATCCCCAAGCTTCCAGCGAAGCCCTGAACCGCTTGCATCGGCGCGTCGGCCCGCGGCCCGCGTCTTTCCTCCACCGTGTCCTTCTGCGATTCGGGGAGACCGTCGACCACGAGCGCAATGCGGCGCGGGCCGGCATAAGCGGTCGCCGCGTCGAAGCCCACGCCCGCGACGGTCAGCGCCTCCGAGACCAGCCGCTTCAGATCCTCGCCGGCACGCGGCTGCATGCGGGCGGGAATTTCCTCGGAAAGCAGTTCCAGCAGGAGCTGCATCGTTCAGCCCCCGCCGGCGACGGCAGCGCCGGCAAGCCAGGCCTCGCAGCAGCCCCGCGCCAGCCCCCGGACCCGGCCGATGAAGGCCTGGCGCTCCGTCACGCTGATCGCGCCGCGCGCGTCCAGCAGGTTGAACAGGTGGCTGGACTTGATGCACTGGTCATAAGCCGGCAGCGCCAGCCCGGCGTCGAGCAACTTGCGGCACTCGTCCTCGGCGTAGCCGAACTGGGTACGCAGCCGGTCCACCGTCGCGTGTTCGAAATTATAGGCCGACTGCTCACGCTCGTTGCGCAGGAACACATCGCCGTAGCTCAGCCCAAACCCGTTGAAATCCAGGTCGTAGACGTTCTCCACGCCCTGGATGTACATCGCCAGCCGCTCCAGCCCGTAGGTCAGCTCCACCGCGACCGGATCGCATTCGATGCCGCCGACCTGCTGGAAATAGGTGAACTGGGTGACTTCCATGCCGTCGCACCAGACCTCCCAGCCGAGACCGGCCGCGCCCAGGGTCGGGCTTTCCCAGTCGTCCTCGACGAAGCGGATGTCGTGGACCGACGCGTCGATGCCCAGCGCCTCCAGGCTCTTCAGATAGAGATCCTGGCTGTCGGCGGGCGACGGCTTCAGGATCACCTGGTACTGGTAGTAGTGCTGCAGCCGGTTGGGATTGTCGCCGTAGCGCCCGTCGGCCGGGCGGCGCGAGGGCTGCACATAGGCGGCGCGCCACGGGTCGGGTCCCAGCGCGCGCAGCGTCGTCGCCGGATGGAACGTGCCCGCGCCCACCTCCATGTCATAGGGCTGCAGGATCGCACAGCCCTGACGGCTCCAGTAATCGTGCAACCGGAGAATCAGATTCTGGAAGGCGTTGTCACGATTGCTGGAATCGTTCATCGGAGCTCCGGACCGCGAATTCGCGCGCGAAACATACGCGGCGCCCTGCCCGGGGGTCAAGAAACCCGCATGTGACCAAGTCGTGCGGGATTGCGCGGGTCAGACCGGGAACGGGCACCCCTTCCGGCCGCAGTCCCGGGCGCCGGCGGCCGGGACGAAGGTGCCGCAGGCGGGGCATTTGGTCATGTCTTCGATGGCGGGGCGCGGCGCGGCCTCCGCCTCCCGCGCGGCCTCGCGCGTGCGCAGCCTGTTGCGGCGCGCCACCAGCTTGAAAGCGTACCAGACGCCCCAGACGATCAGGGCGAGCACGATGAGTTTCGGGAGGCTGAATCCGAGCATGAAACCGGTTCTACCGGATTTCGGCGGGGCGTGGAACGCCGAACTCCGGAGGCCGGTATGGCACGCGGTCAGGGCGAGACGCGGGATTTTTCCTTCGCGAAGAGACTGAGCCCCAGCCATTGCTGCATCGAATGGGCGAGATCCTTGTCGCCGATCAGCTCGATCTGGCGGGCCTCGATCTCCTTCTGCACAGTGGAGACGCCCATCCAGACGGCCGTCATGCTTCTGAGCGAGCTGCGCACGAACAGATCGATATCGAATCCGGGGTTGGTTGCGCACAGATCGACGCTGCCGCCGTCCACGACCAGCCACCAGGAACGCTTGGCGGAGTTGACCTCCGGGAAAAGGAAATTGATGACGCATCGCCGCAGCGGCAACGGCGTCACGTCCAGGCGGCGCCGCATGTCCCACATCAGCAGCGAAGGATCGAGATTCCTGAGCGACAGCGAGGATTCCACCCAACGCTGCCCCCAGCTGCCGAAGGACATGACGACAGGGCGCAAATCCTCGCCCGCCTCGGTCAGCCTGTACTCGAAGACCCCCGGCTGAGCGGTCGGCACGGCCGCGATCACCCCCGCCTTCTCAAGCTCCTTCAGCCGCTTGGAGAGGAGAGTGGGCGACATGAGCGGCACGCCGCGCCGCAGGTCGTTGAACCGCGTGGTGCCGCAGAGCAGTTCGCGGAGAACCAGCAGGGTCCAGCGCGAGCAGAGGACTTCCGCCGCCATCGCAACCGGGCAGAACTGGCCGTAGCTCCCTAGATCCTGACGTTTGGACATGACGTTCCCCCGAAGCCGGCAAGACCGATAAATAAAGGTCCGATCGGACAAGGAGTACAGATATTGTAGTGGATCGGAACTGGGACGTCATCCCCGACGCGGGCGGCGCATAGCCCCCGGCGCGTCTCCCCCGCACCTCGATACACTTCGATGACTGGAGAGGTGCGTAACGCCGCGCGATGATCGCCCCTTGCCGGCATTCAGCCGGTTCAGGCTCGAAAGGGAGATTGTCATGAGCACGACTTCAGCGTTGAAGACTGCGACGCGCAGTGCAGCCGAGATCGCGCGCGGCCTGGGTCCGATACTGGCCGAGCGCGCCAACGCATCGACCGATGAAGACAGGTACGTCGCGGACAACATGGCGCTGCTGAAAACATCCGGTCTCGTGGAGGCGGGCGTGCCGCGCGAGCTGGGAGGCGGAGGAGCCGACGTCGACGAACTGGCAGCCATGCTGCGAATGCTGGCCTATCACTGCGGCTCCACCGGGCTCGCCTTCGCGATGCACACCCATCAGGTCGCCGTTCCGGCCTGGCGATGGAAGCACCAGAAGGCGGCCGCCGTCGAGCCGCTTTTGAAGCGGATTGCCGGCGAGCGCATCCTCCTGCTTTCGAGCGGCGGGTCGGACTGGATAGCAGGCTCCGGCAAAGCGGAAAAGGTGGAGGGCGGCTACCGCATCGCCGCGCGCAAGATATTTACCTCGGGCGCCCCTACGGGCGATGTCCTGATGACCGGGGCAGTGCTCGAGACGGATGGCGAACCGCCGGCGGTGCTGCATTTCGGCATTCCCATGACTTCCCCGCATGTGAAGGTGCTCGACACCTGGCGCGCGCTCGGCATGCGCGGAACCGGCTCGCACGATGTGCAGATCGATGGCCATGTCGTGCCGGAGGCCGCAGTGGCCATGAGGCGCCCTGCGGGCGAATGGAATGCGGGTTTTCACCTTATCGGCACGATCGCGTTCCCGCTCATATACGCGGTCTATCTGGGCGTGGCTGAGAGCGCACGAGACATCGCGATCGGCCTCGCCCAGCGGAAGACACCCGACCCGCACGCGATCGGCCTCACCGGGCGCATGGAGACGGAGCTGACGGCGGCGCGGCTGGCGCACGAGTTCATGCTGGCGGCCGTTCGCCTCGACACGCCGTCGGCGGAAACCATCAACAGCGTGATGATCGGGCGGCAGCTGGTGGCGCGACACGCCATTGCGGCTGTCGAACATGCGATGGAACTGGCGGGAGGCGCCGGGTTCTATCGTTCTGCCGGTCTGGAAAGGAGGTTCCGCGATATTCAGGCCGCCCGCTATCATCCGCTGCGGTCGGGCGCGCAGGCCGAGTACACCGGCAGCATGGCGCTGGGGCTGCCTGTCGACCGGATATTCTGAGATCGCGAGGCGGGCCGGGCGCCCACACCACATGGGTTCCGGCCCCCGCGCCCGCCACCGCGTCGGCTAAAGCCCGAAACGGCGCCAGCGGGCCCAGTCTTCCAGCGCGGCGATCACCGCATTTGCGCCCTCGGCCGCCGCCCCGCCCCGCCCGCGTCCGAACAGCCGGGCCAGCGGGCTGACGCGCACGGAAACGGGGCGCAGTTTCACCCGCTCGCCGAACCGTTCGCGGAGCACGCCGCGCACATCCCCGATGCCGTCGATCAGCCCCAGCGCCAGCGCCTGGCTGCCGGTCCAGATGTCGCCTTCGAACAGCTCGGATTCGGGCGCGGTCAACCGGTCGCCGCGGCGCAGCCGCACGTGGCGCTTGAAGCTTTCGTGGATGTCGGCCTGGATCGAGTGCAGCCGGGCGACGTCCTCGGGCTCCTCCGCCCGGAACGGGTCCAGCATCGCCTTGCGCCGGCCGGAAGAATGCACCCGCCGCTCCACCCCGGCCCGGGCCAGCAGATCCGGAAAGCCGAAACCGCTGGAGACCACGCCGATGGAACCGATCACCGAGCTCTCGTCCGCGTAAATCTCGTCCGCCGCGCAGGCGAGCCAGTAGCCGCCCGACGCCGCGACGTCCTCGGCGAAGGCGATCACCGGCAGCTCCTTCCCCTCGGCAAGCGCGCGGATGCGCCGGGCGATCAGCGAGGCCTGCACCGGCGCGCCGCCGGGCGAGTTGATGGCCAGTGCCACCGCCTTCAGCCTGCCGCCGCGGAAGGCGCGCTCGATGGCGCGCTCCATCCCCGCGAGCGTCATGCCGGACCCGGCGGGGCCGATGCGCCCGATCACACCGGAAAGCCGCAGCACGCTGACCACCGGCGCGGGGTCGCGGAACGCGCGGATCGGCAGCCGGGCAAGCCGGGCACGGCACCAGGCGGTGAAATCGTCCAACGTCATGGCTGCACTATACGATCTCTCTGCTGGAAGACGATACGCCCCGCTGAGCATCCGGGTGGCCATGGGGCGCCTCCGAAACACGCCGGCGGCCTGTCCGCGGTTCGCGCCCGCCGGAAACGGCGGGGCGATTCCTGCCGCTCATATCTCCAGCGCCGCGCCGCGCAGCACCGCGTCCGCCTCGGGCGTGAAGCCGCTGCCGTCCGCCTCGTGCAGCGTCATGCCGGCGGCGAGGATCAGCGGCGCGCGCGATCCCTTCACGGCGCGCAGGACGAAGCGCCGCGCCGCCTGTCCGGCGCGCGGCCAGAACGGATAGACGACGATCTCGCCGAACCCGCCGCCGAGCGCGGCCAGCACCGCATTCAGCCGGTCGGCCCGGTGGATCAGGGTCAGCGTGCCGCCGCGCCGCAGCGCGCCGGCGGCGCAGGCAACCCAGTCGGCGAGCCCCGCCTCCCCTTCCACATGCGCGGCGGCGCGGGCGTCGTTGCGCGGGCGCTGGGCGCGCGCCTCCTCCAGAAATGGCGGGTTGGCCATGACGTGGTCGAACTGGCCGCCGAGACGCGGCGGCAGCGCGCCGCCGACCGCCCCGATCATGATGTCGACCGCGCCCTGCATCCCGTTCAGCCGGGCGTTCTCGCCCGCCAGCCGCACCAGATCGGCCTGCGGCTCGATCCCGGCGACGCGCACCCCCGCCACGCGGGCGGCGAGGCACAGCGCGGCGGCGCCGACGCCCGCGCCGGGCTCGAACACGCGCTCGCCCTCCTGCGCCGGCACGGCGGCGGCCAGCAGCACGGTATCGACGGCGACACGGAATCCGTCGCGCGGCTGGCGCAGCGTCAGCCGGCCGCCGAGCAGCCGGTCCTCGGTCACGCCGGGGGCGGGCTCAGACAAGCTCCTGCCCGTGCCCGGCCTGCTCGATCAGCGCGCGCGCCGGGCCGTAGTCGTCGGCGATCACCATGAGCCGGCGCGGGATCGCGCCCGCGCTGCCTTCCAGGATGCTGGTATGGGTGTCGAACACGATGGCCTCGATTCCCGCGTCGTGCAGCAGCGCCTGCAGGAAAGACAGCAGGACCGGGTCGTTGGTGCGCACCAGCTCCTTCATCGCCCGCTCGCCCTGCCCCCGTTGGATCGGCGTGACAAACTGTCCGCGGCGGGCCGGGGTCCTTGACCGCGCCGGGCGTTGCTCTATGTTTCACGCTCCCTGCCGCCGAATCCAGAATCGAGACGTCGCCGTGAGCGCAATCGTCAACCTGAACGAGAAGCGTGAAGAAATAAAGCCCCCGTCGCTGGACCGGCTGGTGGGACTGACCGCCGCCGATCTCGCGCAGGTGAACGCGGTGATCCTCGAGCAGATGCAGAGCCCGGTGCTGCTGATCCCGCAGCTCGCCGGCCACATCATCGCCGCGGGCGGCAAGCGGCTGCGGCCGATGCTGACCCTCAGCGCCGCAAGGCTCTGCGGCTACGGGGGCACGCGGCATGTGGGCCTCGCCGCCTGCGTCGAATTCATCCATACCGCCACGCTGCTGCACGACGACGTGGTCGACGAGAGCGACCTGCGGCGCGGCGCGGCCACCGCCAACGCCGTGTGGGGCAACAAGTCCAGCGTGCTGGTCGGCGACTTCCTGTTCGCGCGCGCCTTCGAGCTGATGGTGGCGGACGGATCGCTGGAGGTGCTGCGCATTCTCTCGCGTGCCTCCAGCGTCATCGCCGAGGGCGAGGTCCACCAGCTGGTGACCGCCAACGACACCGAGACGCTGGAAGAGGATTATCTGGAGGTCATCCGCGCCAAGACCGCCAAGCTGTTCGCCGCCGCCTGCGAGATCGGCGCCGTGGTGAACGACCGGCGGGAGGCGGAGCGCCTCGCGCTCGAATCCTTCGGCCACAATCTCGGCATGGCGTTCCAGCTCATCGACGACGTGCTGGACTACTCCGCCCGCCAGGCGACGCTGGGCAAGACCGTGGGCGACGATTTCCGCGAGGGCAAGATCACCCTGCCCATCGTGCTCGCCTTCCGCGCCGCCGACGAGGAAGCCAGGGCGTTCTGGCGCCGCACGCTGGAGGATCTGGAGCAGAAGAAGGGCGATTTCCGCCGCGCGGTGAACCTGCTGGAACAGACCGGCGCGCTGCGCGCCACCGTCGACCGCGCCCGCGACTACGCCGTCCGCGCCGCCGAGGCGCTGCGCCCGTTTCCCGACGGCGAACACAAGCAGGCCCTGCTCGAATCCGTCGATTTCGCCGTGGCGCGCGGCTTCTGACCCGCCGTCCCCCGATGAGCGGAGCACGCGGCAGGCGGCGTCGTTCCCTGCTGCTCCCTTGATCGGATAGCGGTCGCTCCCAAATATTACAGAATTAAGTCAGGGCATCCGGTCACGCGTCACGATGTCCCATCCGGATTTTGCAGAGCGTCGGGAGCGACGCGTTTTTCGGACCACTTCATGTGAAAAATCCGTGACCAGCCTGTCCGCGAGCCCGAAACGAGTCGCCATTGCGCTGTGCGGAATCCTCGCGTTCCTGCTGATCGCCCACGGACTCGGCCTGGTCATGACCTACGGCTTCGGCCATGGCCGCATATTCGGGCTGGTTCGGCTGTTCAACATAGCCGTCGAACAGAATGTGCCGACGCTGTTCGCCACGCTTCTCCTGCTGA